>JAOBWJ010000107.1 GCA_025463335.1 Acidimicrobiales bacterium
TCTCGCCGAAGCAACCGAGGCGTTGTCCGAGGTCGCCAACCGTTGGGATCGCCGACTCCGAACGATCAAGGACATCTCGGAACAGGCACACGCCGCCGATCGTTCGATCAGAGCAGACACCAGCACAGATCACCCCGCACGGACCAGACACAACTAAGCAGACCCCCTCTCGCGGCCGGCCCCGGACACAGCCGACGAGGCTCTCAACCGGCGCCTTCGGGATCACGCTGCTGCCGATCAGAGTGCGTGTCCCTGACCGCCAACTTCGGGAAGGCGACTGCGAGCAAGACCAGACACGATGTTCGTGTGCGCGGCTTTCAGGTGACGTGGGCAGAGGTAACGATCGACTGCGGTGATGTCGAGCGAGCGAGCCGCTTCTGGAGTGAGGTGCTGACCGTGGCCTTGCCGACCGCCTCGAAGGCACTCTCGCCCACCTGGAGGAGCCTTCCCCAGTCCGATCGACTTCCACAGCGCTTGCGCGGAGCGCTTGGTTCAGTCAGCGCTGACCGGCGTCTTCGAGATCCTGACGTGATCTCCCGTCGAGGTGGTGCACGGCCTCGGTCGCTGCTTCGACGAGATGCTGGAGGCGGACCTGATCGTCACGCGGCGTCATACAGGGGAACCGCGAGCGCGTAGACCCGTTCCGCCGGCGAAGCGTCGCTGGTGATGTTGATTGCAAATCGGGTGGGGCTTCCGTCACGGCGTCGTGCACGAAGGGGTGAGACCTGCGTCATCATTCGACTCCTTTGTCCGATGCTTCCGCATCGCCTCGGTCTCGCGCTGTCGACCGTTCAGCGCGGACCCAGCCCGCCTGAGAGCTGCCGGTCGAGGTTGACCGCGGCGCTGATCATTGCCAGGTGGGTGAACGCTTGGGGGAAGTTGCCGAGGAGCTCACCGCGCTCGCCGATTTCCTCCGAGTAGAGCCCGAGGTGGTTCGAGTAGGTGAGCATCTTCTCGAAGGTGAGCTGCGCCTCTTCGAGTTGCCCGGCGCGGGCGAGGCATTCGACGTACCAGAAGGTGCACATGGAAAAGGTGCCCTCGCCGCCGTCGAGTCCGTCCGGCGCGAGCACGGGGTTGTAGCGGTAGACGAGGCTGTCGGCGACGAGCTCGCGGCCGATCGCGTCGAGGGTGGAGAGCCATCGGGGGTCGGTCGGCGCGATGAAGTGCACGAGCGGCATCAGCAGCAGCGACGCGTCGAGTACGTCGGAGCCCTCGCACTGCACGAACGCTTTCCGGTGTTCGTTCCACCCGCGTTCCATGATCCAGGCGAAGATCGCGTCGCGTTCGCTGGCCCAGCGGGCGAGATCGGCGGGGAGCGCTCGCCGGACCGCGATGCGGATGGCGCGGTCGAGCGCGACCCAGCACATCAGCCGCGAGTACGTGAACCGCCGGGGACCGTTTCGCACCTCCCAGATGCCGTTGTCGGGTGTCTGCCAGTGGTCGCTCAACCAGTCGGCGAGCATGGAGAGGACGCGCCAGCTCTCGTAGTCGATGAGCTGACCGCGTCCTTGAAGCGCAAGCTGTTCGAAGAGGTAGATGGAGTCGAACAGCGCGCCGTAGATGTCGAGCTGGAGCTGGTCGCGGGCGGCGTTGCCGATGCGTACCGGACGGCTGTTCTTGTAGCCCGACAGGTGGTGGAGCGTCTGTTCGGTTGTGTCGGCGTCGAGGTCGATGCCGTAGATGGGGCGGAGGGGACTCGCGCCGTTGGTGGGCGTGAGGCTGAGCGCGATGCCGCGGCTGTAGTCGTTGACCTGGCGGGCCTCGTCGGTGAAGCCCAGCCGCAGGAGCGCGTAGAGCGAGAACGCGAAGTCGCGTATCCAGGCGTAGCGGTAGTCCCAATTCCGGGTGCCGCCGAGCTGTTCGGGCAGGCTCGTGGTGGGCGCCGCGACGATCGCTCCTGTAGGCGCGTACGTGAGCAGCTTGAGGGTGAGCGCGGATCGGTGCACCCGTTCCCGCCAGCGGCCGACGTAGTCGGATTTGCCGATCCAGTCGCGCCAGAACGCGATCGTGGAGTGCATGAGGCCCTCGCTCTGCTCCTCGCCGAGCGCCGAAGCGTCCTCGCCGGACTGGAGCACGAACGTGCGGCTCTCCCCTGCGTCGAGTGTGAACTCGCTCCACAGACCGGCGTCGGTGGCGTGGATCGCAACCGGTGACGCGAAGGAGAATGCGGCACTCGAGTTCGAGAACCGGGCGTGGTGGCCGTCGATCGCGACCTCGTGGTGGTCTCGCCCGTAGTTGAAGCGCGGCTCGAGCTCCAACCGGTACTTCATCGAACCGCGCACGGCCACGACCCGGCGCACGATCCGCTGGCGGGCGGAACCGATGGGCATGAAGTCCTGGACCTCACCAACCCCCTCGGTCGACAAGAAGCGGGTGATGAGCACGTTCGTATCGGGGAAGTACAGCTGCTTGGCCTGGGAGTCGGGTGACGCAGGCGCGATCCGATAGTGGCCGCCCCGTGCCGGGTCGAGGATCGCGCCGAACAGGCTGGGGGCGTCGAAGCGATCCGGGCAGTACCAGTCGATCGTTCCGTCCGTGGCGACGAGCGCCACGCTGTGCATGTCACCGATGACTCCATGTTCAGCGATCGGCAAGAACGCCGAAGCGTCCGAGGCGCGCGTTCCTTGGGAGACCGGACCGGTGGCGATCGTGGACGCATGGAGGTCCAGCGCCACTGCACCCTCAGCGGCGGGCCGCTCGGCCCCCGCGAGTGTCCGGCCGTGCCGGGGCGTCATCGCCTCTGTCCCTGAGGGAGTGCGGCGTCGAGTGCAGGCGCGAGGGTTTCCTCGTCGGCTTCGTCGTGCGCGTCATCAACGGCTGGCTCGTTTGCGGTGGCTCGGTTGCCTCGGAGCGCGACGTACACCGCGCCGACGAGCAGGAATGCGGCGCCGATGAACATGGCCGCTCGGCTTCCGGTCATGAACGCGTCGCGGGTCGCGGAGGTGAGGCTTTGTCTGGCTGCGCCGGCCTGCTGCTGCGCTACGGCAAATGCGCCGGCCGGCGCGCTGCGGGCGACCGCCGCGACCGAATCAGGCAGTCCCTGTAATGAGCCGGCAATGCTGCCGCGGTAGCCGGAGTTGAAGGCACTGCCGAGGATCGCGATGCCGAACGCAGACCCGAGCTCTCGTGCGGTGTCGTTGACCGCCGAGGCGACGCCCTGCTTGGCTCGGGGCAGCGAACCGAGGATCGCGTTGGTCGCTGGCGTCATCGCCATCGACGCGCCGGCGACCATCACCACCAGGCCGACGACGAACTGGGCATACCCACTGCTGGCCTGCAGCGAGGCCAGCACGACGAAGCCGGCCGCGGCGACGAGCAGACCCCCGGCCCCGACGATCCGTTGGCCGTATCGCTCGGCGAGCGAGGCGGCGACGGTGGAGAGCGGCAACATCACGGCGACCGCGGGCAACAAGGCCACGGCCGACATGAGTGTGCTGTAGCCGAGTACGAGCTGGAGGTACTGCAGCCCGACGAAGAAGAAGCCGAACATGGCGAAGAACTGGAGGAAGAGGGACGCCGAGCCGGTCGCGAAGCCGTGCTTCCGGAAGAGTCGGGGATCCAGCAGGGGCGCTGGGCTGCGCAGCTCCCACCACACGAACAGCACGCCGGCCAGCCCACCGCCGAGCAGGCCGAACAACGTGACGGGATCGAACCAGCCGCGCGAGGGACCTTCGATGATCCCGAACACCAGGCCGCCCACGGCGGCGATCGACAGCAACGCGCCGGGCGGGTCGAGACGGACGCTGTGCGATGCGCGCGTCTCAGGAATCATGACCAGGGTCGCGACGAACGCGACGGCACCGAGCGCGGCCGTGATGACGAAGATGGACCCCCACCACCATTGCTCGAGCATCGCTCCGGCGAGCAGGAGGCCGAGCATCCCTCCGGCGCCGGCGATGCCAGCCCACACGCCGACGGCAGTGGCTCGCTTGTCGGGCGGGAACACGCTCGTGATGGTCGACAGGGTGGCGGGCATGATCAGCGCGGCACCGACACCGGCGAGGACGCGCCACACGATGAGTGCGCCCGCCGAGTTGGCGAACGCGGAGAAGGCGTTGGCGGCGACGAACAGCGCAAGACCGGCGAGGAGTGCTCGTTTGCGCCCGAAGCGATCGCCCAGCGCACCGGCGAAGAGCAGCATGGCGGCGAGGGCGACCGTGTAGCCGTCGACCATCCACTGCTGGTCGGCCTGGGATGCGCCGAGCGCGCGGGTCATCGTGGGAACGGCGACGCTGAGCATCGCCACCCCCGCGACCACGAGGGCCAGCGAAAGGCAGACGACGGCGAGGATCGCGCCGCGCCGGCCAGGGGCGGGGCCCGTTGATTCCGCAGCGGAATCGGCGGGCGACGTGGGGGGCGTACGTGTTGCGGCCACGGGTTCTCCCTTCAGAATCAGGAATGCTTGACTTCCGGAACTGAAGACTTCAGCATGAACCCAACCAATACAGGAGTCAACCCTTCCGGAAATGATTCCTTCCGCAAATTTCGAGCGTCAGGATGTGACCATGTCCGCCTCCGAATCCCCCCGCGATACCGAGCCGGCGCGCTCGCCGGACGCGGGGGCGGTCTCGCCGGTCGCTCGCCGCCGGGGCCGACCGCGGGACGGAGATCGCGACACGGCAATCCTCGACGCGGCCCAAGAGCTGCTCGAGGAGCTCGGCTACGACCGGCTCCGCATCCAAGACGTTGCCGACCGCGCCCACGCGGGACTCGCGACGATCTACCGGCGGTGGCCCACCAAACAGGCCATGGTGATCGCCGCACTGCAACGTAGGTTTCCAGAGGGGTTGCCCGAGAGCGACGATCCGCGCGCCGACCTCCAAGCCCTCCTGCGCCAGGCAGTGGCCGACCTCTGGGGACCGAGGTCCCACCTCTATGCCGGTTTCCTCACGTCGCTGCGCTCAGAGCCAAAGCTCGCCGATGCCTTCCGTGCGTCGGCGCTCAACGAAGGCCGCGCCCGGTTGCGGGGCCCGATCGCACGCATCGTCGGTGACCGCGACCCCGCGCTCGACCTGCGCGTCGACCTCACACCCGCCATCCTGACGTTTCGTGTCCTGGTCGGTGACGAACCGATCGATCCCGACGACACCGTCCGGCAACTCATGACGCTCATCCTCGGCGAACACTCCACGGACGACGCCAGCAGTGCCTCGGAGACGAGCTAACTATCCGGCGGCCATCTCTAATCGTCTGATGGCGTCGAACCCCAGGATGACGTCGAGGCGCTCCGGGTTGGCGGCCACCTGAAAGTGCCCCTTCCCCGGTCCGGCCAACTTCCACTGCGCTTGGGCGGAGCGCTTGGTTCAGTCAGCGCGGATCGGTGGCAGCACGGCCAGCAGCGCAGGGAGGTCGACGGTGTCGGTGGTCCAGAGCACGTCGAGGTTGATGTCGAAGTAGTGGTGCACGAGGCGTCGCGCGTCCGGGCTGCCGCGGTCCACGGCACCGTGGGTGCGCCTCTCGTGTCGGTGCCGACACCCGCCTGCGTCGCCCACGATCTCGACGAGCTTGGTCAGCGCGAGGCGGAGCAGCTCGTCGTCTTCGAGATTCTGATGTGATCTTCCGTCGAGGTAGTGCACGGCCTTGGTTGCTGCTTCGACGAGATGCTGGAGGCGGACCTGGTCGTCACCCGGCGTCATCCAGGGGAACCGCGCTCGCTCGAACCTCGTCACGGAACAGCGGGCTCAAGTCCTCGTACGTCCGAAGCTCCACCTCTCCACCGCCGAGCAACTCGCTCAGCCCGAGCTCCATCTGAGCAAGTCGGCCCGATCACGTCACCACTGCGCATCTCGGAGGGTGTCGGTCACCCTGGCGACAGACACGCCTGGGCCCGCTCTGGCAGTTTCGAGCTACGAGACCGGTGGCACCGCGGCGACGGTCATCGCCTCTTCGATGCTCGGTTGGGGCCGGGCGAAGAGGTACCCCTGTGCCTCGTCGCAGCCGAACTCTCGCAGGCGCTGGAGCTGTTCGGGGGTCTCGACGCCCTCCGCGATGGAGCGCAGGCCCAGCTGAGCTGCCAGGCCGATGACCGCCGAGACGATGCCCTCGTCTTCCGGGTCGGTGGTGATGCCTTGCACGAATGACTGGTCGATCTTCACGAAGCTGAGAGGCAGCTGACGGAGATGGGTCAGCGATGCGTAGCCGGTGCCGAAGTCGTCGAGGCCGACTTCTACGCCCAGATCACGTATCTGGGCGAGCTGCTTCAAAATGCTGGTGCCAAGGCTCATGATCGCCGTCTCGGTGAGCTCGAGGTGCAGTCGTCCGGGGTCGAGCTCGGCTGCCTCGAGGTTTCGTTGCACGATCGCCGGGAGGTCGCCAGGTTCGAACTGGCGTGCAGAGACGTTGACGGCGACGTTCCAGGGGCGAAGTGGTGTCCACTGCGGTCGGCGTCGGCTGATCTCTTGGCAGGCGATGGCGAGCACTGTCGCGCCGAGAGGCACGACGAGGCCGCTCTCTTCGGCTGCGGGTATGAAGGCGATCGGGGCCACGAGCGAGCCGTCGCGCTCAGTGATCCGAACGAGTGCCTCGAAGCCGGTGACGTGCCCAGCGGCAAGGTTGATGATGGGCTGGTAGTAGGCGACCGCCCGTCCTTCATCCAAGGCTGATTGCAGCGCGACCTTCGCGTTCGCTCGTTGTTGTGCCTCGAGACCGAGGGCAGCATCGAACACCTCGCTGCGTCCCCCGCCGTTGCCCTTCGCCTTGTACATCGCCATGTCGGCTTCGTGGAGCAGGGTCTCCGCTGTCCCGCGTCCGCGATCGGAGATGGAGATGCCAACGCTCGCCGAGAAGAGCTCGCCGTCTCGGTTCTGGCGGGGGAGGGTGCTCAGTTCGCTCACCATGCGGTTCCCGATGTCGATGGCGTGCTGATGGCTGTCGACCTCGACGGCGAGGAGGGCGAACTCGTCGCCCCCCATTCGGGCCACGCTGTCCATCGGTCGGACGCTGGCGGCGAGTTGTGCGGCGATCCTCTGGAGCGCCGCGTCGCCTGCCGCGTGCCCTTGGGTGTCGTTGACGTCCTTGAAGCGATCGACATCGACGAAGAACACGGCGGTGCACCGACCGGAGCGGCGAGCGCTGGCCAACGCTTGGTCGATGCGGTCGACGAGGACTGCCCGGTAGGGCAAGCCGGTGAGGGCGTCACGACTTGCCTGGTAGGCAAGTGCGGCTTGGGCCTCTTCGAGTTGGGCCAGCCTCTCGGTCTGCACCCTGTCCAGACGGGCGATCTCACGTTCGTGGGCCTTCTGGGCTCGCAAGTCGGAGAAGGTCAGGCAGGTGAAGGCATGGTTGTCGACAACGAGGGGCGTTGACCCGACGAGGACGGGAACGGTGTGGCCGTCGGCGTCGAGGAGGTCGACTTCGACGGTGACGCCGCGGCTGCTGAGCTCGTCCAAACCGATAGGGGCATCGACGGGGAGGAACCGCGACAAGGGCGCACCCACGATGGTGTCGCGAGCGCAGGAGAGCAGCTCGCCGAGGCGCCGGTTGGCGAAGAGGATGAGCCCGGTCGAGGAGATCGTGGCCGCGCCGTCACGCATGTTCTCGACGAACATCCGGTAGGGGCGGTCGGCGGTTTCCAGCGTGAACACCCGCCGGCCGGCCTCGTCGGAGAGCACGAAGGCGTCGACCTCGCCGGCGCCGATGGCGCGGAGCGTGTCCTCGGCTTCGGCCAGACGAACCAGCGCGTCTGGGGCCGCGGGTTGCATCGGGCCATCGTCGGCAACCGACGCCAGCCGGGCCTCCGGTTCCACGGATGAGGGCACGGCCCTAGTCCCTTCCCGTCAGGTCACCCTCGACGCCAAGACCCAAGACCTCGAGCACCTTCACCGTGTCCGACAGCCCACCAACCACCTTTCGCACCGGCAACGGGAAGGTTCGCGCCAGGGTCGGCGTGGCCAGCACCCCTTGTCCCAGGCCGGCGCTGGCGTCCGCCTGCACGTCGACCACTGCGAGCCGGGCTCGCCCTGCCAGGTGGAGATCGCACAGCTCTCGGGCGCTGGCGATGGCTCGCTCGGAGAGCTTGGAGGGCCCGCTGACGAACAACGTCAGCTCGTACTGCACCGGGTCCATCATCCCGCCACTGCGGGTCGAAGCCGGAGGGCGGCAAGGGTCCTCGGGATGTCGGACAGGTCACCGATGATCTTGCGCTCAGGCAGTGGAAGCCGGCGGATGAGCGTGGGGATGGCCAGGATGTCGTCGTCGCGCGCTCGGGAGGGGTCATCGACGAGGTCGATGGTCTCGATGTCGTGGCGCCCGGCCAGGTGCTGCTCGCACAGTTGGGTCAGGTTGGCGAGCGCGTTCAGCGATCGGGGCGACTGTCCGGCGACGTACAGGCGCAGTGACCAGATCTCGGTGTCCTCGGCCGTGGGTGTGCTGGCACGGGTGCCGATGCTCATCAGGTGCCCACCGGGAGGTTGCGTCGGATGGCGAGGACATCGTCTGGGTCGGCTCGGCGAAGTCGGCCCTGCGCGGCGCGTTGCCCGGCTCGATCCTCGACGCCGACGGACCCGTTGCTGAGGAGTCGTTCCACGAGTTCGGATTCGGTCTCGAAGTCGCGCCACAACACCGCGACTTGGGCTTCGACCGATTCGCGTCGCCGCGTCAGCTCGACCCCTCGCTGTTCGAGATCGTCCTCTCGCGCCAAGCCCGCGGCGCGCTCCTTCGCCTCCTGCGCTTGGCGCGCCGAGCCGGTGAGCACACCTTCGTCGCCGACGTACACGTCGGCGAGCTCGATGCCCTGTCCGGTGATCAGGAACTCGCGGATCTGGTTGGAGTTGGCCATTCCCCGGGCCTTGAGGACGTACAGCACCCGGTTGTGCTCGCCGTTGCCCACGATCGTCTGGACCTGGAGCCAGGTGTCGACGAGGGAAGCGATGTGTTGGGCGCCGGAGCGTTCGACCTCGGAGGTCAGGCAGCTGAACAGCGAGGTGATGCCACGGGACTTCAAGAAGTCGACCAGGCGCGTCAGCATCGCCGACACATCCACCTCGGTTCCGAGTCGCAGGAGGTCCGAGACGGGGTCCTTCACGATCACGGCGGGATCGAACTCGCCGACAAGCCTCAGTGTCTCGAAGAGATGGCCCTCGAGGCCAAGGAGGTTGGGTCGGAAGCAGTGGAACCGCAAGAGGCCGGCGTCGACCCATTGCGCCAGATCGATGTTCACCGAGGCCATGTTCCGTACGATCTCCGCCTCGGATTCCTCGAACGCGAAGTACATGGCTCGCTCGCCGCGCCGGCAGGCGGCATCGCAGAACTGCGCCGCCAGCATCGACTTGCCGGTGCCGGCGGTGCCGCTGACGAGGATGGCGCTCCCTTTGAAGAAGCCTTCTTCACCCAGCATCGCGTCGAGACGAGCCACGCCGGACGAGATCCGCTCGGTGGAGGCGTGGTGCTGGAGACCGACTGAGGTCACCGGGAGGACGGAGATGCCTGATTTGCCGATGAGGAACGGGTACTCGTTGGTCCCGTGCGACGAGCCGCGGTACTTGAGGATCCGAAGACGGCGGGTCGAGGTCTGCTCCGTGACCCGGTGATCGAGCACGATCACACAGTCGGAGACGTACTCCTCGATGCCGTGGCGGGTCAAGGCCCCATCGCCGCGCTCGCCGGTGATCACGGCGGTGACCCCCCGGTCCTTCAGCCACTCGAACAGCCGACGAAGCTCGGACCGGAGCACAGCCGTGTTCGAGAACGCACCGAAGAGGACCTCGATCGTGTCGATCACGACCCGCTTGGCGCCGATGGCGTCGATGGTCGCACCGAGCCGCAGGAACAGCCCCTCGAGATCCCACTCGCCGACCTCGTCGAGCGCTCCGGTGGGGACGTTCACGTGGTCGACGACCAGCTTGCCGTCGGACTCGAGCTGCGCCAGATCGAATCCCAGGGAGGCCACGTTGGCAACCAGGTCGCCCGCTGACTCCTCGAACGCCACGAAGACGCCTGGCTCGTCGAACTCGGTGATCCCGCGGACCAGGAACTCCATGGCAAAGAGGGTCTTTCCGCATCCTGCGGGGCCACAGACCAACGTCGGGCGCCCTCGGGGCACACCGCCACCGGTGACGTCGTCGAACCCGCTGATCCCGGTAGGGGCCTTGGGTAGCGCCAAGATCGACATGGCTCACTCGTCTCGATCAGGAGGCGTCGAGCCAGGTGTACGGGACGAAACAGGTTCGCCCGACAAGGCGTCTCAAGTGGTGCGCCGAGAACTTTCTCGGCGGTAAGAAACCGTACAGGATCGAGTCCCGCGGAGTGGTGTAGGTCGGCTTCGTCGTGATCGTCGACGAGTGAACAGTGTTGCTCAGCCGCGACGTCCTGAACAGGGCGGATGCCCGTTTGGGCTGCTCAATCGCCATTTTCGAGTAGCCGAGGCTGACCGTCACCGACCGTCCATGACCGTCGCTTGTGGTACTCCCGTGGTGCACCAGCGAGGTGGATCAGGGAGGCGAGCGGGCCGCTGGATCATTGACCATCCCGCCTCAGGTACACCATGTCCCAGTACGAGAGGCGTGGCACCCTGAACTCGACGTAGCGCCCCCGTTCGTCCCGTCCCATCTTGTGCGGAAGTGACACGGTTCGGCCGTCATCGAGGTCGGGGCTCGCGAGGTAGACGGCCTTGATCGCGTCGTTCCCGACGTAGTAGCGCAGCCCGATGTCCGTCTGGACCGGGGGCGTATCCGCGGCATTGCGCCAGCGGTCGTCGAGGTTGACCAGGTTGACGAGGTGGAGCGTGTCGTATGGGCCGATCCGGCGCGGCACGACCCAGATCCCGTCCGTCCCCTCGGCGATCAGCCGGTGGTCGGTCGTCGCGACGAGCCGGTCGGTGCCGCCTTCGAGCGGGACTACCTCGGGCGGGAAGAGAAGGGTCTCGTAGGCGGTGATGAAGGAGAAGTCGTCGCGGATGGCGCGCTTGAGCGGCGGCGGGACCGCCTTGGACCGGTTCGGGTAGTACTCGTGGGCGAGGCTCTGCTCGTTGTCGCCGAGGATGATCGGGGTGGCGCCGGAAGCGAAGATCCCCGCGAGCTCGAGCCGGACCGCGTCCTCGTCGAACTGGCTGAGGTTCAGGTGGTCCACGAGCACGGCGCCTTCCGTCTCCTCCTTCACGACGAGCTTGACGCGGTTCGACCCGGCCTCGAGATCGGTCTGGAGGAAGGCGTCGGCTGTCCAGACGCTCCACTCCGCCCGGCTGGAGAAGCGGACGTCCCCGACGAGGCGGTCGTTCACGTACACGCTGCCGGTGACATCGTGGCCGCTCGCGTTCGCGTAGCGGAACACGAGCGATTGCGTGGAGGACTCTGGGAGGTCCACGTTCCAGGTGATGGAGTCGCCGGGGTTGTCGAAGCTGTCCACGAACCCGACGCCGGTGTAGCCCGCCTCGTTGCTGGCGACGCCTGCGTCGTGCAGCGTCGTCATCCCCTCGGCCTCGAAGATGGGGCCGATCTGCTCGCCGTATTGCGGGTAGGCGGCGAGCACCACCGGTCGCCCCCGGCCGACCTTCCGGAGCTGTTCGATGTAGCGACGCAGTTCGGCGTAGGTGTTGGTCTTGAACCAGATCTCGCTGTAGAGGAAGTCGCACGCCTCGCTCCTCGCCACCTCGGAGACGGCCCAGCCGTCGACCGTCCCGTCGACGATGTTGAAGGTGCACGCGGCGTGCCGCGGGTCGTTGGCCGAGAGCCCGGCGTCGATCGCCTCGAGGAAGCTCGGGAAGGCGCCGGGCAGATCGAGGGGTGATCCGTCGGCCCGGAAGACGCCGAAGCGGGGGCCGACCTGGTCGATGTGGACGCCGTCGAAGCCGAAGGTCTTGATGGCGTCCACGTACTCGGACTTCATCCACGCTTGCCAGCCCGGGTTGGCGGGGTCGAACAGGAAGAGCAAGGCCCCAGGGGTCAGACCGGTGAAGTCGAGAGACAGCTGGTCCTTCGCGTTCGGCTTCGCGAACATGCCCCACGACGGCTCGATCGGCCAGCGTTCGGCGTACCCCTCTCGGCCGGCGTAGACCATGACGTAGGCCATGGCGTTGGCGTCGTACCGGTGCGTGGCGTCGATGAGGTCGCGGATGACCTGCACCGAGTTGGTGCGGCCCAGAAGGTCCTTCCATTCCGGACGGACGTTGCCGTTCTCGCGCTCGATCAGCTTCTCGTGCCGCCAAAACCAGTCGTAGAACTGGAACATGTTCTCGTGGTAGTCCTGGGCGAGGCGCCGCACGGTCGCGTCGGTCACGTCCTTGGCCCGGCCTGGTGAGAAGTCCGACAGGTAGCCGTAGCGGGGGTAGCCGAGGGGCGTGGAGCTGACGTCGACGCCCGTCGAACCAATGACGGCACCGCCGGCGGAGACGACGGCGAGGTAGCCGGTGAAGTCGGTCGAGGGTGGCGTCCACCGGAACTCCACCCTCGTGGCTGCGTCGGGCAGGAGCGTGACCGGCTTGCTGGTGGCGTGGTGCACCTGCTGGTGCAGGTGGAAGACGGTCAGCTCGACCGGCGCGACAAGCGGCGCGCCGGTCGGCGACAGGGCCTCCACCGCGATGGCCGCCTCTTCACCGGGCGCGAAGCGGGCGGCGAGGGGGTAGACGCGGGCGGCGCGGGGCCGGGGCGCGAGGGCGTCGGGCGGGCCCGGCGGGCTGACCTGGGCGACCGGGCGGGGAAGGGCGACCGGCGCGCGTGCGGCTGACTCAGGCCACGCAAGCGCGGCGACGAGCAGCGCGGCCAGCACGGCGACCGCGGCCCTGGTCATGACGAGCAGTCGTGGGCGGCGATACATCTCAGCTCCTCCTCGCGTCGCCGGTCGCCTACGGCGCCGCCGCCGTGTCGAGCGGCGGCAGCCGTGGGTCGAACAGGTCGAGGTGGTTCAGCAGCGCGAGCAGGTACCAGCTGCCCGTGACCGGCTCCGAGGCCGTGCTCGGCAGCGGTCGGTCGCTCGGCCAGTCGACTGCCTCGCCCGGGGGCATGTAACCGGCGTTGGTGACGCGGACGTACCAACGCAGGCGCTCGAGTGCCACGTCGTCGAGACCGGTCCAGTGCTCGAGCATGGCCATGTACATGTCCATCTGTGGCCAGCTCGGCGTCGCCGCGGTCGCC
This sequence comes from Acidimicrobiales bacterium, assembly GCA_025463335.1. Classification (GTDB taxonomy): domain Bacteria; phylum Actinomycetota; class Acidimicrobiia; order Acidimicrobiales; family CADCSY01; genus RYN-34. Next base: position 13,065 of record JAOBWJ010000107.1, read on the forward strand.
TCCATTCGACCGCCGGGGCTGAAGGGGCTCTCGAAGTAGAAGTTGTCGCCCTCGTACCGGGCGATACCGAAGTCGTCGTCGCCCGGGGTGAGCCTCGAGAGGACCTCCTCCCGCTGCGAGAGGGCACGCTCGTCGCTCGCGTCGACGAGGCCGAACACCCATGCGAGGTCGGTGGAGGCGTCCAGGCGGGCGTCGGTCGTGCAGTCGGGCCGGGTGCTGCGGTTCCAGCGCTCCTCGGTGTCGTTCCAGAGCCCCGGGCACGGCTGGGCCGACGCCGGACGGCCGATGGCCCCGTTGATCCGGCGTGCGCCTTCGAGCCACTCGGCCGCGTGAACGGTCTCACCAACCTCCTCAGCGAGGAGGCGGGCGGCGTTGAGCCCGGAGGCGTAGGTGACCTGGGTGAAGGTGATCCGCCCCAGGTCTTCCTCCCAAATCGAGAAGTCCGCGGGGCCGAAGTCCTGCGCGTCGATGTTGTTCTCGACGAACTCGGCCGCCCTGGTCACGGCCTCGTAGACCGAGGTCGGACCCTGATCGACCCGCTCGAGGGGGCCGGTCAAGAACTCGCGGGCCGCCTGCGGGTCCTGCTCGTTCAAGAGCCGCCAGGTCCGGTAGACGCCGATCATGAAGAGACCGAGCGAGTCGTGCTCCGGTTCGACGAACGGGATCGGCCTCTTGTTCAGCCAGTAGCTGTACGTGGTGGACCAGGTGCCGGGCGGGAACTTCTCCCGGCTGCCGTCCTCCTGCACGGAGGCCATCCACTGGTAGTACTTCACGGCCTCCTCGACGTGACCGGCGGCCGCGAGCGCGAGGGCGGTGGCTGACGAGTCACGCGCCCACACCTTGAAGCCGTAGGCGGGGTTCGTCGCGGCGACGAACGTGCCGAACTCCGGCTGCTGCGACTGCTTGTCGGTGATGAGCGCCTTGTCGTACGCCTTGCGCAGGCCTGGATCCGGCGTGTCGACCTGCTGGCCTTCCTGCAGCCAGCTCTTGTATGCGGCCGCCGTCTTGCTGAACCAGTACTCGGGCAGGATCGGCTGACGCGCCTGCCGGGCCACGTCCTGCGCTTCCCCGAGGCTCGATGCGACCGCGTAGAAGAAGCCGTACTCGTGCCTGCGGGTGGGACCGAGGACGATGTCCTTTCGCATCGCCAGCCCGAGGTCCTTGCCCGTCAGCTCCTCAACGTCGGGGGGCGGGGCGGGCTGGTCGAGCGTCGCCGTCTCCGGGGCGACGGCACGGTCGAACGCGACGTCGTCGGCCACTGTTTCGAAGGCTCGGTGCCGGTCCATCGTCTGGAACGCGCCGAAGACCAGGAACGTCCCGTTCGAGGCGCTCATGTCGGCGATCCACGCGTTCAGCTCCGGGTGCCACCGGGCCTGGATGTCGTTGACGGGCTGGTCGCCGCTCGGCTCGTTGATGCCCGTGCCGGCCAGGTCGTCTCCGGACTCCTCGTGGTCGCGCGCGGCCTTGTTGTTGAGGTCAACCACCTCGGAAAGGCGCACGCGGACGCTCTTGTTGTCCTCGCTCGGAAGGTTGTTGGTGACGGTGTACCGGACGACCGTGAAGCGCTCGTTCGGCGCCATCGCATACGACTTCTCGATCTGGACGGGCAAGCCGAGCTCCGTCTCCCGGAGGTACTCGACGTTCATGGCTCCGCGGTCGTCGAAGCACATGACCGACGGATAGGAGTCCGGCTCGCCACGGTCGACAGGAGCGTTGTCACCCGTGACGTCGCCCCCGGACGCGCAGCGGGCGGGCGGTCGGTCGGGGCCGGTGGGCTGGTCCCCACCGGCTGCGTCGAGGACCTTCGCCCGAATGAACGCTGTGGCGCCGTCGATCTGGTTCGTGGGCCAGTCGACGGCGTTGTGCATCGCCGCGAGGTATGGGCCGAAGCGTTCCGTGTCGGCCCCGTAGAGCTGCCTCGCGTAGTGGACGGCCACGGAATCGGTCCAGTTGTTCATGAGCAGGCTGCGAACGGTCTCGCCAGAGGGCAGCGTCTCGTCGGGCTCGCCTGGCGGCTGATCGAGGGCAGCTGATCGAGACGTGGGGCTGAGAAGGGCGGCCGCGAGCATGACGGCGGCGCAGCGAACCACTGCACGATGCATGTTCGTCCTCCTTCGACCAACCGGTCTTCGGCGATCTGCGGACTACTTCTGCATGAGCACGATCGTCCGGCCGGAGAGGCCCTCGAGCGGGACGGTCAGCCGACCCTGGTCGGATACGGTCCCGGCGTCCTGGTCGGCGACGATGTCTCGGGCCGGCTGGCCCGCGGTCGACCCGGCCGGGATCCCCGGGAGATTGTTGAGGTCGACTTCGACCGAGGTGTTGTTGCGTCCGTAGTTGAGCGCTGTGACGGCCAGCGCGTTGGAATCCGGCAGCTTCATCACGAGCACGCACACGGCGCGGTCGTTGACCTTGGGCACGGCAAGCATCTCGCCTTCGGCGAGGCGGTAGGTGTCGCGCGCCGCCAACATCCGCTTGATCTGGCTGGCGAACGAGTCGGGGGACTTGAGCTGCTCGGGCACGGGGCCGTACAACGCCTTGGCCTTCGGTAGCCCAAACACCGCCGACTTGGTCGCGCTGGGGTTTTGGTCGAGCAGGTCCACACCGCCGCGGTTGACCCAGCGGAAGTCGCCGCCAGCGGTCAATTCCTTGGGGATGTTCTCGATCGGGACAGGCAAGGCGCCTACGAGGTCCCAGGCCGAGAGGGCGAACACCCCGGGAATCATGGCGTTGGCGTGGGCGACGAGGAGGTGTCCCCGCTGGATGAGCTTCACCTGTTCCGGGGTGGCGTGGTACGGGTCCTTGACGCCGAGCGCCGGAGCGATGAAGCCGGCGAACGTGGTGGCGACCCCGTCCTGCTCGGGGCGGTACAGCTTGTTGTAGGGCGCAGCATCGCCCGCGACCGAGGTGCGCATGGTCTTGAGGATCTGCTCCTTCAGCTGCTTGCCGTTCAAGGTTTGGCCCTCGAACTGGAAATCGTCGTGGGCGCCGAGCTCGAAGAGCTGGAAGGTGATCTCGTCGTGGTTCTGCAGGTCGTGAATGAGCGTGCCCGCCGGTACGCCAGCGTCGAGCAGGAAGTGATGTCCGAGCCGCAATGGAAGCGCGTCACCGTTGATTAACGGGGCGAGGGCCTCCGCGCGAGTGAAGAAGTCGTACGACAGGTCCGGGCCCCTCGGGGCGAATTCCTTGAGTTGCGCGAGTGGAGCGGCGAACTCCTGGTACGACCAGCCGCCGATCTTGCGCACCATGAACGCGATGTCGGTCGTGCTGACGTTCGCCAGCGGCGTGAGGTAATCCCGAGCCTTCTCGCTGTCCAGCTCTGGCTCGAGCCCAAGGAAGGTGTCGGCGTCCAGCCGCAGGACGCGTACCCCGCGGTCCAGGATGTTCCGAGCGGCGTCGCCGAACTGTACGCGACGGGCAGCGTAGGTCGGGTCCAGCCAGTTGTACGCCGGCTGGGCCGGCTTGAAGACGTGGAGGTAGACCGACCGGCGCGGCCGGCCGTCGGCACCCATGACCTCGGCCGTGGCACTCCAGCCGCTCCAGGTGTTGGCCTGCGGGTCGGCGTCGGCGGAGTCAATGATGCCGGGGATGTAGCCCTTCTCCTTGAGTTGAGAGGCTGCCTCCCTCGAGACGAGCGCGACGCCCGAAGGGTCCTCGACCTGCGGCAAGAGCCCCCAGTCCTTCTTGTCGATCTCGACCATGTCGTACAGGCCGACATAGTCCTTATATCCCCTCGCGGCGAGCCAGAAGTCGGGCCCAAGGCCCGAGTGGAGAGGTACGAGGTCTCCGGCGATGATCGCACCTCGCTGCTTCGCGTTGGCGACCAACTTCTTGTAGTCCTCCTCGGTGCCCAGCTCCGGCGCGGTGTCCAGCCCAATGCGGTCGAACCAGCCGTCAATCGTCGGAGTGAATTTCCCGTCTTTGATTCCCCCCGCGCGTTCGGTCGGGTTGGTGTGGAGAAGCTTGATCCCAATATCACTGTTGGCAGCCCAGAACTGCGGATCGGCCCAGGTGCCGATGACGGATTCGCCGGGCTTCGTGATCACGGAGCCCGGGTAGTAGAGCAACCACACGGAGGCCGCATTCACCAACTTGTTGGGCTCCGGCTGGCCGAAGTCTTCCCGCCACTGCACCCCTTTGCCGGAGATTCCCTCGTCCTGCAGGTCGGCTTGGAAGAGCATTGAATGCTCTTCCAGAGATTGGAGGTCTGGATTGACGGTGGGTGCCTGCGATGTGGTGGTTTGCGACGTGGTGGTTGACGTGGTGGTTTGCGACGTGGTGGTTTGCGACGTGGTCGATTGCGACGTGGTGGTTTGCGCGCTGGTCTGGGAACCGGCGCCAATGATGGTGAGAGCGAGAACCGCGCAAATGGCGCCAATCAGGGTCCGCCAGCGACGATGCAAGGTGAGATTTCGCATCGGTTCTCCTCCTTCACCCGCCAGACCCGGCAAAGTGCGCGCCAAGCCAGCCCTGGCGAACGTCGTTTCTCAACGTCTCGCTGCAAGAACGTGGTGCGGGCGCGTCGCAACAATCGGTCCGGCGACGAGCCGCGAGGTCATGTAAAGACGGAGATCATCTAAAGGAATCCGTCGAGTTCCTCGTCTCTGGTCCAGATCCGTATGTCACGCCACCTGTGGAGTGGTGACATGACGACGAGGTCGTGCAAGCTTTGGACCCGAGGTCCCGCGACGTAAAAAGGTCGTTCAGGGCGCGGGATTACCGCACAATCATTACAACGGAACCTCGGAATCCCAGGCCAGGCTCGTGATCATCACTCAGCCCTTCGTCCGTCTCGGTTTGTCATAGCGTCGCGCCGAGAGATGCGAGGCAAGTCCCGTATCCGCGTAGTTTGCCGAACGCCGTCGACAGTGATTCCTCTCAGCACGTAAGAGAGTCTGTTGTTAGACGGCTCGTCCAACGTTCAGGTTTTCGCTCTCCTACGCCGCCGAGAAGAGCCTCGCTCCCCTCCGGAGGCGGTAGTCGCGGTATCCGAGCGCGCCGCCCCTCGTCTGCCCGTCACAAACCGCGGGGTTACGTAGTGGTGCGGCCTGCCGGCGGGGTGTAGTCCGGCCGTGTGCTCGTCGCTATCGTCGCCCCGCCGTGGCTGCCGGTGCCGCCACCGGCGTACGGCGGCATCGAAACCGTTCTCGACACATTGGCGCGGGGACTCGTGGCCGCCGGCCATGAGGTGCTCCTGTTTGCGACCGGGGACTCCACCTGTCCGGTGCCAATGTGCTGGATCCACGAGCGGGCGGTGGGCACCGGGGCCGGCGGCGTGTTGGCCGAGCTGAGCCAGGTCCTGTACGCCTACGACTTCCTGGCCACGCATCGCGTCGATGTGGTCCACGACCACACGCTCATCGGTCCCCTCTACGCGTCACAGTTCGCCGGGCTCACGGTCGTGACGACCAACCACGGCCCGTTCGACCACGGACTCGTGCGCATCTACCGGACCGTGGCCGCCACCATGCCCGTCGTGGCCATCAGCCACCACCAGGCCACGATGGCCGGAGACACGCCCACCACCGTCATCCACCACGGCGTCGACCTCGATCACTTCCCCCTTGGACCGGGCGGCGACCACGCCGCCTTCCTGGGTCGGATGTCGCCGGCGAAGGGCCTCGACCACGCCATACAGATCGCCCGGCAGGCCGGCATCCCACTGCTCATCGCCGCCAAGATGCGCGAACCCAACGAGCTGGCGTGGTTCGAGCAAGTCATCCGCCCCCTGCTCGGCGGCGACGTCGAGTACCTGGGCGAGATCAACACTGCCGACAAGGTGCAGCTGCTGGCCGGCGCCTCGTTCCTGCTCAACCCCATCGGTTGGCCTGAGCCGTTCGGCATGGTGATGGTGGAAGCCCTGGCGTGCGGCACGCCGGTCCTGGTCACCCTCCAGGGCGCCGCCCCCGAGATCGTTGACGACGGCCTGACCGGATTCATCCGAGACTCGGATGCCGAGCTGGTCCGCTGCGTCGCTGACGTCGCCAGCCTCGATCGGCGGGCATGCCGGGCGGCTGTCGCGGCCCGGTTCTCGAGTGATCGGATGGTGGCCAACCACCTGGCCCTCTACCAGCGGGCCACCGCCGACCGCTAGCCCCCGGCACGACCGAGCGCCTTCTCCACCACCTTAAAGGCAACGTTCCCCGACACAGAGCTCGTGCGACCCGGCGCAAACGTTCGAGACGCGCGCCGCGCCTTCGCTGTGGAGGTCGTCGCGTTGGTGGCTGCCGCGATCGTGGCCACCACCGTCGACACGCCGGCAGCCGGCCGTGGCCGGTGGGCGCGGCTGGTGCTGCTCGGCGCGGGCATGGGCGTGCAGAACGCGGTGGTTCGCCGCCTGGCCATCGCAGACCTCACGACCACGGTGCTCACCCTCGCCATCACCGGCATCGCGTCGGACTCCGCACTCGCGGGTGGTGACAACCTGCGGCTGACCCGGCGCGTCGCCAGCATCGTGGTCATGCTCGGCGGCGCCATCGCCGGGGCCCGCCTCGAGAGCGCGGGCCACCGGGGCCGCCGCCGCGTTTGTGATCGTTGGGGTCTTGATCGCCACCGGAACGACCTGATTGCCACGACGGCGAGGCGGTCTCGGTCTTCGCGGTGTCGCGAGGAGTCTCAGACACCATGGTCGCGATCACCGTCGTCGAAGAGTGATCGCTGTTCATCGGGTTCGTGATGCCTCTCTTCGACCGAGGAACCTTCGTCGTAGCCATCGATGACCAGAGTTTTCTGCAGATGCGCGTTTTCGGAAAGGCCGTTTGCGCCCGGGAAGGGACCTTTGGCTCTGTTGGTCGTGCCGCCTGACGGCCTTGGATAGAGACAGATCGCGCGACCTGTGGAGACACGACAAGTGAACGCAACCGAGATCGCTGAACCATGCCTAGACGTTTGACCAGCCACCGAACTCCAACCGAGAGCATGGACGTGCGCCGCGAACCCGAGGATGCGGCACGTCTCGCGGTGCTGATCGGTGTCGCCGCGGTCGCGTTCTCCATGTTGTACCTCGTCTCCGATGTGATCGAGCTCGCGCAGGGCGGCTTCTCAACCCCGCAGCTCGCACTCACGTATGCAGCCGAGGCGGCGATCCCGCTGTTCGTCCTCGGCCTGTTCGCGGTGCAACGCCCGAGGATCGGCGCCCTCGGGTTCGTAGGAGCAGTCACCTACGCCTACACGTTCGTGTTCTTCACCAGCACCGTCGTGTACGCGCTCGTCAATCACACTCAGGACTGGAGCGAACTCACGACGCAACTCGGTGCATGGGTGACCGTTCACTCCGTGCTGATGGTTCTCGCCGGAATTTCCTTCGGCGCCGCCGTCATCCGAGCGCAGGTGCTGCCCCGGTGGACCGGCGCCACCCTCATCGTCGGCATGGTCCTGATGGCCGTGGCCGCCGGCCTGCCCGACGTGACACAAACCATGTCCGCCGCCGTTCGCGACTTGGCGTTCGTAGGGATGGGCGCAGCCGTGTTGCGACGTGCTCAGCCGCAACATCGCTCCGGTGGCTCTTTGAGAGTCGGCGCGTCCGGATGACCGTCGGATCCTTCAGGGTTCGAGCCCTGCTGGGCAAGGTCTCCGCTGTCGTGTTCGGCGTTGTGCTGTTCCGGCGCTGGCAGGTGCGATGGGGAGCGACTGACGCCGAAGTTGCCGCCGATTTGCCCGGCGATGAGCTGATGCCGCGCGCCGATCGCAGCACGACCCGGGCCGTAACGATCGCCGCGCCGCCGAAGGAGGTGTGGCCGTGGCTCGTCCAGATGGGCCAGGGCCGGGGTGGCCTGTACAGCTACGACGTTCTCGAGAACCTCATCGGCTGTGACATCCACAGCGCTGATCAGATCGTGGGGGAATGGCAGCACGTCACCGTCGGCGACTCCTTCCGGCTGCATCCCGACATCGCGTTGCATGTGGTGGTCGTCGAGCCCGATCACGCCCTGGTCATTCAGGGTGGGGTCCCGATGGGCGACGCGGCCCCGCCGTACGACTTCACGTGGGCCTTCGTCCTCAACGTGCTCACGGACGACACCACCCGGCTCGTCATACGCGAGCGCTACAACTTCACGCGATGGTGGGCGTCACTCGTCGTCGACTTCGTCACGCCCGTTAGCTTCGTGATGACCCGCAAGATGCTTCACGGCATCCGCGCCCGCGCGGAACGTCGACGCATCGCGTGGCAGAACTCGCTCGGTTCGTCATCGAGATGACTCCGGTCCCCGCCCACCCTGACGGAGATCGAGGTGTCGTGGCCGAGGGCATGGTGGGAACAAAATTGGCGCGACCGTTCCGCGTCTTCCGCTACGAGATCGATCGTGGGGCGCAACGGCGTCATTCCCGATCTCGCCTGTGCGATCGAGAGTCCCGTTCGTGTATCGGCCGACCCGACTGTCGCCGGACGAGTGCTCGAGCTGGCGTTGTCGATACCGACACCGGTGTGGGGACGCGACGAACTCCGCGCCGGCGAGATGTGGAACTCGAACTCGGTCACGTCGTGGCTGTTGTGCCGCAGCGGTACCGATATCCGAGACATTCGACCGCCAGGCAATGGGCGTGCGCCTGGGTGGGACACGGGCCGAACGATCGCCGAACGCGTTGAAGCCGAACCGGAGCGGTCGCGCCTCATAGAGAGGTCAGGGACCGCCTCATTGTCTGAGTGACAGTGCCCGTACGGCTCACACAATCCGCAAGGCGCAAACACGCCGTCCGACCAGCGCTTTCGCGCCCGTTCGCCAGAAAATGTGGTGAAAATGTGGTGAAAGCCGAAATTAGTGAGAACCGGTCTCACAGCGCGACGCCGTGACCAGGACTTTTGTGGTGGAGGTGAGCGGATTTGAACCGCCGACTTCTACGTTGCGAACGTAGCGCTCTGCCAACTGAGCTACACCCCCGGGGGAACGAGCAGCTTATCGCCCGCCCGCGGCCAGGCTGGCAGGTTCAGCTGCCGGAGCGGCGGAGCAGCAGCTGGGGCTCGGCCGACTGGAACGCCGGCCCCGGCAGGTAGCGCACCTTCATCTCCCGCTCGGCGACCACGTTGCGGGCCCGGACGAGCCCAGCGCAGTAGGCCACGAACAGCAGGTCGAGCGCCACGTGCACCAGCAGGAACTTCGACACGAGCAGGCCCAGCAGGAGCGTGACGCCCATGGCCGCCAGCAGGCCGAACAGGATGTTCTGGCGCCGGCGCCGGACGAGCTCGCGCTGCTGAACCGGCCGCCCGAGCGGGCGACCCATGCCGACCGACGGGTTCGACGGGCGAGAGGGACGACCGAGCACGCCGGGGGTTGAGCGCTCGAGCACGTTGAGCTGGTTGCGGAAGGCGCCGATGGAGTCGGCCGGGGTCTTCTCGGCCCGATGCCGAAGCACCTGGGGCACGAGGAACACCGCCCAGACGACTGCGAGAATCAGCAGAACCACAAGCGACACGCTCCGCCCTCAGCTTCCTTGGCTCGGGACCGTACCGATCCCCTGGAGGGAATCGGTGGATGGTCGGGACCTCGAACTCGCACGAACCGGCGTTTCGGTACCGCTACGAACATTGCGTTTGTACTACGGCCACGGTCATGGTTCAAGGCGGGACCACCACGTTCCGAAGGCGTGGGACCGCTGGGACGCGGGCAAACGCAGGCATGTGAAGCGTTTCGCCGCAGGACGAGGACCCAGCCCTTCACCGGCTCGACCCAGACGCGCCCTGGCCGGTGCGGCGGGGGGGTCTGGCGCTGCGGCTCTACCAGAACTCGCTCGGCATCGCCTTCTTCGCCCTGTTCGGCCTCTCCTGGCTGTTGCACGCGGTCGGCGGCGCACGCGCCTACAGCGCCGAGCAACTGGCCCACGGCGGCGAGGCGGTCAGCGCCTCGGCGTTCGTGCGCACGTCCGAGTTCTGGTTCGAGTCGTTCCAGAACTGGCAGTCGGAGTTCCTGGCCGTCGCGGCCATCGTCTTCCTGTCGATCTATCTCCGCCAGCAGGGCTCACCGGAGTCCAAGGCGGTCCACGCGCCCCACGCCGCGACGGGGACCTGACTACTCGAGCAGCTGCTCGGGGTCCCGTCGGTAGGTGCCGGCCCGTCCGCCGGTCTTCTCCCAGAGCGTCATCTGGCCGATCGACATCGTGCGATCGGCCGACTTGCACATGTCGTAGATCGTGAGCGCGGCCACCGAGCAGGCGGTGAGGGCCTCCATCTCGACACCGGTGCGATCGACGGTCTCGACCTGGGCTTCGACCTCAATCCACGTGTCGTCGAGGGTGAAGTTCACGTACACCGACCCGATCGTGAGCTGGTGGCACAGCGGGATGAGATCCGGCGTGCGCTTGGCCGCCTGGATCCCGGCCACCCGCGCCACGGCCAGCACGTCGCCCTTGGTGACGGCTCCCCGGGCCACGAGTGCCGTGGTCTCGGGGTTCATGTAGACCCTGCAACGGGCCAGCGCCCGCCGGTGACTGGGCTCCTTGGGCGTGACGTCGACCATGCGGGCCCGGCCCAGAGGATCGAGGTGGGTGAGGCCGCGATCGGACATGAAGCCCGAGTGTACGCGACCTGCCTCGTCGGCTACCCGCCGATCTGCGACATGGTTCGTGGGGGCTGCACGAACGTCACCGTGCCGATGCCGTGGCCGGCCCATTTGCCGGCCACGCAGCTGACCATGGCCGCGGCTACGGCGTCGTCGTCGGCGCCGCCCCGCAGCAACGAGCGCAGGTCGGTCTCCTCGAGCGAGAACAGGCAGGCCCGCAGTCGGCCCTCGGCCGTGAGTCGCACGCGGTCGCACGTGGCGCAGAACGGCTCGGTCACGCTCGGGATCACGCCCACCCGGCCTCGGCCGTCGGCATAGGCCCACAACGCGGCGGGCTCGTGGTTGCGGGCCACCGGCAGCAGGGGGTGGACGGCGTCGATGATGGCCACGATGCGCTCGCCGGGCACGACCGCGGCCCGCTCCCACGTGTGGCCGCCGTCGAGCGGCATGAACTCGATGAAGCGAACCTCGACGCCCCGCTCGCGGCCGAAGTCGGCGAAGTCGACGATCTCGTCGTCGTTCACGCCCTCCATGCACACGACGTTGATCTTCACCGGGTCGAACCCGACCTCGAGGGCGGCGTCGATCCCCTCGAGGACGTGGTCGAGCTCGTCGCGCCGAGTGAGCTCCTGGAACCGATCCCGCTGCAGTGAGTCGAGGGAGATGTTCACCCGGCGCAGCCCGGCGGCCCGCAGGTCGGCCGCCGACGACCGCAGCGTGGCCCCGTTTGTCGTCATCGACAGGTCGGCGTCGAGACGGGCCAGCCGCTCGACCAGCACCGGCAGGTGAGCCCGGACGGTCGGCTCGCCGCCGGTGAGCCGGATGCCGTCGAAGCCGAAGCGCTCGACAGCGAGACGGGCCAGCCGCTCGATCTCCTCGAACGAGAGGATCTCCTCACGCGGCACCCACGGCATGCCCTCCTCGGGCATGCAGTACGTGCACCGGAAGTTGCACCGGTCGGTCACCGAGATGCGCAGGTCGCGGTGCACACGACCGAACGAATCAACGAGAGGGGTCGTCGCCACCCCCTCAGGCTACGTCCTGGTCCCCCGCAGCACGTCGGCGATGTTGCTGCTCAACCGAAGCCGAGGAGCATGGTGGGCACCGTGTCGCCCGCTGCCACCCCGTTCCCGTCGGCCAGCACGGCCAGGGCGTTGGCCGCCGCCATGGCGGCGAGCTGGTGGGAGCCCTGGCCGCCGGCCGACCGCACCGACCAGCCGTGGGCTTCCTGGGTGGCGACGACACGGGCGAAGTGGACCTTGCCGTCGGCCGAACGGCGGAGCCCGTCGGGCGCCACGGCCGGCACGGTCAGCCGGTGCAGGTCGCTACGCCCGGCCATGCGGCGCAAGGCCGGGCGGGCGAACAGCTCGAACGACACCATCGAGGACACCGGGTTGCCGGGCAGGCCGAACACGGGCACCTCACCCACCGTGCCGAACGCGAACGGCTTGGCCGGCTTGATGGCGATCTGCATCCACCGCATCTCGCCGATGCGGTCGAGCACGACCTTCACGTAGTCGAGGTCACCCATGCTCACGCCCCCGCTGGTGAGCACAGCGTCGCACGAGGCCACCGCCTGCTCGATCGCGGTGGTCACCGAGGCTTCGTCGTCGCCGACCACCCCGAGGTCGACGGCCTCGAAGCCGGCCTCGCGGACCAGCGCGAGCAGCGTCGGTCGGTTCGAGTCGCGGATCTGCCCCCGGCCGAGCGGCCCGCTGGTCACCAGCTCGTCGCCGGTCGACAGCACGCCCACTCGCGGCCGACGGTGGACCGCCACGCGCTCGACGCCGACGCTGGCCAGCACGCCGAGGTGGCCCGGGGTCAGGACCGTGCCGGGTGCGACGACCACGTCGCCGGGCCGCACGTCCTCGCCCACGCCCCGCAACGAGGTGCCCGGCTCCACCGTGATCTCGATGGTGACGACGTCACCCTCGGTCCGGGTGCGCTCCACCAGCACGACGGCGTCGGCCCCGCCGGGCATCGGTGCCCCGGTCATGATCCGGATGGCTTCGCCCGGGCCGACCGAACCGTCGGGGGCGGCACCCGCCGCGATCATGCCCACGACCTTCAGCTCGACGGGCGCGCCGACCGTGTCGGCGGACCGCACGGCGTAGCCGTCCATGGCCGAGTTGACGAACGGCGGCACCGCCTCGGTCGCCACCACCTCGGCCGCGGTGACCGCACCGAGAGCCTCGTCGAGCACGAGCTCGACGGGCCCCAGCGGGGCGACCCGAGCGAGGACGTGCTCACGGGCCTCGTCGAGGGAGATCACACCAACCCCCGCGTCTTCACGAAGTCCGCCAGGAAGGCGCGGAACTCCGGCGCCAGATCGGGCCGGTCGTAGGCCAGCTCGACCGTGGCCTTCAGGTGGTCGATGGGCTTGCCCACGTCGAACCGGCCGGTGTCGAACACGGCGCCGAACACCGGCTCCTGCTCCAGCAACAGGGCGATCCCGTCGGTGAGCTGGATCTCGTTGCCCTTGCCCGGGCGGACCCGCGCCAGGCACTCGAAGATCGTGGACGTGAACACGTAGCGCCCGGTGGCGGCCAGCGTCGAGGGTGCCTCCTCGGGGTCGGGCTTCTCGACCATGCCCCGCAACTTCACCAGCCCCTCCTCCACCAGCTCGGGCTCGGGATCGGCGGCGCCATAGGCCCGGATCTCGGCGCGAGGCACGTCACGGAAGGCGATGACCGAGCCGCCGTGTCGGTCGAAGGCGCCGACCATGCGCTTGAGCAGCGCCGAGTCGTCGACCATGAGGTCATCGGGCAGCATGACCACGAACGGCTCCGAACCGATGAAGGCGGACGCCATCGACACGGCGTGCCCGAGGCCGCGGGGCTCACCCTGGCGGACGTAGTGGATGTTGGCCAGGTCGGCGAGACCCACCACGTTGGCCAGCGCCTCGTGCTTGCCCGCCGCCGCCAGCTCCTGCTCCAGCTCGGGGGCGCGGTCGAAGTGGTCGGAGATGGCGCGCTTGCCGCGCCCGGTGATGATGAGGATGTCGGTGATGCCGGCGCTGACGGCCTCCTCCACCACGTACTGGATGGCCGGCTTGTCGAGGACCGGCAGCATCTCCTTCGGCTGGGCCTTGGTCGCCGGGAGGAACCGAGTCCCCAACCCGGCAGCGGGAATCACGGCCTTTCGTACGGCAGTCATGCGGGTGCGGCTCCGTGCTCGTGGACTTCGGCGTGGACCACCTGATTCTTGCCGGCTGCCTTGGCGGCGTAGAGCGCGGCGTCGGCCGCACCCAGGAGCGCCTCGATCGAGGCGCCGTTGGCGGGATGGCATGCCACGCCCGCCGAAAGCGTGACCGGCAGGGCACCGGCGTCGGTCTCCACCGGTTTCGCCGCCAACTCTTCGCGCACCTTCTCGGCCACCCGCAGCGCGCCGGCAGCGTCGGTCTGGGGCAGAAGCAGGACGAACTCCTCGCCGCCGTGGCGGGCCACGGTGTCGACCTCGCGGGTGTGGGCGACCAGCCGCTGGGCCGTCTCCACGAGCACGGCGTCGCCGATCAGGTGACCGTGGGTGTCGTTGATCGCCTTGAACGAGTCGAGGTCGACGAGCACGATCGAGAACCGTTCGCCGAACCGGGCAGCCCGTTCGAGCTCCTGGGCGGCGCGCAGCTCGAACTGGCGTCGGTTCCACAGGCTGGTGAGGCCGTCAGTGAGCGAGAGCCGGCGAGCCTCGTCGTGGAGGTAGGTGTTGTCGATGGCAGCGCCGGCCTGGCGGGCCAGGCCAACCACGTCGTCGAGCTCGCTGTCCCCGAACGGCGGCCCCGAACGCCGGTACAGCGACAGGACGCCGTACAGCCGACCCCGCGCCCGCACCGGCACCGCCAGCGCGGTGGTCGCCGCCGGCTCGTCGGGCGCCAGGGGGGACGGGCCGCCATTCCACACCGTCGGCTCGCCGGAGCCGGCGACCTGGCCGACCAGTCCTTCGCCGCGCCCGACTCGGCGCCGCTCCTCCCCGCCTTCGCCGCAGCCGGCCCGGGCGTCGACCGACGGCCCCCGGTCGACCCAGAACAGGGCCGTGTCTGCCGTGGTCAGGCCGAGGGCGGCGTCGAGGGCGACGCGCACCAGCTCCTCACGATCACCCGAGGCGCCGAGGGCATCGCCGAGGCGGACCAGTGACCGGCGGAACTCCTGCCGGCTGTGCTCGAGCTCGGTCACGGCCTCGTCGCCCTCGCGGGCCAGCACCAAGGCGCCGATGCCGGCGGCGGCCGCGACGAACAGCACCAGGGTCACAACGGCGCGACCGGGATCGGCGGCCAGCACCAGCACCACCCCGGCCAGCGGCACGACGACGCTGGCCAGGCCGACGGCGACGGCCGGGCGCCGGATCACGACCGGCCGGCCACGGTCGGCTGCTCGTCCCCGCGGGCGAGGCGGGCGATGTTGTCGGCGTGGCGAACCACGACCACCGCCCCCGTGCCAGCGAGGAGGGCGACCTCGAGGCCGGGCGCGCCGACCGCCGCCGCCCCGAGCGGGATCCCGACGGCCGCCACCAACGACGCCACTGACGCCCGGCCGGACAGCTTGACCGTGACGGCCCACGCCACTCCGGCCACGACGCCGACGACCGGGAACAGCACCAGCGTTGCCCCGCCGAACGTGGCCACCCCCTTGCCCCCACGGAGACGACGGGTGACGGGGAGCACGTGGCCGGCAACGGCTGCCGCTCCGCACGCCACCCCGAGGAGGTGGCCACCGGCCCACCAGCCGATGCCGGCGGCCAGGGCGCCCTTCACCAGGTCGCCCACGAGCACCAGGGCACCGGCCCGGCGTCCCGACGTCCGGTAGACGTTCGTGGCTCCGGGGTTGCCCGAGCCCTCCGTAGTCGGGTCGTGACCCGTCCGGCCACCGACCACCACCGCCGTGGGGAAGGTGCCGAGCAGGTACCCGCCCACGACGAGGAGCAGGGCGACGGCCACCCCCTCATGGTACGAGCCGGGAGCCAGCCGGTATCGTTGGCACTCGCTGTGTTCGAGTGCTAGCCGAGGACCCGATGCCGACCTACGAGTACGCCTGCAAGAGCTGTGGTGAGCACCTGGAGGTGCATCAGGGGTTCACCGACGACCCGCTGACCGAATGTCCTGCGTGCGCGGGCCCCCTGCGCAAGGTCTTCGGCAACGTCGGCATCGCCTTCAAGGGCAGCGGCTTCTACAAGACCGACAGCCGGGGCACGAAGACCTCGTCCAGCTCGTCCTCCAACGGCTCGTCCAGCGAGAAGAGCTCGTCCGAGAAGAGCTCGTCGGCGGGTGACAGCTCCTCGTCGTCCAGCAGTTCGAGCGACAGCTCGTCCTCCTCGAGCAGTTCCTCGTCGGACAGCGGCTCCAGCGGGGGCAGCACCGCCGCTGCCAGCTGACGCCCTCGACCGGCGGCATCGTCCCCGCCTAGGGTTCGTCCCGCGCTTCCCCCGCACGCTGTCGTGCTCGAGGAGCGTCCATGCCCGTCCTGCCGCCCCGGCCGCCCCTGCGGGCCACCCGCCTGCGGTTCCGCCGCCCCTTGCCGTTCTGGCTGCTCGCCGGTCTCGTTGCGGTGGCCACCGCTGCCCTCGTCGGGCACCTGGTGGCCGACGCCGCGGCCGAGCGTGATCGCTGGGGAACCCTGCGGCCCACGGTGGTCGCCACTGCCGACGTCGACGGTGGCGAACGCCTGACCGCCGGCGACGTGACCGTCCGCCGGCTGCCCGCCGCCCTCGTCCCCGCCGGCGCCCTCCGATCGCTGCCGGCCGCGTCGCTGGCGGCCGTCGACATCCACGCCGGCGAGGCGGTGCTCGCCGCCCGGCTCGTCGGTCCCGGCTCGTCGGCCGTCGCCGCCCGGCTACCGGCCGGCACGCGGGGCGTCGCCGTGCCGAGCGGGTCCGGCCTCCCGCTCGAGGTCGGCGATCGGGTCGACGTCCTGGCCACGTTCGACCCCGCCACCGCCGGTGACGGGGAGCCGA
>JAOBWJ010000278.1 GCA_025463335.1 Acidimicrobiales bacterium
GGGATCTCGGTGACGAGGCGGCGTTCCTGGGGGAGTGCGGGGCCGCCGGTGGGTGCGTGGCTCATGTGCTCAGCGTAGGCCCGCCTGCGAGACTGCGGGGGTGGCTCCTCGCGACGTCGTCATCCTCGGCTCGACCGGGTCGATCGGCACCCAGGCCCTCGACCTGGTGCGCGCCAACCCCGGACGGTTCCGGGTGGTCGGGCTGACGGCCGGCGGGTCCAACCAAGAGCTCTTCGAGCAACAGGTGGAGGAGTTCGCGCCCGCCGTCCACGGGCTCGGCGAGGAGGCGAGCGTCGAGGCCGCGGGGCATCCCTGCGACGTCGTCCTCAACGGCATCACCGGCGCGGTCGGGCTGCGGCCGACGCTGGCCGCGCTCGACACCGGCACGACGCTGGCGCTCGCCAACAAGGAGTCCCTGATCATGGGCGGGCCGCTCGTCCTCGAGCGCGCCAAGCCGGGGCAGATCGTGCCGGTCGACTCCGAGCACAGCGCGCTGGCCCAGTGCCTGCGCGGCGGCAGCGCCGATGAGGTACGACGCCTGGTGCTCACCGCCAGCGGCGGGCCGTTCCGCGGCCGCACCCGCGACGAGCTCGGCACGGTCACCCCCGAGGAGGCGCTCAACCACCCGACGTGGGACATGGGTCCGGTGATCACGATCAACTCGGCGACGCTGGTCAACAAGGGGCTCGAGGTGATCGAGGCGCACCTGCTGTTCGGCATTCCCTTCGATCGCATCGACGTCGTCGTACACCCCACCAGCGTTGTGCACTCGATGGTCGAGTTCGTCGACGGCTCGACCCTGGCGCAGGCGAGCCCGCCGACCATGCTGATCCCGATCGCGCTCGGCCTGAGCTGGCCCGAGCGCGTCCCCGGCGCCGCTCCCGCGGTCGACTGGACCCGGGCCCAGACCTGGGAGTTCCTCCCCCTCGACGACACGGCGTTCCCGGCGGTCGCCCTGGCGCGGCAGGCGGGGGAGCGCGGCGCCACCGCCCCGGCCGTGTACAACGCCGCCAACGAGGTCGCGGTCGAGGCCTTCCGCACCGGGCACCTGGCCTTCGTGGAGATCGTCGACACAGTCGCCACTGTGGTGGGGCGGCACGACGTACCCTCAAAGCAGCAGCTCACCGTCGAAGACATCCTCGCCGCCGACGCGTGGGCCCGCAGTGCCGCCACTTCCCTGATCGAGGGCAACGCCCTGAAAGGCCTTGGATGACCGCCGTCTACTACACGCTCGGGCTGGTGCTGTTCTTCGGCGCCATCCTCGTGTCGATCGGCCTGCACGAGCTCGGCCACATGATCCCGGCCAAGAAGTTCGGCGGGAAGGTCACCCAGTACTTCATCGGCTTCGGGCCGACGGTCTGGAGCAAGCGGGTCGGCGAGACCGAGTACGGCGTCAAGGCCATCCCGCTCGGCGGCTACGTCAAGATCGTCGGGATGCTCCCGCCCGGGGCCCAGGCCCTGGCCGACGAGGTCGAGACCGACGCCGACGGCAACCAGGTCGTCAAGGTCCGCAAGTCCAACACCGGCATGTTCACCCAGCTGATCTCGGACGCCCGCGCGGCCGAGTGGGAGACGATCCGCCCCGAGGACACCGACCGCCTCTTCTACAGGATGCCGTGGTGGAAGAAGGTCGTCGTGATGGCCGGCGGACCCACGGTGAACATCCTGATCGCGTTCTTCATCTTCCTCGCCGTCTTCTCCACCTACGGCACCAAGACGGTCGAGCCGGACGCCGGCCGCCCGGTCATCGACTCCATCTCCAAGTGCGTGATCCCGTACGCCGAGAACCGCACGGTCTGCAAGGCCGGCGACCCGGTCAGCCCCGCCTACGAGGCCGGGCTAAGGCCCGGTGACGTCGTCACCACGTTCAACGGCACGCCGATCAGCGACTGGGAGCAGCTCCGCCAGCTGATCCGCGGAAACGAGAACGGCCAGGCCGTGATCGGCTACGAGCGGGACGGCAAGCAGCTGGCCGGGACCACGAACACCACCGTCGAGGCCCGGCCGGACTCCGCCACGGACCAGACCCTCCGTCAGGTGGGTTTCCTCGGTGTCGTGCCCACCTCGCACATCGTGACCACGACCGGCGGCCCGATCTACACGCTGCAGCAGATGGGCCACATGACGGTCGACACCGTCAAGGCGCTCGGCACGCTGCCGGTCAAGGTCTGGGGCGTTGCGCAGGCCATCGTCGGGGTCAAGGACCGGGCCGCGGACAGCCCGGTCAGCATCGTGGGTGGCGGTCGCCTGGCCGGCGAGACGGTCTCCCACGACACCTTCCCGGTCAAGGAGAAGGTCGTCTTCCTCGCGATGCTCATCGGTGGCTTCAACTTCTTCATCGGGATGTTCAACTTCATCCCGCTGCTGCCGCTCGACGGCGGCCACATCGCCGGCGCCCTGTGGGAGGCCATCCGACGCGGCTTCGCCAGGCTGCGGGGCCGGCCCGACCCCGGGTACGTCGACGTGGCCAAGCTGCTGCCGATCGCGTACGGCGTCGCCTCACTCCTGCTGATCATGGGTGTCGTGCTGATCGTCGGGGACCTCGTGGTACCTCTGCACGTCACCGCCTAGGTCTCGAGACAGGCGCTGCGCGCCTTCCTCAACCACCGTAAGTAGTCTGAGGCCATGACCGCCATCAGCCTGGGCATGCCCGAGGCGCCCCCGCCCGTGCTCGCTCCGCGTCGCGCCACCCGCCAGATC
>JAOBWJ010000285.1 GCA_025463335.1 Acidimicrobiales bacterium
GCGTCGCGCACCAGCGTGTCGGGTGACCAGAAGCCCATGGGTTGGCCGTTGAGCAGCGCCGCGCAGAACGCCGCCGGGTAGTGCCGCTTGAACCACGAGCTGGCGTAGACGAGGTAGGCGAAGCTCACCGAGTGGCTCTCGGGGAAGCCGAAGTTGGCGAAGGCGGCGAGCTTGTCGAAGATGGCGTCGGCCACCTCACCGGTGATGCCGTTGCCGGCCATGCCCTCGTAGAAGCGGACCCGAAGCCGCTCCATCCGCTCCCGCGAGCGCTTCGAGCCCATGGCCTGGCGCAGCTGGTCGGCCTCGCCGGCTGAGAAGCCGGCCACGTCGATGGCCATCTGCATGAGCTGCTCCTGGAACAGCGGCACGCCGAGCGTCTTGCCCAGGCTCTTCTCCAGCAGCGGGTGCAGGTAGGTGACCTCCTCGAGGCCGTTGCGACGGCGGATGTAGGGATGCACCGAGCCGCCCTGGATGGGGCCGGGCCGGATGAGGGCGACCTCGACGACCAGGTCGTAGAACTTCCGGGGCTTGAGCCGGGGCAGGGTGGCCATCTGGGCCCGGCTCTCGACCTGGAACACCCCGATCGAGTCGGCCTCCTGGAGCATCTCGTAGACGGCCGGATCCTCCTGCGGGAGGGTGGCCAGCGTCAGGTCCTCGCCGTGGTGCTCGCGCACGAGGTCGAGCACGTAGTGCAGCACCGACAGCATCCCGAGGCCGAGCAGGTCGAACTTCACCAACCCGGCCGCCGCGCAATCGTCCTTGTCCCACTGGAGGACGGTGCGGTCCTTCATCCGCCCCCATTCGACCGGGCACACCTCGACCACCGGCCGGTCGCACATGACCATGCCGCCGGAGTGGATGCCGAGGTGGCGAGGGAAGTGCTCGACCTCGCCGGCCAGGGCCAGCACGTCGTCCGGGATGACGAACTCACCCCCGGCCCCGGCCCCGGCCAGCGGGACATAGTGGTCGAGCTGCTTGGACCAGGCGTCGACCTGGCCCTGGTCGTGGCCGAGGGCCTTGCCCATGTCGCGCACGGCCGAGCGGGAGCGGTAGGTGATGACGTTGGCCACCTGGGCCGCGTGCAGCCGACCGTGCTTCTCGTAGACGTACTGGATGACCTCCTCGCGGCGGTCGGACTCGATGTCGATGTCGATGTCGGGCGGGCCGTCGCGCTCGGGTGAGAGGAAGCGCTCGAACAGCAGACCCAGCCGCACGGCATCGGCGTTGGTCACGCCGAGGGCGAAGCACACCGCCGAGTTGGCCGCCGAGCCCCGGCCCTGGCAGAGGATGCCGTGGCGGTTGCAGAACTCGACGATGTCCCACACCACGAGGAAGTAGCCGGGGAAGCCGAGCTTGTCGATGACCCGCAGCTCGTGGTCGATCTGGGCCCACGCCCCCGGCACCCGCTCGGCGCCCCGGGGGCCGTAGCGGCGGGTGCCGCCCTCCTCGGTGAGGTGACGCAGGTGGCCCATCTCGTCGAGGCCGGGCGGGCACGGGAACGGCGGGAGCTCGGGCGCCACCAGCGACAGGTCGAATGCGCACTCGAGCCCGAGCTCGGCGGCACGGGCGACCACGCCCGGATAGCGGGCGAAGCGGCGGGCCTGTTCGACGCCCGAGCGCAGGCACGCCCCGGCCGACGCCGGCAGCCAGCCCTCGACCTCGTCGAGGCTGCGGCGGCTGCGCACGGCGGCCAGGGCGGTGGCCAGGGGCTGGCGGGACGGCGTGGCGTAGTGGACGTTGTTGGTGGCCACCAGGTCGACCCCCTCCTGCATGGCCAGGCGCACCAGGGCGTCGTTGCGGGCCGAGTCGAGCGGGTCGCCGTGGTCCCACAGCTCGACGGCCACCCGGTCGCGCCCGAAGGCATCGACCAGTCGGCCCAGCTCGCGACCGGCGGCGGCCGGCCCGTCGGCCAGCAGCGCCCGCACCACGGCGCCCTTGCGGCAGCCGGTCAGCACCTGCCAGTGGCCCTCGTGGACACCGGCCAGCTCGGTCAGCGACGTGCGGGGCAGACCCTTCTCCTTGCCGGCCAGGTGGGCCATGGCAATGGCTCGGGACAGGCGGGCGTAGCCCTCCGGGTCGCGGGCCAGCACGACCAGGTGCTCCCCGTGCGGGTCGGGCTCCCCGACGTTCGGCGCCGGCAGGTCGAGCGTGAGCTCGGCCCCGAAGATGGTGGGCAGGCCCACGGCCCGGGCCGCCTCGGCGAAGCGCACGATGCCGTAGAACCCGTCGTGGTCGGTGACGGCCAGGGCCTCGAGACCGAGCTGCACCGCCTCCTCCACCAGCTCCTCGGGGTGGGAGGCCCCGTCGAGGAAGCTGAAGTTGGAGTGGCAGTGCAGCTCGGCGTAGGGCACCCCGGGGGTGCGGGGGGTCAGGTCCGGAGGCGCCGAATACGCCTGGCGCTTGCGGGACCAGGCCGGGCTGTCGCCCCCGTCGACCCCGGGAGGCGTCACCCGAGGTCGGCCGTCGCTCAGCCGTTGCTCGAGCTCGCTCCACGGGATCGGCGGGTTGCGCCAGCCCATGGATCCGACCCTACCGAACACCTGTTCGATCGTCCAGGGCTACCTTGCCGACCACGTGGTACCGCCCCGTAAAGAACAAGGACGCTCCGAGTGCGGACTGGTCGTGTCGAACGTGCCGCTGACCCGTTCATTGTCGCGTTTGGCGTCCTGACGACGTCAAACGCGACAAAGAACGGTCGGGACGCCCTC
>JAOBWJ010000308.1 GCA_025463335.1 Acidimicrobiales bacterium
GTCGTCGCCCGCCGAGCGAGCCTCGGTCTCGGCCAGGTCGAGGTCGGCCATGGCCGCCGCGTCCCGCCGGAGGGCGGTGGCGGCGCGGGCTCGACCGACGAGGGCCTGGCGGCGCTCGACCGAGGGCTCGTCGCCGAGCAGCCGCACGAGCTGGTCCTGGATGCGCAGCGCAACCACGTGCAGCTCGCGATCCTCGGCCCGGTCGCCGGCCCGCCTCAGGGTGGCGACGGCCCGGTCCCGCACGTCGGGCGGCACGCCGTCGATCCCGCCCAACTCGATCGACAGCTCGGCTGCCGTGGCCCAGTGGCGGGCCACCTCGCCCAGCAACTCGTCGGAGTTCGAGACGGGGGCGACCTCGGCTTCCAGCCACTGGGCCAGCACGGCATGGCGTCGGGCTCGCTCGGCCTTGGTGAGCATCCCGTAGACGACCTCGCGGACGAGGTCGGAGCGGAACTCGCACTGGCCGTCCTCGACGACCAGCAGGTCCTTGACCACCAGCTCGTCGACGGCGTCGACCACCCCACCTCGGCTGCCTCCGACGGCGAGGAGCGCCGTCATGGGCGCCCGCCGGCCGACCACGGCGGCGTCATCGAGCACGGCCCGTTGACCGGCAGGCAGGGCATCGAGCCGGGCGGCCACGATGCCGCGGAGCGTCGCCGGCAGGGCCCCCACGGTGGCGTCGTCGCGCAGGAGGGCGGCGAGCTCCTCAACGAACAGCGGGTTGCCGCCGCTGCGCTCGACCAGCTCGGCGCGCACCCGCGGCCCAGGATCGCTCCCGAGGAGCGAGATGAGCAGCTCGGCGGCGGCCTCGTCGTCGAGGGGATCGAGGTTGAGCACGACCAGGTTGTTGTGGCGACCCGTCGGGCGCCAGTTGCTCTCCAGGTCGGGGCGGGCCGTGAGCAGCACCACGATCGGCACCCGGTGCAGACGTTCGAGCATGTCGTCGAGGCCGACCAGCACCGAGGCGTCGGCCCACTGCACGTCACCGATGGTGATGATCAGCGGCTGGATGGTGGCCAACGCCTCGATGAACGTGCGCACCGCCCGGGCCACCTCGTCCTGGGCCCGCTTGTTGTCGACGTCGACCAGCGACGCGCCGATCCCCACGAGATAGAGGAGGGCCTCGACGATCCGGGAGATCTCGCCCTCGTCGCCTGCGACGACGGCCGCCACCGTGCGGGCGCACTTCTCCCGCGCCTCCTCGGCGTTGTCCTCGGGGCCCACGCCGCACGCCATGCGCATGACCTCGGCGATGGGCCACCAGGCGTTGGCCGCCCCATAGGGCACGGCCCGACCCGAGAGCACCCGGGCGCCGTGGGTGGCGATCACCTGGAGGACGACGTCTTCGGCCAGACGGCTCTTGCCGATGCCGGCCTCACCGAACAGCACGGCCAACGTGGGGCGCTTGGCCGTGAACGCGCTGGTCATGGCCCGCTCGAGCAGCTCGGCCTCGATCTCGCGCCCGACCAGTCGGCTCGAGACCCGACGCGGCGGCCGGTGCCCGGGCTGCACGACGGCCTCGACCGCCACCCAGGCCTCGACCGCGCCCTCGCGGCCCCGCGCCTGGAGCAGGCCGAGCGGCTCGTAGCGGAACACGTCGGCGGTGGCGTCGTGGGTCTCGGGCCCGACGATGACCCGGCCCGGCTCGGCCAGCGTCTGCAGCCGGCTGGCGGTGTTCACGACGTCACCCATCGCCGTGTAGTCGCCGCCCGCCCGGAGTGCACCGACCAGCACCTCGCCGGTGTTGATGCCGATCCGCATCCGGACATCGGTCCCCAACGATTCGGCGGCGAGGACCTCGAGCGTCCGCTGCATCTGAAGGGCCGCCCGCACCGCCCGCTCGGCGTCGTCTTCATGGGCGATGGGCGCGCCGAACAGGGCGATCAGGGCGTCGCCCACCACCTTGTCGAGCGTGCCGCCGAACTCGCGGATGTCGGCCGCCAGCCGAGCGAAGCAGCGGTCGACCAGGTTCTTCACCTGCTCGGGGTCCAGGGTCTCGGAAAGCCCGGTGAAGCCCACGATGTCGCCGAACAGGACCGTGACGACCCGCCGCTCGTCGCCCGGGGCCTGCAGGGCCTGACCGCACGACGGGCAGAACCGTGCGTCGGCGGGAACCACCGCCGAGCACGAAGGACACGTCACGAGGTGGAGGATAGGAGGACGCGGCGATCCTCCTCCGGGAGGACGCCCCAGCGTGTGCCCCGTCGTACCGTGGGTCCCGAGATGCGCCGCCTGAACCCCGTCCCCTGGCTCCGCTCCCACCCGTTCGCAGCGGACGCCCTGCTGGCCGGTGCGCTCATGGTGATGAGCCTGGTGGGCCTGTTCGCCCACACGCCGGCCGGCGTCGACTACCGGGACGACGACGCCCTCGTGGTGTTCCTCATCCTCCTCTCGACGATCCCGTTGGCCTGGCGGCGCAAGGCCCCGTTCGACGTGCTCGTCGTCGTCGGCGTCTCGTCGGTGCTGATCGAGGCCTTGCACTACTACCTGGTCGGGGGCGGGACCGGTGTCCTCGTGGCCCTCTACTCGGTCGCCGCCCACACGACCGACCGCCGGCGTTCCATCTTCGGGCTGGCCCTCACCCTGGTCGGCGTCACGATCGTCTACGTCAGTGCCCCGGCGGGCTTCGAGCTCGGGGGGTTGCTCAGCAACTACGTGCTCTTCTCCACCGCATGGATCCTCGGCGACAACCTCCAGACCCGCCGGGCCTACGTGCGTTCGTTGGAGGAGCGGGCCGTCCTGTCCGAGGCGGCCATGCGGGAAGAGGCCCGCCAGGCCGTGAGCGCCGAGCGCACCCGCATCGCCCGGGAGCTGCACGACGTCGTCGCCCACAGCGTCAGTGTGATGGTGGTGCAGGCCGGCGCCGCCCGGAAGGTGCTCGACAAGCAGCCCGAGCGGGCCAGCCAGGCCATGGCCTCGATCGAGTCGACCGGCCGCCAGTCTCTCAACGAGCTTCGCCGCCTGCTGGGCATGCTGCGCCAGGCCGATGGTGAGGCCACCGGACGGGCGCCCCAGCCGAGCATCGAGCACGTCGAGACGCTCGTCGCCCAGACCCGCGAGGCGGGGCTGCCCGTCAGGCTGGAGATCGAAGGGTTCCCCCGACCTCTCGCCCCCGGCGTCGACCTGTCGGCCTACCGGATCGTGCAGGAAGCACTCACCAACACCATGAAGCACGCCGGGCCGGCCCAGGCCGAAGTGCGGCTCTGCTACGGCGGCGATTCACTCGAGGTCATCATCAGCGACGACGGCCGAGGCGCCGACGGCGAGCTCGCGGCCGGTGCCAACGGCGGCCACGGTCTGGTCGGCATGCAGGAGCGGGTCAGCCTGTTCGGGGGCGAGCTGCACGTCGGCAACCGGCCCGGTGGCGGCTTCATCGTCCGAGCCACCCTTCCCCTGGAGGTCTCCGTATGACGACCGTCCTGGTCGTCGACGACCAGACCCTGGTGCGCACCGGCTTCGCCATGATCCTCGGCGCCGAGCCCGACATCGAGGTGGTCGGCGAGGCGGCCGACGGCGCCGAGGCGGTGGCGGCGGCCCGCCGGCTCCGGCCCGACGTGGTGCTCATGGACATCCGCATGCCGGTGATGGACGGCGTGGAGGCGACCCGCCTGATCGCCGGCGCCGACGTGGCCGAGCCCCAGAAGGTGATCATCCTCACCACCTTCGACCTCGACGAGTACGTGTTCGACGCCCTCCGGGCCGGTGCCAGCGGCTTCCTGCTGAAGGACACGCCGCCCGAGGAGCTGGCCGCCGCCGTGCGCATCGTGGCCGCCGGCGACGCTCTACTGGCCCCGTCGATCACACGTACGCTCGTGGCGGAGTTCGCCAGGCAACCTGAACCGATCTCCACCCACCGCACTGCCGACCTCGAGCAGCTCACCGAACGTGAACGCGAGGTGCTGGTGCTCATGGCCCGCGGCTTGTCCAACGGCGAAATCGCTGGCGAGCTCATCGTCGGCGAGACCACGGTGAAGACCCATGTCGGTCGGATCCTGATGAAGCTCCACCTGCGCGACCGCGTGCAGGCCGTTGTCCTGGCGTACGAGGTCGGTCTCGTCCGTCCGGGCGCCGCGTCCTCCTAGAGGATGACCCCCGAACCTCCCCCAGCCCGATGACTTCACCCCCGGGCTCCCGTCAGAGTGATGACGTCAAGACACACCAAGGAGACCCCCTCGTGACGAACACCCTCACCGTCGCAGCACGTGCCGAGAATGCCCGCAAGGTCTACGGCCACGGGGACACGCAAGTCGTGGCCCTCGATGACGTCAGCGTCGACTTCACCGCTGGCGAGTTCACCGCCATCATGGGCCCCTCGGGCTCGGGCAAGTCGACCCTCATGCACTGCGTCGCCGGGCTCGATTCCCTCACGGGCGGCCGGGTCCTCATCGGCGAGACCGACCTGACCACGCTCGACGACAAGCACCTCACCCTGCTCCGGCGGGAGAAGGTCGGCTTCATCTTCCAGGCGTTCAACCTGGTCCCGACGCTCACCGCCCTCGAGAACATCACGCTGCCGCTCTCCCTCGCCGGGAAGAAGCCGGACCCGGCGTGGCTCGACACCGTGATCGACACCGTTGGCCTGGCCAACCGCCTCACCCACCGACCGAGCGAGCTCTCCGGCGGCCAGCAGCAGCGCGTGGCCGTGGCCCGGGCCCTGACCAGCCGGCCGCAGATCATCTTCGCCGACGAGCCCACCGGCAACCTCGACTCGCGCGCCGGGTCGGAGATCCTGTCGTTCATGCGCCGGGCCGTGCGCGAGCTGGGCCAGACCATCGTGATGGTCACCCACGACCCGGTGTCGGCGTCCTACGCCAGCCGGGTCATCTTCCTCAACGACGGCGGCATCGTCGACGAGCTCCTCGACCCCACGCCCGAGCTGGTCCTCGACCGCATGAAGAAGTTCGGGGAGTAGGGCCATGTTCAAGACCACTCTCAAGACCCTCCTGGCGAGGAAGTTCCGCCTCGTCACCACCGGCTTCGCCGTGCTCCTCGGCGTGGCGTTCGTCGCCGGCACCCTCGTGCTCACCAGCACGGTGAGCAGCACCTTCGACAACCTGTTCAGCGATGTCTTCAAGGGCACCGACGCCTACGTCCGCGCCGTCGAACCGTTCAAGGCCGACGGGCAGGGCGGCCCGATAAACACTCGCCCCCGGATCGACGCCGCCCTCCTCGACACGGTGGCCAAGGCCCCCGGCGTGAAGACGGCCGAGGGCAGCGTCTTCGGGTTCGCCCAGGTGATCGGCGCCGACGGCAAGGCCATCGGGAACCCGGGCCAGGGGGCACCGACGTTCGGCGGCAACTGGTCGAGCGTCCCGGGGCTCAACTCGTATCACCTGATCCAGGGCAAGGCCCCGGCCACCGACGACCAGGTCGTCATCGACAACCACTCCGCCAAGGAGGGCAAGCTCCACGTCGGTGACCAGGCCAAGATCCTGACCAAGGCGGGTGCCATCCCCGTGCACGTCGTCGGCATCGCCAAGTTCGGCAAGTACGACAGCGCCGGTGGTTCGACCACGGTCAGCTTCACCATGGCGGCGGCCCAGAAGTACATCGCCGAGCCTGGCAAGTTCGACGGCGTCGCCGTCGTCGCCCAGGACGGCGTCTCCCAGTCGCAGGTCCGAGCCGACATCGCCAAGGTGATCCCCAAGGGCACGGAAGCGATCACCGGCGCCACGCTCACCAAGGAGAACCAGGATCAGGTCGCGCAGTTCATCGGCATCTTCCGCAACTTCATGCTGGCGTTCGCCCTGATCGCCCTGTTCGTGGGCTCCTTCATCATCTACAACACGTTCTCGATCCTGGTCGCCCAGCGGACCCGGGAGATGGCGCTGCTGCGGGCGATCGGCGCCAGCCGCCGACAAGTGACCTTGTCCTTGCTGCTCGAAGCCCTGGTCGTCGGCACCATCGCCGCCGTGCTCGGACTGTTCGCCGGCATCGGCGTGGCGGTCGGGCTCAAGGCGCTGCTCACCGGGTTCGGCTTCGAGCTCCCGGCCAACGGCCTGACCGTCAGCAGCAGCACGGTGATCACCTCGCTGCTCCTCGGCATCCTGGTCAGCGTCTTCGCCTCGTGGTTCCCGGCCCGCCGGGGCGCCAAGGTGCCGCCGATCGCGGCCATGCGAGACGTCGCCGTCGAGAACTCGGGCCGGCCCCGGCTGCGCATCGGCATCGGCGCGGTGATCACCCTCGCCGGCGTGGTGGCGTTGTTCAGCGGCCTGTTCGGCAACGCCAGCAACCCCTTGGCGCTGGTCGGCATGGGCGCCGTGCTGACGCTCCTCGGCGTGACCGCCCTCGGGCCGTTGGCGGCCAAGCCGGTCAGCGGCCTCCTCGGCCGGCCGGTCGCCGCCACGCGCGGCATGAGCGGCGTGCTGGCCCGGGAGAACGCCATGCGCAACCCGCGGCGCACGTCCACCACCGCCTCGGCCCTGCTCATCGGCGTGGCGCTGGTCGGCTTCATCACGATCTTCGCCTCGTCGGCGAAGGCGTCGATCGACAAGATCTTCAACGATCAGTTCACCGGCGAC
Source organism: Acidimicrobiales bacterium (assembly GCA_025463335.1). Taxonomy (GTDB): domain Bacteria; phylum Actinomycetota; class Acidimicrobiia; order Acidimicrobiales; family CADCSY01; genus RYN-34. Next base: position 6,522 of record JAOBWJ010000308.1, read on the forward strand.
TTCGTGATGAACACCGACACGTTCGGCTTCGGTGGCGTGAGCCCGAAGATGGCCGACGAGCTCCGCCAGCAGCCGGGGATCGCCGCGGTGTCGGCGTTGCGGACCACGAGCGCCCAGTTCGACGGCAAGGGCGTGCTGCTCCAGGCGCTCGACGCCAAGGAGATGGGCCAGATCGCCGACATCGGGGTGGAGCAGGGCAACCTGTCCGACCTCGACGCCCACAGCGTCGCCGTCCTCGACACGAACGCCAAGGACAACGGCTGGAAGCTCGGCTCCGACGTCGCCGTGCGCTTCCCCGACAGCGGGGTGCAACAGCTGACGGTCAAGGTGATCTACAAGAACAAGGAGCTGGCCACCAGCTACTTCGTGGACACGTCGGTGTTCGACGCCAACGTGCACGACCAGTACGACTCGATCGTGTTCGCCAAGTTGGACAAGGGCACGTCGGTGGACCAGGCCCGGCCCGCCATCGAACAGGTCACCAAGCAGTACGCGAACGTGAAGGTCCAGGACCGGGCCGAGTTCATCAAGGAGCAGGCCGGGCAGATCAACCAGACGCTGGCCTTCATCTACGTGCTGCTCTTCCTGGCCATCATCATCGCCCTGTTCGGCATCGCCAACACGCTGGCCCTCTCGATCGTCGAGCGGACCCGTGAGCTGGGGCTGCTGCGGGCGGTCGGCATGACCCGCAAGCAGCTGAAGTCGATGGTGCGCTGGGAGGCGGTCCTGATCGCCTTGTTCGGCACGGTCGGCGGCCTCGGCGTCGGCACCTTCTTCGGCTGGGCCATGATCCGGGCCCTCGCCGACGAGGGCTTCAAGGTCTTCAACCTGCCGATCTTCTCGCTGGCGATCATCGCCGTCCTGGCCGGCCTGTTCGGCGTGCTGGCGGCCGTGGTCCCGGCCCGGCGGGCGTCCAAGCTCAACGTCCTCGCGGCCATCGCGGCGGATTGACCTCGATCTAGGGTGAGCGGCATGGCCGGTTATTCCGGAACCCCGCTCGACCAGAAGCTCGGCATCAAGCCCGGGCAACGTGTGCTCGTGGAGGGCGCCCCCGACGGCTTCGTCGGGGGCGCCCTTCGCGTCCCGGAGGACGTGATCGTGGTCGGCGCCCCCAAGCCGCCGATCGACGTGGCCATCGTGTTCGTCACCAGCCGGGCTCAGCTCGAAGCGCGCTGGGAACCGGTGACCACGTCGCTCAAGGCCGACAGCGCGTTCTGGGTGGCGTGGCCCAAGAAGAAGCCCACCGACGGGTCAGCTCCGGTCCCGACCGACATGACCGAGAACGTGGTGCGCGACGTGGGCCTGCCCGGCGGCCTGGTCGACACCAAGGTCTGCGCCATCGACGACGTGTGGTCGGGCCTGCGCCTGGTGATCAGGAAGGAGAACCGGGCTTCGTGGCCCTGGGGTAGATGAGCCGGGGCCCGCGGTCGTAGGTGAAGTAGCTCCACGCCCAGTTCACGAGCACGTTGGCCCGGTTGCGCAGGCCGGCCAGCTGCATCAGGTGGAGGAACAGCCAGGACACCCAGCCCAGCGTGCCCGACAGCCGGATGCCGGCGGGCAGGTCGGCGATGGCCGAGCGCCGCCCGATCGTGGCCATCGAGCCGAGGTTCTTGTAGCGGAACGTCTGCACCGACTTGCCCCGAACCAGGCGGGCGATCTGCCCGCCGACGAACCGGCCGGTCTGCTTGGCCGGCTGGGCCATCTGGGGCAGGAGGGCGTCGCCTCTGGCCGCGGTGGCCGCCATGTCGCCGGCCACCCACACGTTCGACCGACCCGGCGGACGCTGGTCGGGACCGACCACGATGCGCCCGCCCTGCGACTGCTCGAGTCCGAGGACATCGGCCAGCGGGTTGGCCCGCACGCCCACGGCCCACACGATGGACTGGGCGCGGATGACCTCACCGGACGCAAGTCGCACGGCGCCGTCCTCGACGGCGGCGATCTTCTCGCCCAGGCGCAGCTCCACGCCCCGCGCCCGCAGCGTCTCGGCGGCGTGGCGGCGGCCGCCCTCGCTGAAGGGGGCCAGCACGTGGGGCAGCATCTCGACCAGCACCACCCGCGCCCGAGACATGTCGAGTCGGCGGAAGTCCTTGGCCAGCACCATGGCGAACAGCTCGGCGAGGGCGCCGGCCATCTCGACGCCGGTCGGCCCGCCCCCGGCGACGAGCACGGTGAGGGCGCCGCAATCGACGAGCGACGGGTCGGCATCGGCGGCCTCGAACCGTTCGAGCACGTGCGCCCGGACGTGGTCGGCGTCGGCCAGCGTGGTCATTGGAAAGGCGTTCTCGTGGGCGCCCTCGATGGCGAACCAGTTGGTGGTGGCGCCGGCGGCCAGCACCAGGTGGTCGAACGGCAGCTCATCGTCGTCGATCTGGACGACGCTGCGGTCCCAGTCGACGCCCGTGACCTCGCCGAAGCGCACCCGCAGGTTCGCAGCGTCGTGGAAGTGGCCGCGAATCGCGGTGGCCACATCGCTGCCGGTGAGGCCCGCTGTCGCCACCTGGTAGAGCAGCGGCGTGAAGGTCGAGAAGTTGTTGCGGTCGACGAGGGTGATGTCGACCGGCTCGTTCACCAGCCGCCGGACACAGTCGATGCCCGCGAACCCGGCGCCAACGACGACGACGTGGGGGCGGTTCGCCACGGACCCGATCCTACGACCGGGCCCGTGGAAAGCCGCCGGGAATTGCTACAGCTTGAACTTGGTGGTGATGCGGTCCGGACCGAGCTTGGCCTGGTCGACCACACGACCGCTGATCTTCACCACGTAGCTCGGGTCGCAGTCGTACTTGCCGGCCTCGGCCGGGTAGGCCTGCACGAACTTGGTGCCCTGGAGCTTGAGCACGGCCACGCAGTCGGGCGGGATGTTCTCGCCCGGGTTGGTCGGCGCGTGAAGGCCGCCGGCCGTCCAGTCGGTGACCTTGGTGATCTGCTGCAGCACGCAGTCGCGGGTCACGTTCGAACCGCAGGCCTTGACCGCCGTCGCCCACAGCAGGAACGACGACACGGTTTGCTCGCCGAGCTGGCTGGTGTCGCCACCGTTGGCCTTGACGATGTCGAGGTACTGCTGCACGGCGGGGACCTTGTCGGCGGCTTCGAACGGCGCGTACGCGCTGCGCAGGTAGACCTTGTCGCCCAGGCCGCTGGTGTTCCACTTGGCCAGGGACTCGAGGTAGTTGTTGGTGTCGAGCAGCCAGATCGGGTGGTAGTCGAGCTGGTCGGCCGCCTCGATCAGGTTCTGGCCGTTCGGATAGGCCTGGCCGGAGAAGAACACCATCTCGATGCCGCACGCCTTGAGCTTCTGGGCGAACGGCTTCCAGTCGGCCTCGCCGCCGAGGTTGTACTGCTGCGAGCAGCTGAAGCTCATGCCGACCTTGGAGTAGCCCGCCTCGACCTTGTCCTTGGTGTCGAGCGTGGCCGAGAAGTTGCCGTAGACGGAGGCGGCCTTCTTGGCCTCCTTCGGGAACTCCTTTGCCATCACGGCGCCGAAGCCGGCCGACACCAGGTCGACGGGGTTGGGCACGCCGACCTTCATCAGCGGGGCGTTGGCGAAGTCGGCGCTCACGCTGTAGGTGGGCACGGCCGGGAGCTTGCAGTCGAGCCGGGCCTGCTCCTGGCTGCCGTCGAGGGCCCACGCCTCGCCCACGAGCATGAACACCTTGTCGTTGCAGGCCTGGGTCACGGCGTTGACGATGTCGGTGATCTTGGCGTCGTAGTACTTGCCCTCGACCGGACGGCCGTTGATGCCGCCCTGGTCGTTGCACCACTTCATGAACGCCTTCATGGCGTCGGAGGTCTCGTGGCTGAGGCCGGGTGACGCCTGGTACCCGGCGTCGTCTCCGAAGCCGATGGTGATGGCCGTGTCGGTCACGCCGACATCGGTGGCGCCCGTGGCGTCGCCCGAGCCACAAGGTGAGTCGAGGTCGCCGAACTTCGAGCTGTCGGTGGTGGAGGCCGCCGCGGTGGTGGTCGAGCCACCGGCCTGGGCGCTGGTGTCCACGCCACGGTCGGACGAACAGGCGCCGGCCATGAGGCCGAGCGCGACGAGACAAACGAGCAACGAACGCTTCAAGGGGGGACTCCAGGGGGGTGTGACGGACAGTTGCGGCGCGGAGTGTGGCACAGGTCTTTCGTCGTCAAAGGATCGACGAAAGGGCCTTCTCGGCCGTTCTCAGCGAGCTCTGACCACGACGACACGCTCGGCCGACAGCACGACCTCCCCGTCGACGACCGGGACGGGGCTCGTGCCGATCGTGGCCGCCACCGTGATGGGGCCGCGCCGCACGACGATCGTGCGGGCCCCTTCGTCGACATCGACCCGGACCCGATCGAGCCGACCGTCGAGCAGCTCGGGCGTCGACCGCCGCAACGCCAACAGGGCGCTGTACCAGCTGAGCAGTCGCTGGTGATCGTCGTGCTCCAGCTCCGCCCAGTCCAGCTTCGACCGCTCGAACGTGGCCGGGTCCTGGGGGTCGGGCACCTCCTCGGGCGACCAGCCGAAGGGCTTGAACTCGTTGCGTCGACCCTCGCTGACCGCCCGCCCCAGCGCCGGGTCGGTGTGGCTGGTGAAGTACTGGAACGGTGTCCGCGCCCCCCACTCCTCACCCTGGAACAACATGGGCACGAACGGGGCGGTGAGGACGAGCGCGGCCACCACCTCGAGCTGGTCCCCCGGCAGGACGTGTGACAGCCGGTCGCCCTGGGCCCGGTTGCCGACTTGGTCGTGGTTCTGGGCGTAGCCGAGCAGGTGCCATCCCGGCAGCCCCACGTACGGACGGCCATGGGTGCGTCGGCGGGACGCCGAGTACGTGCCGGCGTGGGGCCAGCCCCGCTGCAGGGTGGCGGCCAGGTCGGGGAGTCCGTCGAAGTCGACGAAGTAGCCGCGGCGCTCGTCGGTGAACGTGGTGCGCAGGGCGTGGTGGAAGTCATCGCTCCACTGAGCATCGAGGCCGTACCCGTTGGGGCGTGGGAGGAGCAGGCGGGTGTCGTTGAGGTCGGACTCGGCCATGAGGAACAAGGGCCGGCCCACGACCACACCGAGCTCCTCGACCTCGGTGGCCAGCTGCTCGAGCAGGTGCTCGGCCGAGGTGTCGATGATGGCGTGCACGGCATCGAGCCGGAGCCCGTCGACGTGGTAGTCGCGCAGCCACATGAGGGCGTTGTCGATGGCGAAGCGGCGCACCTCGTCGCTGTCCTCGCGGGCGTAGTTGACGGCGTCGCCCCACGGCGTGTCGAAGTAGTCGGTGAAGTAGGGGCCGAACTCGCCGAGGTAGTTCCCCTCGGGGCCGAGGTGGTTGTAGACGACGTCGAGGATGACGGCCAGGCCCCGGTGGTGACAGGCGTCGACCAGCCGCTTGAAGCCGTCGGGCCCGCCGTACGAGCTGTGGGGGGCGTAGAGGTCGACGCCGTCGTAGCCCCAGTTGCGACCGCCGGGGAACTCGGCGACCGGCAGCAGCTCGACGGCCGTGACCCCCAGCTCGACCAGGTGGTCGAGGTGCTGGATGGCGCCGTCGAACGTGCCTTCCTCGCTGAACGTGCCCACATGCAGCTCGTAGACGGCGGCCGACGGGAAGTGCGCGCCGGTCCAGGCCTGGTCGGTCCACGGGAACAGGGAATGGTCGACGACGCGGGAGGGTCCGTGCACTCCCTCGGGTTGCGACGGCGAGCGGGGGTCGGGCCGCGCCTCGCCCCCATCGAGTCGGTAGGCGTACTCGGTGTTGTGGCCGGCGTCGGGCACCTCCACCGACCACCATCCCCGTTCGCCCCGAACCAGGTCGAGGCGTTGACCGCCGAGGTCGAGCTCGACCCGCTCGGCCTTCGGGGCCCACACCCGGAACTCCATCAGGCCTCCAGCAGCGCGACGGGGAAGTCGGCGAGTAGTTCGGCGACCAGTACGCCCGGCTTCCAGGGCAGGTCGACGGTCGTGTCCTGCCAGCCCCCGCGGCGGGCGAGCGTCAACGGCAGCCGGGGCACGACGGTGGCGACCCGGCCGGCGCGGGCGTACGCGACCACATGGTCGGCTGCCGGGCCCGACACCCGCAGCGGTTCGTACGACCCGCCCTCGAACACGTCGGGGTGGCGGTGCCGGAGCTGGAGGGCATGGCGCGTCACCAGCAACTTGGGCAGCCCTTCGTCGCGCCGGGCCCACACCTCGGCCGGCGATTGCCCGTCGAGCTCGGCCAGCAAGCGCCGGCGCCGGTCGTAGTCGACCGGCCGGCGGTTGTCGGGGTCGACCAGGCTCAGGTCCCACAGCTCGGTCCCCTGATAGACGTCGGGCACGCCGGGCGCGGTCAGCTTCACCGCCTGGGCCGCCAGCGCGTTGACCCAGCCGGGGTCGACGAGCGGCTCCACGAACGCCGACAACTCGGCGGTGAACCACTCGTCGCCCAGCAGCTCCTCGACGAAGCGGCGCACGGCGTCGTCGTAGACGCGCACGGGGTCGATCCACGAGGTGTGCTGCTTGGCCTCCTTGGTGACCTTCTCCACGTAGGCCAGGGCCCGGTCGATCGGGAGCGGGTGGGCGCCGATCAGCGTCTGGTAGAGCAGCCAGGCCAGGTTGCGGTCGGGCGGATCGTGCCGGGCCGCCCACCGGTCGGCAGCCGCCGCGAACTCGCCCGGGATCTCCGACAGCAGGGCGATGCGGGCCCGCACGTCCTCGCTGCGCTTGGTGTCATGGGTGGAGGAGGACAGCATGGCGCGCGGCCAGCGCAGCCCGGCCAGGGCCATGTCCTCGTGGAAGCGTTCGGGCCGGGTGCCGAACCGGCCCGGGTCGCCGCCCACCTCGTTCAGCGACAGGAGCCGGTTGTACCGGTAGAACGTGGTGTCCTCCACACCCTTGGCCATCACCGGGCCGGTCGTCTGCTGGAAGCGCAGGCACAGCTCGGCGCCCGGGTCTTCCGTGAACTCGCCGCGCAGGACACGCCCCAGCAGGTCGAACAGCTCGGGGTCGAGGTCGGCCCGGCGTTGGCGTGCGACGTCGAGGGCCTCGGCGATCGTCAGCCGGTCGGCATCGCTGAGCGACTCCCCCGGGCGCACGTAGGTGCGGTACACGGGGAAGCACACGGCGGTCTCGGCCAGCACGGCAGCCAACTCGGCGCGGGTGAAGTCGCGATAGCGCCGCTCGCGTTCGGTCACCTGCACGAACAGGTTGGTGAGCCGATTCATGTCGGCGGCCAACACCTGCTCGACCACCAGGTGCTCGGCTTCGTGCACGACGTCCTGGATGTCGGTTGGCTCGCCGGTGAAGGTGCCGTAGGCGGCGGTGAGCGGTCCCTCCCCGGCCGGGTCGACGAACAGGCCGCCCACCCGGTTGAGGAAGTCGTAGCCGGTGGTGCCGTCGACCGGCCACGACGACGGCAGCGCTTCGCCCGGTTCGAGGATCTTCTCCACCACCAGCCAGCCGCCGGGCGCGCATTCCCGGAGTCGCTCGAAGTAGGCCAACGGGTCGAGGAGGCCGTCGGGGTGGTCGATGCGCAGACCGTCGAGCACGCCCCGCCGCAGCCAGTCGAGGATCAGGGCATGGGTGTCGGCGAAGACCTGCTCGTCTTCCATGCGCAGCCCGGCCAGGTCGTTGATGTCGAAGAAGCGCCGGTAGTCGACCTCCTGGCCGGCCGTGCGCCAGCGAGCCAGGCGGTAGTTCTGCCGGTCGAGCAAGGCGTCGAGGACGTTGGCGTCGCCATTGACGGTCGCCACGGCGCCGTCGACCTCCTCACCCAGGTCGGGCCGCTCCTCGAGCAGCCGCGCCAGCTCGCGCTTGAGCACCTCCTTGTCGCGGTGCCGGGCCACCACGCTGGGCCGGTCGGTGGCCCACGCCGGCGGCAGTCGACCGAAGGCGTCGCTCAGGAAGCCGAGCTGGTCGTCGCCCGAGCGGGCGGCGGCGAGGCCCAGCACCGCGTCATAGGTGGGGGGCGCGAGCGGATAGACGTGCTCGAAGTACCGGACCATGAAGGCACCGCCCCGGCGCTCGAGGACCAGCTCCCCCGCCTCGAGGATGCGGCCGTAGTGGTCGCTGAGCACGGGGAGCAGCACGGTGTTGCGCAGCTTGCGCTCGGGCGGGTCCCAGTCGACGTCGAAGTAGGACGCATAGCGGCTCGACGGGCCGTTCTCCAGCACGTCGGTCCACCAGGCGTTCTCCGGCGTGACCGCCATGTGGTTGGGCACCACGTCGAGCACCTGCCCGAGGCCGGCCGCGCCCAGGGCCGCGCAGAACCGCTCGTGGGCCGCCGCGCCGCCCAGCTCCTCGTTGACCTTCGAGTGGTCGACCACGTCGTAGCCGTGGGTGCTCCCGGGTGCCGCCTGCAGGTACGGCGACGAATAGACGTGCGACACCCCGAGGTCGGACAAGTAGTCGGCGATGCCCGCCGCCTCGTCGAACCCGAAGCCCGGTCGCAGCTGCACCCGGTAGGTCGCCCTCGGCGTTCTCCGTGCCGCCGGTTCGCGCGCCAGCTCGCTCACCCGAGGCGGCGGAGAACCACCAGCGAGCGCGACTCGACCGGCACCCACTCACCGGCCTTGGCCAGGCGTTGCTCGGCCTCGGGCACCAGCGACGGTGGGAGGGGTTCGGCCGTGTCGAGGACCACCGACCACCGCTCGCCCCACCGTTCGGGGAGGGCGAAGTCGATCATCTCCGAGTGGGCGTTGAAGAGCACGAGGAAGCTGTCGTCCTTGATGGGCTCGCCCCGCTGGTCGAGAGTGGGGATGGCGTCGCCGTTGAGGAACACGCCGAGCGACTTGGCGAACCCGGCCGCCCAGTCCTCCTCCGACATCTCGGTGCCATCGGCGGCAAACCAGCCGATGTCGTCCAGACCCCGGATGGCCCGGCCCTGGAACCACCGGCGGCGGCGGAACACCGGGTGCTCCTTGCGGAAGTTGATGAGCCATCGCGTGTACTCGAGGAGGACCGCGTCGGCCTCCTCCCAGTCGAACCACGACACCTCGTTGTCCTGGCAGTAGGCGTTGTTGTTGCCTTGCTGGGTGCGGGCCAGCTCGTCGCCGCCCAGCAGCATGGGCACGCCCTGAGACAAGAAGAGGGTGGCCAGCAGGTTGCGGCGCTGCCGGGCCCGCAGCTCGAGCACGGCCCAGTCCTCCGTCGGGCCCTCGACGCCGCAGTTCCACGACCGGTTGTGGCCCTCGCCGTCGTCGTTGCCCTCGCCGTTGGCCTCGTTGTGCTTCTCGTTGTAGGAGACGAGGTCGTTGAGCGTGAACCCGTCGTGGGCAGTGATGAAGTTGATCGACGCGTTCGGCTTGCGACCATCCGACTCGTAGAGGTCGGACGAGCCGGTGAACCGGAAGGCGAACTCGCCGAGGGTGGCCGGCTCGCCCCGCCAGAAGTCGCGCACGGTGTCGCGGAACTTCCCGTTCCACTCCGACCACAGGGGCGGGAAGTTCCCCACCTGGTACCCGCCCTCGCCCACGTCCCAAGGCTCGGCGATCAGCTTGACCTGGCTCACGACCGGGTCCTGCTGGATGAGGTCGAAGAATGCCGAGAGCTTGTCGACGGCGTGGAGCTCCCGGGCGAGAGTCGAGGCGAGATCGAACCGGAAGCCGTCGACGTGCATCTCGTTCACCCAGTATCGGAGGCTGTCCATCAGGAGCTGGAGCACGTGGGGGTGCCGCATGTTGAGGGTGTTGCCGGTGCCCGTGTAGTCCATGTAGTAGCGGGGGTCATCGGGCATGAGCCGGTAGTACGCCGGGTTGTCGATGCCCCGGTACGACAGCGTCGGACCGAGGTGGTTGCCCTCGGCCGTGTGGTTGTAGACGACGTCGAGGATGACCTCGATGCCCTGGTCGTGGAGCGTCCGCACCATCGACTTGAACTCCTGCACCTGCTGCCCGTCGGTGCCCGACGAGGAGTACTCGTTGTGGGGGGCCAGGAAGCAGATGGAGTTGTAGCCCCAGTAGTTGCGCAGGCCGTGCTCGATGAGCGTCGAGTCCTGCACGAACTGGTGCACGGGCAGCAGCTCGACGGCGGTGACGCCGAGGCGCTTGAAGTGCTCGATGGCCTCGGGGGTGGCCAGCCCGGCGTAGGTGCCGCGCTGCTCCTCGGGGATCCGGGGGTTCCGCTCGGTGAACCCCTTCACGTGGACCTCGTAGACGATCGTCTCGTGCCACGGGGTGCGGGGATGGCGGTCGTTGGCCCAGTCGAAGAAGGGGCTGGTGACCACCGCCTTGGGCACATGGGGCGCGCTGTCGAGGTCGTTGCGGCCGTCGGGATCGCCGAACCGGTAGCCGTAGCACGCCTCGTCCCAGTCGACCTGGCTGTCGACGGCCTTCGCGTAGGGGTCGAGGAGCAGCTTGTGGGGGTTGCACCGGAACCCCCGTCCGGGGTCGTACGGGCCATAGACGCGGAAGCCGTAGCGCTGGCCCGGCCCCACGTTGGGGAGGTAGCCGTGCCACACGAAGGCGTCCACCTCGGGGAGGTCGACGCGGCTCTCCGTACCGTGCTCGTCGAACAGGCACAGCTCCACCCGCTCGGCCAACTCGCTGAACAGGGCGAAGTTGGTCCCGACCCCGTCGTAGGTCGCGCCAAGGGGATAGGCCTCTCCGGGCCAGACCTTCATCCGGGTGGGTTACCCCGGCGCGGGGGCTGGCACGCCGGGCACCAGTAGGTGCCCCTGCGCTGGTCGCCCTGCGGCGCCCATCGGATCGTCGTGCCGCACCGCCGGCACGGCCGGTCGCGGCGCCCGTAGACGGCGAGATCCGGCCGGTCGCCCGACGCGCTGGCTCGCAGCTTGATCGCCGCCAGCTCGAGCAGCTGCCGGCGCCCGGCGTCGTCGAGCTCGCCCACCGGCGTGAACGGGTCGACGCCGCAGGCGAAGCAGGCTTCGTTCTTCCAGATGTTGCCGATGCCCGCCGCCACCCGCTGGTCGAGCAGGGCTTCGCCGATCGTGCGGTCGGGGGCGCTCAGGTCTCCGAGGCGGCGCACGGCCTCGTCGAGGTCGGCGTGGGGCCGGCACAGGTCGGGGCCGAGGTGGTCGACGGGCGGCTGGTCGGTGAGCTCGACCACCGGGGCGGCGAAGCACACCGCCACCCATTCGGGCACCTCGATCACGGCCCGCATGGCCGCCGCCTTCTTCTGCCACCGCTCCCCTGGCCGGTACAGGTGCCAGGACCCGGTCATCTGCATGTGGGTGTGCAGCACCCGGCCGTCGCCGAAGCGGACCAGGCAGTGCTTGCCGACGGCGTCGGCCCCCTCGACCAGGGTCCCGGTGGGGAACGGGGCGAACCGCAGCCGGGGCGCCTCGAAGCGGGTCAGCTCCCGCCCGGCCAACGCCTGGTCGAGCGCCCGGGCCGTCCGGAAGATGGTGTCGCCCTCGGGCACCCGTCCAGGCTAGGCCTCGGCGTCAATGGCTACGCCGTGAGCTCCTGCAGGCGCCTGACGATGGAGTCCCGCTCCGGGGCTGGGGGCTCAAGGGCCAGGGCGGCGCGAAAGGCGGCCACCGCCTCACTGGTACGACCCAGTCGCCGGAGCAGCTCGGCCCGGGCGACGTGGAGCTGCGGCCAGCGTTCGAGCTGTGGGTCGTGGCCCACGGCATCGAGGATCACCAGGCCGGCCGCCGGCCCCTCCGACATGGCGACGGCTACCGCCCGGTTGGCCTCGACCACGGGCGTTGGCTCGTGGCGGACCAGCTCGGCATAGAGCAAGGCGATCTGGCGCCAGTCGGTGGCCTCGGCGACGGCGGCACCGGAATGGCAGGCGGCGATGGCGGCGTGGATCTGGTACGGGCCGGGCCGACCCATGCGCAGCGCTCGTTCGACCAGCACCTCGCCCTCGTCGACCAGCCAGGCGTCCCATCGGGAGCGGTCCTGGTCATCGAGCAGCACCAGCCGGCCGAGGTCGTCGGTGCGGGCGGAGCGGCGAGCGTCGGTGAGCAGCAGAAGGGCGAGCAGCCCGAGCACCTCGGGCTCGTCGGGCATCAGATCCGCCAACGTCCGCGCCAGGGCGATGGCGGTGTCGCACAGCTCGCCCCGGACCAGGGCATCACCCCCGGTCGCCATGTGACCCTCGGTGAAGACCAGATAGACGACGCGCAGCACCGCCGGCAGGCGCTGGGTCAGCTCGTCCGCGGCTGGTACCCGGAACGGGATGCCGGCGTTGCGGATCTTGGCCTTGGCCCGCACCAGCCGCTTGGCCATGGTGGGCTCCGGCATCAGGAACGCCGCCGCGATTTCGCCCGTCGTCAGGCCGCACACCGACCGCAGCGTCAACGCCACTCGCACGGCGGGATCGAGCGCTGGGTGACAGCACAGGAAGATGAGGCCGAGATCGTCGCCGTCGTGGGGCGCCTCGTCGGAGGATCCTGCTTCGCCCATGGCCCGCATCGCCGCCTCCTCCCGTTCACCCCGCCGCCCCTCGCGCCGCAGCGCGTCGATGGCCTTGTGTCGAGCCGTGGTGATGAGCCACCCCAGCGGGTTGTCCGGCACGCCGGCCTCCGGCCACTGAGCGAGGGCGGCAGCGCAGGCCTCCTGCACGGCGTCCTCGGCCGTGCCGAGATCACCGACCTGGCGGGTCACGACGGCGACCGCTGTCCGCCAATCCTCCCGTAGCAGCAGCTCGAGTGGAGTCAGCTGGACCTCTCCACGGCCACCACCGGGCGGACCTCGATCGACGCCAGCCGTGCCGCCGGGATGGTGGCCGCCCACTGCAGCGCCTCGTCGAGGTCGGCGCATTCCACCAGCGTGTAGCCGCCGAGGTACTCCTTGATCTCGGCCGCCGGTCCGTCGGTGAGCAGCGTCTCCCCGTCGCGCACCCGCACCGTGGTCGAGTCAGACCGCGCGTGGAGCGGCGCGCAGTCGAGCAGCACGCCCGCCTTCGCCATGGCCCCCACGGCCTCGCCGTAGGCGGCGAACATCTCGCCTTCGGCCGGCGAGCCGGGCTCGGGCTGGGTGTCCTCGTGCGAGTTGAGCAGGAACAGGTACTTCACGGTCACGACCTCCTTGGATCGGCGGCAGGTGCCGGCGTCACCCGATCGTCGAACGGGAACGCCGCGGATGGACAGCTACCGCCCGGAAAGGGTGAGCCCCCGGTAGCCCTCGCCGAACCCGTTGGCCCGAAGCACCCCGGCCCACGGTGAGGTGGCGGCCGGCTCGCCGTCGATCTGCTGCACCACCAACCGACTCACCCGGCCCTCCTTGACCAGCGACACCAGGGCGTCGACCCACACGTCGGAGCGATGCGCGGCCGCGAACGTGACCAGCCGCTTGCCACCCCGCTCGACGAACACGGCCGGCTCACCGTCGAGGAGGACGACATGGGCCCCGGCCACACGCGACGGCCTCCCGGGGGACTCGGGCCACGGCAAGGTGGCGCCGTACGGATTGGCCGGGTCGGTGGCGGCCAGCACCACCGGAGGCGGCGGCGGACGCAGCTCATCGTCGATGGCCTCCCGTCGCTCCGACCGCAGTCGGTCGACGGCGCCGGGCAGGGCGAACTGGGCGGCGCCCAGCCCGGCCACGAAGTAGCCCCGGCGCACCGAGCCGCTCTCCTCCATGGCCTTGAGGACGCCGTACACGCCGGCGAAGCCGCCCTCCACGCCCTCGGCCAGCACGGCCTCGCGGGTGACGACGCCGTAGCGCTCGAGCATGGCCCGGGCCCGGGCGTGGGCCCGCTGGGTCGGCGACGGCGCCGGCTCGAGCAGGGGCGCGACCAGCGACCAGCGGCCGGCGCCGGCCGGTGGCCCCAGACGGGTGAGCCGGCCGGGACGGGGCCGCCCCCGCGACGAGCGGCGGCGGGCGGCGCCGCCGAGGGAGGCACGGAGCGGCGCCAACGTGTCGTTGGTGACCTCGCCCGCCCACACCAGGTCCCACAAGGCACCGAGCACGACCGTCTCCTCGGCCGTACCGGCGGCCCGCACGAGGTCGGGCCAGAACAGGGCGCCCCGCTCGGCCAGCGCGTCGCGGATGGCTTGGTGGACGGCGCCGTCGGGCCGCTCGACGTCCTCCCCGGGCCGGGGCGCCAGCACGGCCACCTCGTCGCGCAGGTAGAGGGCGACTCGGCCGTCGGTGGAACCGATCGACCCGGCCCCCATCCAGACCACCTCTCCCGCCGCGCACAGGGCGTCGAGGTCGGCCTGTCGGTAGCCCTCGACGCGAGACGGGAGCACGTCGCTCTCCAGCACCGAAGCGGGCAGGGCCGCTCCCTGGATGCGGCCGATGGCGTCGACCAGCGCGTCGAGCCCGCGGCGACGGTCGCCCACCGCGTGCCACGCCGGGAGGAAGCGGCCCAGGGTGGCGGCGTCGACCGGCTCGACCTCCTTGCGCAGGGCCGCCAGCGAGCGCCGGCGCAGCACGCGCAGCACCTCGTCGTCGATCCACTCGCGGTCGGATCCACCGGGGCGGAACTCGCCCTGCACCACCCGTCCGGCCGCCTCCAACCGGCCGAGGGACTCGCGCACTCGATCGGGCTGGGTGCCGAGCCGGCGAGCCACCTCGGGCACCCGGAACGGGCCGTGGGTGCGGGCGTAGCGCGACACCAGCTCGTCGAGCGGGCGCTCGACCGGCTCGAGGAAGGCGAGGGGCAGCCCGGGCGGCACGGGCACGCCGAGGGCGTCGCGCAGCTTGGCCGCGTCCTCGGCTGCGGCGAACCGGGGCTCGCCGGCCACCATGACGGCGATGGCCCGGCGGGACTCGACCAGCTCGGTCACCCACGCCTCGGTCTCCGTCGTGGCGCAGCGCTGGTCGACCTCCTCCATGGTGAGGTCGCCGAGTCGGCGGAAGAGGTCGTGGACCTCATCGGCGTCGCGCGCCCGGCGGCCATCGGTGAGGCACTGCAGCTCGAGCTCGAGGTCGGCCAGCACCCCCGGGTCGAGCAGCTCGCGCAGCTCGTCGGCGCCCAGCAGTTCGCGCAGCAGGTCTCGGTCGAGGGCCAGGGCGGCGGCCCGGCGCTCGGCCATCGGCGCGTCGCCCTCGTACATGTACTGGGCCACCCAGCCGAACAGCAGCGAGGAGGCGAACGGCGACGC
>JAOBWJ010000309.1 GCA_025463335.1 Acidimicrobiales bacterium
TCCACCTCGACGACCTGCCGGCGCGCGACTACCTCGTGCCCCAGCACGGTTCGATCGTCACCCAGCAGCGGACGTTCGGCTACACGACCGAGGAACTGAAGATCCTCATCGGGCCCATGGCCCGCACGGGCGCCGAGCCCATCGGCTCCATGGGCACCGACACGCCCATCGCCGTGCTGTCCGACCGTCCCCGCCTGCTGTTCGACTACTTCGTCCAGCTGTTCGCCCAGGTCACGAACCCGCCGCTCGACGCCATCCGCGAGGAGCTGGTCACCTCCCTCGGCGCCACCCTCGGGCCGGAGCGCAACGTGCTGCTGCCCGTCCCCGAGTCCTGCCACCAGATCTCGCTGCCGTTCCCCATCCTCGCCAACGACGAGTTGGCCAAGCTGCTCTACATCCATGAGGGCGGCGTCGACGGCTATCAGGCCTTCGCCGTCGACGGCCTGTACCCCGTTGCCGAGGGTGGCGAGGGCCTGCGCCGGGCGCTGGAGACCATTCGCACGAAGGTGTCCGACGCCATCGCCGAGGGCGCCAACATCATCATCCTCTCCGACCGCTACAGCACCGCCGAGCTGGCCCCCATCCCGTCGCTGCTGCTCACCTCAGCCGTCCACCACCACCTGATCCGCGAGAAGACGCGGACCCAGGTCGGCCTGGTCGTCGAGGCCGGCGACGCCCGCGAGGTGCACCACATGGCGCTCCTCGTCGGCTTCGGCGCCGCCGCCGTCAACCCGTACCTGGCCTTCGAGACCATCGAGGACATGATCCGCCACGGCCTCATCGAGGGCGTGCCGTCCCGCAAGGCGGTGACCAACTACACCAAGGCCGCCGGCAAGGGCGTGCTGAAGGTGATGTCGAAGATGGGCATCTCCACCGTCGCCTCCTACACCGGGGCCCAGGTCTTCGAGGCCATCGGCCTCGGCCAGGATCTGGTCGACGAGTACTTCACCGGCGCCGTCAGCCGGCTCGGCGGCGTCGACCTCGACGTCCTGGCCGAGGAGGTGGCCCTGCGCCACCGCAAGGCCCACCCCGACCGCCCGGCCGAGCTGGCCCACCGCGAGCTCGACGGCGGCGGCGAGTACCAGTGGCGACGGGAGGGCGAGTACCACCTGTTCAACCCGGAGACGGTGTTCCGCCTCCAGCACGCCACCCGCACCAAGCGGTACGAGATCTTCAAGGAGTACACGGCGATGGTGGACGACCAGGCCAAGCGCCTGGCCACCCTCCGCGGGCTCTTCCGGTTCAGCGGCGACCGGCCGTCGATCCCGATCGAGGAGGTCGAGCCGATCTCCGAGATCGTCAAGCGGTTCTCCACCGGCGCCATGTCGTACGGGTCGATCTCCAAGGAGGCCCACGAGACGCTGGCCATCGCCATGAACCGGCTCGGCGCCCGGTCGAACACCGGCGAGGGTGGCGAGGATGCTGACCGCTTCACCCCCGACGAGAACGGCGATCTGCGCCGCAGCGCCATCAAGCAGGTGGCGTCGGGCCGCTTCGGTGTGACCAGCGAGTACCTCGTCAACGCCGACGACATCCAGATCAAGATGGCCCAGGGCGCCAAGCCCGGCGAGGGCGGTCAGCTGCCCGGCCACAAGGTGTACCCGTGGGTGGCCAGGACCCGGCACTCCACGCCGGGCGTGGGGCTCATCAGCCCGCCGCCGCACCACGACATCTACTCCATCGAGGACCTGGCCCAGCTCATCCACGACCTCTAGATCGCCAACCCGTTGGCGCGTGTGCACGTGAAGCTGGTGGCCGAGGTCGGCGTCGGCACCGTCGCCGCCGGCGTGTCGAAGGCCCACGCCGACGTGGTGCTCATCTCCGGCCACGACGGCGGCACCGGTGCCTCGCCGCTGACATCGCTCAAGCATGCCGGCGGCCCGTGGGAGCTCGGCCTGGCCGAGACCCAGCAGACGCTGCTGCTCAACGGGCTCCGCGACCGCATCGTCGTGCAGGTCGACGGCCAGCTCAAGACCGGCCGCGACGTCGTCATCGCCGCCCTGCTCGGCGGCGAGGAGTTCGGCTTCGCCACCGCTCCCCTCGTGGTCTCGGGCTGCGTCATGATGCGGGTCTGCCACCTCGACACCTGCCCGGTGGGCGTGGCCACCCAGAACCCCGAGCTCCGCAAGCGGTTCACCGGCGAGCCCGAGTTCGTGGTCACGTTCTTCGAGTACATCGCCGAAGAGGTCCGCGAGCTGCTGGCCGAGCTCGGCTTCCGCACACTCGAGGAGGCGATCGGCCGGGTCGAGATGCTCGACACCACCGAGGCCGTGGGTCACTGGAAGGCGGCCGGGCTCGACCTCACGCCCATCCTGCACCGGCCTGACGTCGAAGGCCCGCTGCACTGCGTCACCACGCAGGACCACGGGCTCGACAAGGCACTCGACAACAAGCTGATCGAGCTGGCGGCCGACGCCCTCGAGTCGGGTGAGCACGTGTCGGCTCAGCTCGAGGTGCGCAACGTCAACCGCACGGTCGGCACCATGCTCGGCTCGGCGCTGACCCGGAAGTTCGGTGGCGAGGGCCTGCCCGACGACACCATCTCGCTCACGTTCACCGGCTCGGCCGGCCAGAGCTTCGGCGCCTTCGTGCCCAGGGGCATCACCATGCGCCTGGTCGGCGACGCCAACGACTACCTGGGCAAGGGCCTCTCCGGCGGTCGGATCATCGTGCACCCGTCGGAGCAGTCGACGTTCGTGCCCGAGGAGAACATCATCGCCGGCAACGTGATCCTGTACGGGGCCACGTCGGGCGAGGTGTTCCTGCGGGGCAAGGTCGGCGAGCGCTTCTGCGTGCGCAACTCGGGCGCCACCGCCGTGGTCGAGGGCGTGGGCGACCATGGCTGCGAGTACATGACCGGCGGCCGGGTGGTCGTGCTCGGCGACACCGGGCGCAACTTCGGCGCCGGCATGTCGGGCGGTGTTGCCTACGTGTACGACGGCGACGGCACGTTCGCCAACCGGCTCAACGACGACATGGTCGACATCGACCCGCTCGAGGTCGAGGACACCGACTTCCTCAAGGAGATCGTGCGCCGTCACGCCGAGCTCACCGGCTCCACCGTGGCCCAGGGCATGCTCGACCGCTGGCACGTCGAGGTCCGCAGGTTCCAGAAGGTGATGCCGACCGACTACAAGCGGGTGCTCGAAGCGGCCCGCATCGCAGAGGAGAAGGGTCTGTCCGTGGACGAGGCGATCATGGCGGCCGCTCATGGGTGAGGCGACCGGCTTCCTGAAGTACGGGCGCGAGACGCCCTCCCGCCGCGCCGTCCCCGTTCGGCTGCGCGACTGGAAGGAGGTGTACGAGCCCTTCCCCCAGGAGCACCTGCAGACGCAGGCGGCCCGGTGCATGGACTGTGGCATCCCCTTCTGCAACAACGGTTGCCCGCTCGGGAACCTCATCCCCGACTGGAACGACCTCGTCTACCGCAACAACTGGCAGCAAGCCATCGAGCGGCTGCATGCCACCAACAACTTCCCCGAATTCACCGGACGGCTGTGCCCGGCGCCCTGTGAATCGGCCTGTGTGTTGGGCATCAACCAGGACCCGGTGGCCATCAAGCAGGTCGAGGTCACGATCATCGACAAGGCCTGGGACGAGGGCTGGGTCACGCCCCAGCTCCCCGAGGTGAAGACGGGCAAGAAGGTCGCCGTGGTGGGGTCCGGCCCGGCCGGCCTGGCTGCCGCCCAGCAACTCACCCGGGCCGGCCACGACGTGGTGGTGTTCGAGCGGGCCGACCGCATCGGCGGGCTGCTGCGCTACGGCATCCCCGAGTTCAAGATGGAGAAGCGGTTCCTCGACCGCCGCATCGCCCAGATGGAGGCCGAGGGCACCGAGTTCCGCGTCAACGTGAACGTCGGCGTCGACGTCACGGCCGAGGACCTGCGTGAGCAGTTCGACGCCGTGGTGCTGGCCGGCGGAGCCACCGCCTGGCGCGACCTGCCCATCCCGGGCCGGGAGTTCACCGGCGTCTACCAGGCCATGGAGTACCTGCCGCCCGCCAACAAGGTGCAGCAGGGCGACCTGGAGCGCGCGCCCATCAACGCCGAGGGCAAGCGGGTCGTGATCATCGGCGGCGGCGACACCGGGGCCGACTGCCTCGGCACCGCCCACCGCCAGGGCGCGGCGTCGGTCCACCAGTTCGAGATCATGCCCCGGCCACCCGACACCCGGGCCGACTCCACCCCGTGGCCCACGTGGCCGCTCATGTTCCGCACCGCCTCGGCCCACGAGGAGGGCGGCGAGCGAGTGTTCTCGGTCAACACCGAATGCTTCCTCGGCGACGACGACGGCAACCTCCGCGGCCTGCGGGCGCATGAGGTGGCGATGGTCGCCGGCAAGTTCGAGAAGGTCGAGGGCACCGACTTCGAGCTCGAGTGCGAGCTCGTCTTCCTGTCGATGGGCTTCCTCGGACCGCAGCGCGAGGGCCTCCTCGAGTCGCTCGGCGTCGACCTCACGCCGAGGAGCAACGTGGCCCGGGACAGCGACTGGGCCACCAACCTGCCCGGGGTGTTCGTCGCCGGTGACATGGGCCGGGGCCAGAGCCTCATCGTGTGGGCCATCGCCGAGGGCCGGTCCTGTGCGGCTGCGGTCGACCGCGACCTCATGGGCCACACCCTGCTCCCCGCCCCGGTCCAGCCCACCACCGTGCCCCTGCGCTGAGCGCCGCCGGGCCGCGCCGGACGGGGACCGGTCGCCGCAGGGCGCCCGGAGGTCGGTCTCAGGTGGTGAAGCCGGAGGTGGCGATGCCGAGGGCCCAGTGCGCGACCAGCAGGCCGACCAGGGCCAGCGGCAGCAGGCCCGAGGCCAGCCAGGCCACGGTCCGTCCCCGGATCGAAGCCAGCTGGGCCACCCCGGCGACGGTCAGGGCCACCAGCAGCAGGGTGCCCGGGAGGTCCCGGGCCAGGGCCGCGGAGACGTCACCGTGGCCGAGGGTGACGGCCAGGCGGGTCAGGCCGCAGCCCGGGCACGCGATCCCGGTGTGAGCGAGCAGCAGGCAGGGTCCGGGCGTGAAGCCGGCGGCGCGAGCCGCCAGCAGCGC
>JAOBWJ010000324.1 GCA_025463335.1 Acidimicrobiales bacterium
GGCCGCGCCGACACCCGTGCCCGCCACGCCGGCGCCCGCCACCTCCGCGGCTCCTCCGCCCGACGGCGCCGTGCCGCTCCGCGGGGCGGCCGCTCGCATCGTCACCAACATGGAGGCCAGCCTCCAGGTGCCGACGGCCACCAGCTTCCGTGTGATCCCGGCCAAGCTGCTCGAGGTCAACCGCAGCGTGATCAACGGCTACCTCGGCCGCACGCTCGGCGGGAAGGTCAGCTTCACCCACCTCATCGGTTACGCCATCGTGCAAGCCCTGAAGTCGGTGCCGGCGATGAACGCCGCCTACACGGAGATCGACGGCAAGCCCGCCATCATCCGCCAGCCGCACGTGGGCCTCGGCCTCGCCGTCGACGTCGAGAAGTCCGACGGCAGCCGCACCCTGCTGGTGCCCTCCATCAAGGAGGCCGACACCCTCGACTTCCGTGGCTTCCACGCCGCGTACGAAGAGCTCGTGCGCAAGGTGAAGTCCAACAAGATCGCGCCCGAGGACTTCGCCGGCGTGACCGCCACCCTCACCAACCCAGGGACGATCGGCACCGTCCAGTCGGTGCCCCGCCTCATGCCCGGCCAGGGTGTCATCGTCGGCGCCGGCGCCATCGACTTCCCGGCCGAGTACCAGGCGGCCGACCCGCGGGCGCTGGCCGAGCTCGGCGTGTCGAAGACGGTCACGCTCACCTCGACCTACGACCACCGCATCATCCAGGGCGCCGAGTCGGGCCTGTTCCTCAAGAAGATCCACGAGCTGCTGCTCGGCCAGGACGGCTTCTACGAGGAGGTGTTCCGCTCGCTCGGCGTGCCCTACGAGGCCGTGCAGTGGCGGCGCGACGTCAACCCGGTCGACTCGACCGAGGCCCACCTGCGCAAGCAGATGCAGGTCATGCGGCTCATCAACAACTTCCGGGTGCGCGGCCACCTCATCGCCGACCTCGACCCGCTGGCGGTCAAGGAGCCCGAGACCCACGCCGAGCTCGACCCCGCCACCTACGGCCTCACCATCTGGGACCTCGACCGCGAGTTCCTCACCGGTGGCCTGGCCGGGCGCGACCGGATGATCCTCGGCGACATCCTGCACACGTTGCGCGACGCCTACTGCCGCACGACCGGCGTCGAGTACATGCACATCCAGGATCCTGATCAGAAGGAGTGGATCCAGTCGCGAGTGGAGGGCGTGCCGGTGGCTCTCGACGCCGAGGAGCAGCGCCACATCCTCGGCAAGTTGAACGCCGCCGAGGCCTTCGAGAAGTTCCTCGCCACCAAGTACGTGGGCGCCAAGCGCTTCGGCCTCGAGGGGGGCGAGTCGGCCATCCCGCTACTCGACGCCGTGCTCGAGTGCGCGGCCGACGCCGGCCTCGACGGTGCCGTCATGGGCATGGCCCATCGCGGCCGCCTCAACGTGCTGGCCAACATCGTCGGGAAGTCGCTCTCGCAGATCTTCAACGAGTTCGAGGGCAACATCGACCAGAACATGGTCCAGGGCTCGGGCGACGTGAAGTACCACCTCGGCGCCAAGGGCACGTTCCACTCCCGCAAGGGCAACGACCTGCCGCTCGACCTGGCGGCCAATCCCTCACACCTCGAGGCCGTCGACCCGGTCGTCGAGGGCATGGTCCGCGCCATGCAGGACCTGATCAACCGGCCGACGTCGTACTCGGTCCTGCCCTTGCTCATCCACGGCGACGCCGCCTTCGCCGGCCAGGGCGTGGTGGCCGAGGTCTTCAACCTCTCCGACCTCAAGGGCTACCGCACCGGTGGCACCGTCCACCTCGTGATCAACAACCAGCTCGGGTTCACCACCGCGCCCGAGTACGGCCGCTCGTCGATCTACGCCACCGACGTGGCCAAGATGGTGCAGGCCCCGATCCTGCACGTGAACGGCGACGACCCCGAGGCGTGCGTGCGCGTCGCCCGGCTGGCGTTCGAGTTCCGCCAGGCCTTCAACCACGACGTGGTCATCGACATGTGGTGCTACCGCCGGCACGGTCACAACGAGGGCGACGACCCGAGCTACACGCAGCCCCTGATGTACAAGCGCATCGAGGCTCGACGGTCGGTCCGCAAGCGCTACGTCGAGACCCTCGTGCGCCGGGGCGACATCACGCTGGAGGAGGCCGAGCAGGCGCTCGACGACTTCTCCAAGCGACTCCAGGGCGCCCTCGACGAGACCCGCTCGACGGCTCCGCCCAAGGGGGCGCCGCTCCGGCCGTCGACGCGGATCAGTCACGAGCGCCGCACGATCCCCACCGGGGTCGACCGGGCCGAGCTCGATCGTGTGTTCCAGGCGCTCGACACGTTCCCCGACGACTTCCACGTGCACCCGAAGCTGCTGAAGCAGTTCGAGGGCCGGCTCAAGCTGTGGCAGGAGGGCGAGGCCGACTGGGGCGTCGGCGAGGCGCTGGCGTTCGGCACCATCCTCGCCGAGGGCACCGACATCCGCTTCGCCGGTCAGGACTCGCGCCGGGGCACGTTCTCGCACCGCCACGCCGTGCTCGTCGACTACGACACCGGCAACGAGTACGCACCGCTGGCTCACCTCGGGTCCGACCAGGGCAAGTTCTGGATCTACGACTCGTCGCTGTCCGAGTACGCGGCCATGGGCTTCGAGTACGGCTACTCGGTCGTCCACGACAAGGCGCTGGTCGTGTGGGAGGCGCAGTTCGGGGACTTCTTCAACGGCGCCCAGATCATCATCGACCAGTTCCTCTCCTCGTCCGAGGACAAGTGGGGTCAGAACTCGGGCCTCGTGCTCCTGCTGCCCCACGGCTACGACGGCCAGGGTCCCGAGCACTCGTCGGGTCGCATCGAGCGCTTCCTCACCATGTCCGCCGAGGACAACATGCAGGTGGCCAACGCCACCACGTCCGCCCAGTTCTTCCACCTGCTCCGACGCCAGGCGCGCCAGGAGGTGCGGACCCCGCTCATCGTCTTCACGCCCAAGTACCTGTTGCGGGCCAAGGAGTCGCGCTCGCCGGTGTCGGCGTTCACGACCGGCTCGTTCCAAGAGGTGCTCGACGACCCGACGGTCACCGATCCCTCCGCCGTTCGCCGCGTCGTGCTGTGCTCCGGCAAGGTCGCTTACGACCTGTTGAAGCGCAAGGCGGAGACCGGCGCTCCCGTCGCCGTGGTCCGCCTCGAGCAGCTGTACCCGTGGCCGGCCGACCAGGTGACCGCCATCCTCGATCGCTACGAGAACGCCGACTCGGTGTTCTTCGTGCAAGAGGAGCCGGAGAACATGGGCGCTTGGCCGTTCGTGCACGGCCGCCTGCACAACCTGCTCCCTGGTCGCGCCAAGCTCGGCCACTCCTCCCGCGAGGAGTCGGGCAGCCCGGCGGCCGGCTCGGCCGCCGTGCACGCGGCCGAGCAGGAGGACCTGGTCGACCGCGCCTTCGAAGGCGTCTGACCGTCGAGCTCTCGCCTCTCGCGACGTAGGTCCACAGTGATGGCGCGCGTAGGTGGTTGACTGTCACGCGACATGCCTTCATCACACGTCGTCGTTGACGGCTCCAACATCGCAACGGAAGGTCGGTCGCTGCCGAGCCTCGTCCAACTGGACGAGGCAGTGCGGGCCTTCCTGGCCGAGCGCCCCCACGATGTCTGCACCGTCGTGGTCGATGCCACCTTCGAACACCGCATCGATCCGTCCGAGAAGCAGATGTACGACGAGGCACTCGCGGCCAACGAGCTCCTGACCCCGCCGGCGGGCAGCATCGGCCGGGGCGACAAGTTCATCCTCGAGATCGCCGACCGCGTCGGTGCCAACGTGTTCTCCAACGACTCCTTCCAGGAGTTCCACGGCGAATACGAATGGCTCTTCGACGAGGGTCGGCTCGTCGGGGGCAAGCCAGTGCCCGGCGTCGGCTGGGTCTTCATCGAACGCACGCCCGTGCGGGGGCCCAAGAGCCGCATGGCGACTCGGGCTGCCGGCCGCAAGCGCACACGCGCGGCGTCGGGCTCGGCGGTCAAGAAGGCTTCGCGCTCGGGACCCACGTCCAGTGGTGCCGATCTCGGGCCCATGCCGACGCCCAAGGCCCCGCCGCCCCGCGGTCGCGGTCGCAAGGCGATCGCCGCGGAGACCGAACCGGAAGCCGACCGTCCGACCGAGGAGGCGGGTGGCGGCCGTGGTCGCCGTCGGCGCGGCGGTCGGGGTGGCGGCAACGGCGCCAGCGATGCGCCGCCGGTCGTGGTCGATCCGGTCAACCTGCCGCTCCCGTTCATCGAGTTCGTGGCCGAGCACCAGCCCGGCAGCCTGGTCGAAGGCGAGGTGGTGGAGTTCAGCAGCCACGGCGCCTACGTGTTGGTCGGCGACGTGCGCTGCTACGCGCCGCTGAAGCTGCTCGGCGACCCGGCACCCCGCAGCGCGCGAGAGATCCTGAACCGCGGCGAGATGCATCAGTTCGTCGTGCATGCCATCCATGCGGCACGGCGGGGCATCGACCTCGCCCTGCCCGGCGTGGCCGAGGTCGAGCTGGCCGCCGCGGAAGCGGCGCCGGCCAAGAAGCGGCTGTCCACGCGCAAGCGGGCGGCCGGCAAGACCGTGACGGAGGCGCCTACCGGCGCTGCGACCGACACGGACCAGGCCTCGGGGAAACCCGGGGCGGAGCAGCCCGAAAGCGAGGCGACCCTGGCAGCGACCACGAAGGCCACGGCCAAGAAGGCACCGGCCAAGAAGGCAACCGCCAAGAAGACCACGGCCGCCAAGAAGGCGACCGCGGTCAAGAAGGCACCGGCGAAGAAGACAACGGCGAAGAAGACCGTCGCCAAGAAGACGGTCGCGAAGAAGACCGTCGCCAAGAAGGCCACGGTCAAGAAGGCGCCGGCCAAGAAGGCCGTCGCCAAGAAGACCGCGGCCAAGAAGGCGCCGGCGAAGAAGGCAGTCGCCAAGAAGACGGTGGCCAAGAAGACCACGGCCAAGAAGGCGCCCGCCAAGAAGTCCCCGGCCAAGCGGACGACCGCCGCCAAGAAGCGCTGACACTGCGGGCGGCGCCCTCCCGGCGGGGAGGCTGCCGCCCGCGGCGTCGCCGCGACTCCGTTAGACACCACAACCATGGCGAGCGTCGCGTTCGAGCACGTCACCAAGCGCTTCGGCGACGTCGTCGCAGTCGAGGACCTCGACCTCCACGTCGACGACCGCGAGTTCCTGGTCCTCCTCGGCCCATCGGGGTGCGGGAAGTCCACCGCGCTCCGGATGATCGCGGGCCTCGAGGAACCGACCGAGGGCGCCATTCGCATCGGTGAGCACCGGGTCGACGGTGTCGACCCGAAGGACCGCGACCTGGCCATGGTGTTCCAGAGCTACGCCCTCTACCCGCACAAGAGCGTGCGTCAGAACATCGAGTTCCCGCTCCGGTCCCGAAAGGTCCCGCCCGCCGAGCGCACGCAGCTCGTGCAGGACGCGGCCGGTCAGCTCGGGCTGTCGACCCTCCTCGACCGCAAGCCCCGTGAGCTCTCCGGCGGCCAGCGCCAGCGGGTGGCCCTGGCCCGGGCCATCGTGCGCCGGCCGGCCGTGTTCTTGATGGACGAGCCGTTGTCGAACCTCGACGCCAATATGCGCACGGCGACGCGTGCCGAGCTCGTCGAGTTGCACCAACGGCTCGGCACCACGTTCGTGTACGTGACCCACGATCAGGTCGAGGCCATGACCATGGCCACCCGCGTGGCGGTCATGAGCGAGGGCAGCCTCCAGCAGCTCGGCGTCCCGCAGGAGGTCTACGACCGCCCGGCCAACGTGTTCGTGGCCCAGTTCATCGGCAGCCCGCCCATGAACGTGGTGCCCGGCCCGGTGGCGGCGCCGCTCGGGGTCGGGCGCGACGACGTGGTCGTCGGCATCCGGCCCGAGCACTTGATGATCGGCACCGCGGGCATCTCGGCCATCGTGCGGGTGGTCGAGTCGCTGGGACACGAGCGCCACGTGCTGTGCGAGGCCGACGGCCACCGACTGATCGTGCGCTGCCCGGCCCATGGCGACGCGCCGGTTGAGGGCGACGCCGTGCACCTGAGCGCCCGGCCCGAGCACCTCCACCTCTTCGACGCCTCCAGCGGCCAACGAGTCGCCTGATGGCCGTTCCTGTTCAGGCCGGTGGCGCCGAGGTCGTCGTCGGTCGGCGGAAGCGGGAGTGGCCCCTCGCGGTCATCCTGCTCCTGCCTTCAGCCGTGGTCTTCGGCCTCTTCGTCTTCTACCCGCTGGCGCGGACCATCCAGCTGGGCATGTACCGCAGCGACCCGTTCGGCGGGCTCGGTCGCTACGTCGGCCCGAGCCAGTACTGGGACGTGCTCACCAGCGAGTCGTTCCTGCGCAGCCTCGGGGTCACCCTCAAGTTCGCCGCCCTGACCGTGCCGACCGGGTTGGGCCTCGGGCTGGGCCTGGCGGTGCTGGGCCACCAACAGCTCCGGGGCATCGGCGTCTACCGCACCATCTTCTCCTCGACGGTGGCCACGTCGGTGGCCGTGGCGTCGCTCATGTGGCTCACCCTGCTCAACCCGTCGATCGGCCTGGTCAACCAGGCCCTCACCAAGCTGGGCCACGAGCCGATCATCTTCCTGCAGCGCCCGGGCTGGGCCCTGGTCTCGGTGGCCATGGCCACGGTCTGGCAGAACCTCGGCTTCACGTTCATCGTCATCAGCGCCGGCTTGCAGTCGGTCCCCGACGAGCTGCTGGAGAGCGCCCGCATCGACGGGGCCGGTCCGTGGCGGCGGTTCCGTGAGGTCACGCTCCCGCTCTTGTCACCCACGCTGCTGTTCGCGTTCGTCGTGCTGTCGATCAACGCCTTCCAGACGTTCGGCCAAGTCGACCTGCTGACGCATGGCGGGCCGCTGCACAGCACCGAGCTGCTCGTGTACCACGTGTTCCAGCGGACCTCGAACGACCCGAGCACGGCCGCGGCCGAGGCGGTGGTGCTGTTCGGCATCGTCCTGCTGCTCACGCTCGTACAGCTTCGAGTCCTCGAGCGGCGAGTGCACTATGGCGACTAGGACGATCGGGCGCTACGCCCTGCTCACGTTCTGCGCCGTGGTGGTGTTCCTGCCCATCTACGTGGCCGTGGTGATCGCCATCCAACCGGCGGCACGAGTCGTGGACTTCCCAGGTGTGCTCCTCCCCAAGTCGCTGACGCTCGAGCCGTTCCGGAACGCCATGCGCAGCGGCAACCTCGGCCGGTACCTCGTGAACAGCGGTGTCGTCACCGCCTTCATCGTGGGTGGCCAGGTGATCACCTCGATCCTCGCCGCCTACGCGTTCGCCTTCGTTCAGTTCCCGTTCAAGCGGGTGGTGTTCACTCTGTTCCTGGCCACGCTCATGGTGCCGGCCGAAGCGACGATCGTGGCCAACTACGAAACCATCCAGCACTTCGGCTGGCTCGACTCCTATCAGGCCCTGGTGATGCCGTTCCTGGCCACCGCCTTCGGCACGTTCCTCATCCGCCAGGCGTTCCTGGGCGTACCCCAGGACCTGCGCGATGCCTCGGCCCTCGACGGGTACGGGCACTGGGGCTTCCTGCGCGGCGTGGCCGTGCCCCTCGCCCGTCCGGCCATCGCCGCCTTCACCGTGTTCTCGTTCCTGCTGGCCTGGAACCAGTACCTGTGGCCGCTGCTGGTCACCAACGACGACGCCCACCGCACCGTGCAGATCGGGCTCAAGTCGCTGGCCGGCGCCAACGTGGCCAACCTCAACCTTCCCGCCGCGGGCGCGGTCATCGCCGGCCTGCCGATCTTCTTCCTGTTGCTGTTCTTCCAACGCCACCTCGTCCGAGGGCTGACCTCGGGTGCCGTCAAGGGATGACCTCCACCATGCGTCCTCGTTTCATCGCCCTCGTCCTGAGCCCCATCCTCCTTGCCGTCGCCTGCAGCAGCGGCGGCTCCGGCGGCTCCGGGGGCGACAGCGCCCAGGCCGCCGCCGGGCAGTGTCCGGTCGCCGCGCTCGACAAGGTCACCGAGCCGGTGAACATCACGTTCTGGCAGAGCGGCCTGAGCCAGTCGCTGGGCGACGCCATCAAGACGATGGTCGGCAACTACAACGCGGCGCAGCAGAAGGTCCACGTGACCCTGCAGTTCCAGGGCACCTACGACGAAGGGTCGGACAAGTACCTCACCGCCCTGCGCGGCGGCACACTGCCCGACCTCGTGCTGCTGGAGGAGACCCGGCTCCAGCTCATGATCGACTCGAAGAGCGTGATCCCGGCCCAGGCGTGCATCGACGCGGCGAAGTACGACACCTCCGACCACCTGCCGGCGGTGCTGCGGGAGTTCACCGTCGACAAGCAGCTCTGGCCGATGCCGTTCAACGTGTCGAACCCGGTCCTCTACTACGACACCAACGACTTCGCGAAGGCCGGTCTCGACCCGAACGCGCCCCCGAAGACGTTCGCTGATGTCGTCGCCGCGGCCAAGAAGATCAAGGCGTCGGGCGCCGCCGGTACCGGTCTGGCCTGGGAGATGTCGGCCTGGTACTTCGAGCAGTGGTTCGCCAAGGCGGGCCAGACGGTCGTCGACCACGACAACGGGCGCGCCGGCCGGGCCGAGAAGGCCACCCTGAACAACGCGACCGGGAAAGAGATCCTCGGCTTCGTCAAGCAGCTGTTCGACGAGGGCCTGGCCCTCAACGTCGGGCGCAACGAGAGCGGCACCGACACGTTGCTGGCCCTCGGCAAGGGCGACGCCGCGATGACGGCATACACCTCGGCCGCCCTGAGCTCGATCTACGACATCCAGGCCGCCGGCCAGTTCACCGACGTCGGCGTGGGCGTGGCCCCGCTGCCCGGCACGGATGCACCCAACGGCGGGGTCCAGGTCGGCGGCGGCGCCCTGTGGCTGGTCGGCAAGGGCAAGAGCGACGTGACCAAGGCGGCCTCGTGGGACTTCGCCAAGTGGCTGAACGAGCCGGTCCAGCAGGCCCTCTGGAGCAAGCTCACCGGCTACATCCCGATTCGGAAGTCGGCGGTCACCCTGCCCGACGTGGCCGACCTCTGGAAGACCAAGCCGACGTTCCGGGTGGCCTACGACCAGCTGGCGGCCTCGCATGCCGGCGGCGGCCCGAGCATCGGTCCCTACAAGGAGTTCCGGAGCGCCATCCGAGACGGGCTCGAGGCCATGGTCCTCAAGAACATGTCGGTCGACGACGCCCTGGCCCTGATGGAGAAGGAAGCCAACGCCGCCCTGACGTCCTACAACGAGCGCGTGGCCCCGTAGGTCGCGCCGGTACGGTCGAGGTGTGCGCATCGCCACCTGGAACGTCAACTCGCTGAAGGCCCGGCTGCCCCGGGTCGAGGAGTGGTTGGCCCAGGCCCAACCCGACGTGCTGTGCATGCAGGAGACCAAGCTCTCGGACGACGCCTTCCCGGCCATGACGTTCGCGAGCCTCGGCTACGACTCGATCCACCACGGCCAGGGTCAGTGGAACGGCGTGGCCATCCTCAGCCGGGTCGGGATCACCGACGTGGTCGACGGTTTCGCCGACGGCGCCGACCACGACGGCGAGGCTCGGTTGCTCACGGCCACGTGCGGCGGTGTGCGGGTGTCCACCGTGTACGTGCCCAACGGCCGCGAGGTCGGCCACGAGCAGTACCACCACAAGCTGGGTTGGCTGGGGCGTCTGCGCGCCCACCTTGAGGTGACCGCCGATCCGTCGTCGGACGTCGTCGTGTGCGGCGACTTCAACGTGGCCCCCGACGACCGCGACGTGTGGGACGCGGCGGCCTGCCACGGCGGGACCCATGTCAGCGCGCCGGAGCGGGACGCGCTGGCCGACGTCGAGGCCTGGGGCCTCACCGATGTCCTGCGTCAGCGCTACGACGAGGACGGGCTGTTCTCGTGGTGGGACTACCAGGCCGGGGCCTTCCACAAGCACTGGGGCATGCGCATCGACCTCCTCCTGGCCAGCGGCCCGCTGGCCGAGCGGCTCTCGTGGGTGGTGATCGACCGCAACGCCCGGAAGGGCTCGAAGCCGTCGGACCATGCTCCGCTGGTGGCCGAGTTCGCTCCCGCTACCGTCGCTGCCCATGGCTGAGGTGGCGGAGTCGGTGGAGGCGCGGCGCCGGTTGGCGGCCGCCACCCGGTTGGTCGTCGAGCGGATGGTGGCCAGCGGGGCCCCGGGGGAGATGCTCGAGCGCGCCGCCGAGCAGATGGAAGGCTTCGCCGAGACGCTTGGCGCCTACCCCTACGGGCGCACGTACGAGGGCTACGCCGAGCCGGCCAACGCCCCGAAGCCGGAGGAGTTCTTCGACCACAGCCCGCTCTCGGGTCGGGCCAACCCGATCGCTCCGTACATGACCATGGAGGTCGTCGACGGGGTGGTCCACGGGCGGGTGCGCTTCGGTGCTGCCTACGAGGGTCCGCCCGGCTGCGTGCACGGTGGGTTCGTGGCCGCCGTCCACGATGAGATCCTCGGCATGGCCAACAGCACCAACGGGCAACCGGGCATGACCGGCACCCTCACGGTCAAGTACCGCAAGCCCACGCCGCTGGGCGTCGAGCTTCGGCTGGAGGCCAGGCTCGACCGGGTCGAGGGCCGCAAGCAGTTCTGCTCCTCGAAGCTCTATGCCGGCGACGTCCTCTGCAACGAGGCCGAAGGCATCTTCGTCACCATTGGGCTCGAGCGGTTCAAGGAGCTGCTCGACCAGCGGGATGAGCGGTCCTAGCGCTCGCGGGTCAGCCAGCGGGCCACCAGCTCGGCTTCCTCGGCCAGGTGCTCCTTGAGCCCCGACACGATTGCCCGCTCGACCAGCCCACCCACGATCGGCCACTTGACGGTGAGCTCGGCCTCGACCCGGCGGTTGGCCCCGTCGGAGAGGGGATGGAAGCGCTCGGTGCCGCCGCAGCGCAGGCGTTCGCCGTAGTGCTCGGGCACGATCTGGAACGAGGCGGTGGCGGCGGTCAGGTCGTAGGTGTGCTCGTCGACGAACACCAACTTGTCGCGGTCGATCACCGACGTGACGGCCGGCGACAGGTCGCCGGCGAACCGGTAGCGAACCCGCTGGCGCACGACGTCGCCGTCGCGCTGCTGGTCGAGCATCTCGGGCGCCCCGACCTTGCCGAGGTTGCCGGCCGACGTCAGGAACGCGGGATCGGTGAAGGCGGCCAGCACCTCCTGGACGGAGCCAGGGAGGGCCTGGTCGAGCTGGAAGCGCACGGCGGCAGGCTAGGGGCCGCTAGGACGCGATGCTCTCGGCCACGACCCGGAGCAGGTCGTCGCCGTAGCGCTCGGCTTTGACGGGCCCGAGACCGGGCAGGGCCAGGAGCGAGGCACGGTCACCGGGCCGGGCCTCGGCCACCGCCGCCAACGTGGTGTCGTGGAAGATCACGAAGGCCGGCACGCCGGCGGCCCGGGCGGCCGCGGTGCGCCAGGCCTTGAGGGCGTTGAGCACGCCGGGATCGGCGTTGCGCCCCACGGTGACGTTGGGCCGGGCGTTGTCGCGCCCGCCGTCGGCGGCCCGCAGCTTGCGACGCTCGGCCGCCACCCGCTCCCGAAGGTCGAGGGCCGTGCCGCCACCGGCCAGGGCGGTGCGGGCTGCCTCGATGTCGTCGAGCCACGGGGACGCCTGGCGGGGGACCGAGCGGGTGCCGAACGTCCGCTCCCTGGCCCACGAGCAGTGCAGCTCCTCCTCGGCCCGGGTCACGGCGACGTACAGGAGCCGCCGCTCCTCGTCGAGGCCGGCCTCGGTCTTGGCGTGGCCGATCGGCACCAGGCCCCGCTCGAGGCCGACCAGGAACACCACCGGCCACTCGAGCCCCTTGGCGGCGTGGAACGTGGCCAGATCGACGGCGTCGCGGCGGGTGTCGCCCGAGTCGTTGCCCATGGCCGTGGTGAGCCAGGTGGCGAAGTTCTCGACCGTGGCGTTGTGGTCGATGGCCAGGTGCTCGCGGGCCAGCCGCACGAGCTCGGCGAGCACCGCCCGCCGGGCGGCGGCCGGTCCGTCCTCGACGTCGTCGCCGATGCGGGTCTCGACCTCCAGGTCGGCCACCCGGGTGGCGAGCGGACCGCCCGTCCGGCGCAGGGCGTCGAGGGCGGTGCGGACCTCGGGCTGCTGGAGGAAGGCGCCGCCGCCCCGCACTCGGAACGGGATGCCGGCCTCGCGGAAGGCCTCCTCGAGCGCCACGGTCTGGGCGTTGGTGCGGGCCAGCACCGCGATCCGCGACCACGGTGTGCCCGGCCGGTGCTTGCCCCGCACGGCCCGGGCCACGCCCCGCGCCTCGTCCCGGTCGGTGGCGTAGGCCCGGATGGTCGGCGTCGGCCCGTCGGCCCGGTGGGGGCGGAGCTCGGACCGGATGCCACCGCCGGCCAGCACCGCCGACGCGGTCGCCAGGACTTGGGGGCTCGACCGGAAGTTGTCGTCGAGGCGCACGACGGTGGTGCCCGGCTCTCGCCGGGTGAACTCGGACAGGTAGGCCGGGTCGGCGCCGTTCCAGGAGTAGATCGCCTGGTTGGGGTCGCCGACCACGCACAGGTCGGTGCTGTCGCCCCGCCACCCGGCGAGGAGCGCGGCCTGCGTGGGGTTGACGTCCTGGTACTCGTCGACGAACAGGTGCCGGAACCGCCAGCGCTGCGAGGCGGCGAAGGCCGTGTCGTCCTGCAGGGCGGCCACGCACCGGAGCAACAGATCGTCGAAGTCGACCACGCCGCGGCGGCGCTTCTCGACCTCGTAGCGCTCATACAGCGACGCCATGGCCGACGGCGAGATGGGAGGCGTGCGACCGGCGCCGAGGGCGGCCGCCTCGTACTGGGCGGGGGAGACCATGCGGGCCTTGGCCCACTCGATCTCGGCCGCCAGGTCGACGACCTGGACGGCGGCGTCGTTCGAACGCGGCCCGATCAGGCGCCCGAGGAAGCCGACCTTGCGCTCGAGCAGCACGGGTGCGGCCTCGCCGGCGTCGGCCCACCGCTGGCGGAGCTGCGCGTAGGCCACGGCGTGGAAGGTGCCGGCCGCCACCGCGTCGCGCACCCCGAGCGACGACAGCCGATGGCGCAGCTCGCCGGCCGCCTTGCGGGTGAACGTGAGGGCCAGGACATGGCGAGGATCGGCCGAGCCAGTGGCGGCCCGCCAGGCGATGCGCCGGGTCAGGACCCGCGTCTTGCCGGAGCCGGCCCCGGCCAGGATGACCAGGGGGGCGCCGTCGCTGGTGACGGCCGCGGCCTGGGCCTCGGTCAGCCCGTCGAGCAGCGAGTCGGCATCCATGCGAACGAACGTACGACGGGGGTGTGACAGTGAGGTGGATGGTTCTTCTCGGCTGACCCACCACCACAACCCTCGCATCGGTGGCCGAGACGAGATTTTTGCCGTCGCTTGGCCTGGCGTGGACCTTTCGACCACCTGCACGACCCTACGGTCGGCCCCGTGCGGTGGGTCGAGCGCCTGTCACTGCTGTCCGGGCCGCTGCCGATCCTGTTTGCCGTGGGGGCGCTCGCCGCGCTCGC
>JAOBWJ010000392.1 GCA_025463335.1 Acidimicrobiales bacterium
TCGCTGCCGATGGCGTCCTTGATGGTGGCGAGCAGGTCGTCCTTGGAGAGGCCCTTGTCGGCGGCGACCTCGGTGAGGCTCTTCCCGCTGCTGAGCTGGCTCTTCAGGTCGTCGGCGCTGATGTCGAGCTTCTTGGCCACGGCGTCGAAGACCTTGTCCATGCGCTGGCGCATGGCGCTGCGGTCGACGGACCCCGTGGCGGTGGTGGAGGTGGAGGTGATTCCGTTGATCGTCACGCTCGCCCGATCGGCCAGCCGGTCGGCGGGTGTAGCCAACTGCCCCGGTTGTGAGGTGATCCGGAGGTGCGTCCCAGGATTCTGGGCTGGCTGTGAGGATCAGCTCTGGGGCGGGCAGCCCTCGACCTGGACCGTGTAGCCGAAGAACGTGCACGCGCACTTGGGCACGCAGTCCCTCAATGTGTCGCGCTGGTAGTACACGTACACGCCGAACCCGACCAGGGCCCCGATGAGAATGACCCGCAGGACCATCTTCTGGATGAACCGCATGACGAGGAAGGCGACCAGGAGGAGAACCACGAGGGCCCCGATGGCGACGGTCCGCAGGGCATCAGGGTCGAGCGACTTGGGGAGCATGTCGAGACCGTACGACGGCGGCGTCGTACGGTGGCGGACATGGCATCGACCTCCGACCACGGTGGGAGTCCCGTCAACCTGACCCCGACCGGCCCGCCCGAGACCATCATCGGCCCGGAGCCGGCGGAAGCTCGCCAGGCGCTGGCCCAGGCGCTGGCCGCGCCCGAGCAGAACCGGCGCGACGAGGTGTCCAACGTGGTGGCCGCCTGGCCGCAGTACCTCGACGCCTGGGCCCGCCTCGGCGAGCTGGCCCGCGACGAGGTCGAGGCCTACGCCTACTTCCGGGTGGGCTACCACCGGGGTCTCGATCGGCTGCGCCAGTCGGGCTGGCGGGGCTCGGGCTACGTGCGCTGGGAGCACGAGGCCAACCAGGGCTTCCTCGCCGCCCTCCAGGGCCTCCAACTCATGGCCGCCGCCATCGGCGAGCAGGACGAAGCCGACCGGTGCGCCCAGTTCCTCGCCCAGCTGGATCCGACACTGCGCAAGCCCTGATGGCCGTCCGGTTCGACGTCGCCCTGGGCCCGTCCGCGGGGGAGTCGGGCCCCGAAGGCAACGAGTTCTGCGTCTGCCAGCGGTGAAGCGGGCGCTGTTGGTCGTGCTCGCGCTCGGTGTGGCCGCGTGCGTCGAGTCCGACCCTTCGACGGTGGAGGTGCCGGCCACCACGACGAACGCCACGGTGGGCCAGGGCGCGCCGGTCACCACGGCGCCCTCGACCCGGCGCACGATCATCGTGGGCGGCAACGACGCCGTTCCCGAACCGCCGACCTCCGGCGGGTCGGCCCCAACGGCGCCCGCGCCGGCGTCGCGCCGATCCGCCGGGGAACCGGGGAGCATGGCTGATGTCCTCCTCCGGCCCAGCGGGGCGTCGCAGCTCGTGATCCAGGTCCTGACCGAAGCCGGGGCCGAGCCCCGCCGGAGCACGCTCGACCGGGTCGTCGAGGTGCTGCGCCAGGCTTCCGGCAAGCCGGTGCGGACCATCGGCGGCTCGGTGGCCGGCCGCTCGACGTGGTCGGCCAGCGACCTTCGCGACGCGGCAGACGCGCAGGCGGCCCCAATCCCGGACGGGACGGCCGTGCTCCGCCTGCTGTTCGTGCACGGCCGATCCGAGCAGGGCGACGGCGTGCTCGGCATCACGACCAGCGGCGATCTGGCCGCCGTGTTCACTGACCGGGTGGATGCCGCTGCCTCGGGTCTGGTGAGCCCGTCGACCATCGAGCGGGCCGTCACCGTCCACGAGCTCGGCCACGTCCTGGGTCTCGTCGACCTCTTCCTCCACACCGGCCGGGCCGATCCCGAGCATCCCGGCCACTCCACCAACACGAGGTCGGTCATGTACTGGGCGGTCGAGTCGACGCTGATCGGCGACCTCCTGAGCGGCGGCCCGCCCCAGGACTTCGACGCCGCCGACCTCGCGGATCTGGCCGCCGTCCGCCGTGGGTGAGTTCGCTGGGTGCGTCCTCACCGGCGGGACCAGCTCCCGCATGGGGCGGGATAAGGCGCTCCTGCCGTACGGGGGCACGCCGCTGGCCGTGCGGGTCGCCCACGTGCTCTCCCTGGCCGGGGCCGACCCGGTCGTAGCCATCGGTGGTGACCTCGACGGGTTGCGGTCGGTGGGGCTGACCGCCCTGGCCGATCCCCGCCAGGGCGCCGGCCCGCTGGCGGGCGTCGCCACTGCGCTCGAGCAGGTGGGAGCGGCCGACATCGTCGTGGTGCTGGCCTGCGACCTGCCGCGGGCCTCGCCGATCGCCGTGCAAGCGGTCGTCGCCGCCCTGGCCGCCGATCCCGAAGCCCGGGCCGCCGTGCCGGTGGCCGGAGGGCGGCTTCAGCCCCTCCACGCCGCTTGGCGCCGTGCCGCCCTCCCTGTGGTCGAGGCGGCCCTGGCGCGGGGTGACCGAGCTGTCAGACTCGTCCTGGAGTCGCTCGACGCCATCACCGTGCCCGACCTCGACCCGTCGTGGTTCGCCAACGCGAACGAACCGGCCGACCTTCGGCCAGACTGAGGGCCATGACCGACGCGTCCCTGCCCGAGATCGACGTCGCCGAGCTCGCCCGTCGCCACGCCGAGGGTGCGTTCGTGCTCGACGTCCGCCAGCCCGACGAGTACGAGGCCGGCCACGTGCCGGGCGCCGTGCTCGTGCCCCTCGACCAGCTCGGGGACCGCCAGTCGGAGGTCCCGGCCGACAAGCCGGTGCTGGTGATCTGCAAGAGCGGTGGCCGCAGCGCGACCGCGGTCAAGGCGCTGACCGGGGCCGGGTACGACGCCACGAACGTGGCCGGCGGGACCATGGCGTGGATCGACGCCGGCCACCCGGTGGCTGAAGGCCCCGGAGCCGGGTGACCGAGGCCACCCACGCCCCCCACCTCCTGATCGAGGACGCCGGCGCCTTCGCCGAGGTCGTCGAAGCGCTGCTCGACGCCCCCGAGTACGCCGTCGACACCGAGTTCCACCGGGAGCGCACCTACTTCCCGACCGTGGCCCTGGTGCAGATCAAGTGGGGCGACGAGATCGTGCTCGTCGACCCCCTGGTCGTCGACCTGCGCCCCTTGGCCCCCGTGCTCGACGGTCCCGGCCTGGCCGTGATGCACGCGGCCAGCCAGGACCTCGAGGTCCTGCAGCGGGCGTGCGGGACGGTGCCCTCCCGCCTGTTCGACACGCAGCTCGCCGCCGGGTTCCTCGGCTTCACGACCCCGTCGCTGGCGTCGCTGGCGGAGCGCATCCTGAGCGTCGACCTGCCCAAGGCCAGCCGCCTGACCGACTGGCTACGCCGCCCGCTGGGCGACGACCAGCAGGTCTATGCCGCGTCCGATGTCGAGCACCTCCTCGTGCTTGCCGACCTGATCCGTGACGAGCTCGACTCGGTGGGGCGCCTGGCCTGGGCCGAGGAGGAGTGCGAAGAGCTGCGCGCCCGAGGCTGGGGCCCGCCGAACCCCGACGACGCCTGGCTGCGACTCAAGGAGGGACGGTCGTTGAAGGGCCGGGCCCGCGCCGTGGCCCGCGAGGTCGCGGCCTGGCGGGAGCGGCGGGCCGCCGAGCTCGACCAGCCGGTGCGCCACGTCCTCTCCGACCTGGCCATCGTCGGCATCGCGACCAACCCGCCGAAGTCGCTCGAGCAGCTCCGGCGCATCCGCGGCATCGACGAGCGCAACGCCCGGGGCCGGGTGGGGGAGGAGCTGCTGGCCGCCGTCGACCGGGGCCGAGAGGCGCCCGACGACGGGGCGAAGCCGCCTCGCCGCGACGACGTCGAGCGCGACCAGCGGCCGGCGGTGGCGCTGGTGTCGGCGTGGCTCAGCCAGCTCGGGCGCGACCTGCGGATCGACCCGATGCTGCTGGCCACCCGTTCCGACCTGGGCTCGTTCCTGGGTGGCGATCCCTCGGCCCGCCTGGCCAACGGCTGGCGGCGCGACCTGTTGGGGGAACCGGTTCGTCGCCTCCTGGCGGGTGAGTTCGCGCTTGCCTTCGACGGCAACGGCGGCCTGGCGCTCGAACGGCGCTCGGGCGAGCCGGTCAGCGTCGACCTCGACGTACCCGAAGCCTCCTGGGCCCCGCGCTGACCCAACTGGCGTAGATCCCTGGTCGTCCTGACCACGGAGCTACGCCGGGCCGTCCGCCGGCTCAGGTCGTGCCATCCCTGACCGATTGAAGAAGTCGTGCGGTCCCCCTGGCGCGGAGCAGTCGTCGCGCTTGCGCTCCTCATCGGTCTGATGACCGCCGTCCTTCCGATCGCACCCAGCGCCGCGGCACCGACGACGCCGGCCTGGAGCGTCCTGCGCATCGGCGGCTCCGATCGCTACTCGACGGCCGCCGCCCTGTCCCGCCACACGTTTCGCAACCGGACACCGCAGGTGGTGGTGGCCAGCGGCGAGCAGTTCGCCGACGCCCTTGCCGCCACCCCCGCCGCCGCCCGTCTGGGGGCCCCGCTCCTGCTCACCCGGCGCTCCGAGGTCCCGACGTCCACCTACAACGAGCTGAAGCGGCTCCGACCGTCGGTGATCCTGCTCGCCGGCGGCACCAACGTGGTCTCGAGCGCCGTCGAGCGCCGGCTGGCGACCGTGGCTCGCGTGCTGCGGTTGGCGGGGACCGACCGGTTCGACACGGCTGCCCGGCTCTCGGCGGCAGCGTTCGGCACCGGCGTCCCGGTGGCGTTCCTGGCCCAAGGGCACTCGTTCTCCGACGCGCTCGCCGCCGGTGCTGCGGCCGGACGGCTCGAGGGTCCGGTGCTGCTGGTGGAGCGCAACCGGGTGCCGGCCGTGGTGGCCAAGGAGCTGGCCCGACTTCGCCCTGCTCGCATCGTGTTGGTGGGCGGGGAGAGCGCCATCGGGCAGCCGGTGGCCGACTCGGTCCGCCACGGTGACGTCGACCGCGTGGGCGGCCGCGACCGCTACGCCACGGCCACGGCCCTCGCGTCCCTCGTGCCCGGCGGTGCCGGTGTAGCCCTGATCGCCTCGGGCTCGACCTTCCCGGACGCCCTCGCGGCCGGTCCGAGTGCCTCCGCGCTCGGCGGCACGTTCGCCCTCACCGGCGCGAACTGCTTGCCGACGGCGGCGGCTCAGGGGATGGCGGACAACGGTGTGCGCCAGGTCCTGGTCATCGGCGGCGAGAACGCGGTGTCCGACGACGCCGCCGAGCCGTGCGAGCCGGTCAACCCGACCCGGACACCGTCTCCCGTCACCGTCCCCCCGGTCCCGGCACCGGCGCCCGACGGGCTCATTTCGCCGACCCTTACGCCCTTCAGCAGCCTGCCCGAGGACGTCGCCGACCCGACCGTCCTGAAGGTCGGCGACCGGTGGTACGCCTACTCCACGCAGGTGTACCTGACCCAGGTACCGATGCGGTGGTCGACCGACCTGCGGTCGTGGTCCCGGGCCGCCGAAGCCATGCCGTCGCTGGCCTCGTGGGCGGAGTTCGGCGCCCACTGGGCTCCCTCCGCGGTCGCCGCCGGCGGGCGTTATGTCCTCTGGTACTCGGCGCGTGACCACGCCTCCGGTGGCCAGTGCATCTCGCGGGCCGTGGCCGACCGACCGGAGGGCCCGTTCCACGACGAGCTCAACGCCGCGCCGGTGTGCCAGGCGGCGTTGGGCGGTTCGATCGACCCGCACGTCTTCACCGACGACGACGGCCGTCGGTGGCTGTCATGGAAGAGCGACGAGAACGCAGTGGGGAAGCAGTCGCGCCTGTGGGTGGCCCCGCTGTCGGCCGACGGCCGGACGCTGACGGGCCAGGCATCGGTCCTGCTCTCGCAGGGCGCACCCTGGGAGACCTTCACCATCGAGCAGCCGGCGATCGTCCGCCACGGCGACCTCTACTACCTCTTCTACAGCGGCGGGTTCTGGGAGTCGTCGAGCTACGCCATCGGCTACGCCACCGCGCTGTCGCCGCGTGGCCCGTTCACGAGGCGAAC
Source organism: Acidimicrobiales bacterium (assembly GCA_025463335.1). Classification (GTDB taxonomy): domain Bacteria; phylum Actinomycetota; class Acidimicrobiia; order Acidimicrobiales; family CADCSY01; genus RYN-34. The sequence goes on from JAOBWJ010000392.1 coordinate 5,993, forward strand.
CGCAGTGCGTCCCTGGTTCGCCGGCGTGAGCCGTGCTGCCGGCCCCGGCGCCCTCGACGTGTTCGTGGGTCCCGATGGCCAGCCCTGGGCGACCTATCACGCGTGGGCCGACACCATCGGCTACGCCAACTTCGGCATGCGCACCCTCCGCGTAGGCCGCCTGACCTTCTAGGCGCCGCTACCACGTGATACCGCCCCTTCCTCTGGGTGGTGAAAGACAAACGACGCAACCACGGGGGCCGGCCCGGCGGTGCCGACGCCGGTGCGGCCCTGCTCGAATGTGCGGTCCCGTCCGGGGGCGGTTTCAAGCAGTGGTCGCGACAATTAGCTGATTGAACCGTTCTGCTGGAGTATCCCAGCCGAGGGTCTCGCGGGGTCGGCCGTTGAGTTTGCGGGCGAATTCGTCGAGGTCGTCTTGGCTGTGGACGGAGAGGTCGGTGCCCTTGGGGAGGAACTGGCGGACCAGGCCGTTCCAGTTCTCGTTCGTGCCTCGCTGCCAGGGTGAGTGCGGGTCGCAGAAGTAGACGGGCACGCCGGTCGCCACGCTGAACGCGGCGTGACGGGCGAGCTCGGTGCCTTGGTCCCAGGTCAAGCTCGGCGCGAGTTGGGCGGGGAGTCGCACGACGTTGCCGGCGAGCTGGGCGGCGACATGCTCGGCGGT
>JAOBWJ010000011.1 GCA_025463335.1 Acidimicrobiales bacterium
CGTCCGACAGCAGGGCACCGATGCGGGGGACGACCTTGCCGAAGTAGACGCCGTGGCCGACGCGCAGGATCGGGTTGGGCGGCTCGGCCACCTCGAGCAGGGCGATGCGGCCGCCCGGTCGGACGACTCGGGCCAGTTCGGCGAGGAAGGCCTGGAGGTCCACGAAGTTCCGCAGGGCGAAGCCGCAGGTCGCCCCGTCGGCCGCACCGTCGGGAACCGGAAGACGCAGGGCATCGGCGTGCACGAGCGGGGCCGTGGTGCGGGCGGCGGCCAGCATCCCGAACGACAGGTCGACGCCGATGGGTCGGTGGCCGGCGGCGGTGAGGTCGCGGCACAGGTCACCGGTGCCGGCGGCCAGATCGAGCACGCGGGAGCCGGTCGGCAGATGGAGGTCGCGCACCGTTCGCCTGCGCCAGCGCACGTCGAGCCGGAACGTCATGATCCGGTTCACCAGGTCGTAGCGGGGTGCGATCGCGTCGAACATGTCGCGCACCATGCGCTGCTTCTCGGCGCCTTGGGGGAGTGCCACCGGTGCATCGTAGGGATGCTCCCGGCGTCAGCCTGCAGTCGACCGAGCCCAGCGGTAGTCGGGCTTGCCGGAGGCGGACCGGCGCACCCGGTCGACGACCACCAGCCGCCGGGGCACCTTGAACGGGGCCAGCACCGCCCGGCAGTGGCCGGCCAGCGCCTCGAGCGTCAGGTCGGCACCCGGTTCGGCGGCGACGACGGCGGTCACGACCTCCCCCCACCGGGCATCGGGTGTGCCGACCACCACGGCGTCGTTCACTCCCGGATGCGTCCGGAGCACGGCCTCGACCTCCTCGGCGTGGACCTTCTCGCCGCCGGTGTTGATGGTCAGCGCACCGCGGCCGAGGATCACGACCCGATCGACGTCCAACCAGCGAGCCCGGTCGCCGGGCACGGCCCAGCGCTGGCCGTCGACCGTCGGGAACGTCTGGGCCGTGGCCTCAGGGTCGTCGTCGTAGCCGAGCGGGAGTGCCCCCCGGCGGGCCAGCCACCCCTCGGTGGGGACGCCCCGGGGAATGGGGCGAAGGTCGTCGTCGAGCACGGCCGTGTCGTCCCCCACCTTGAACGCCGAGGTGGCGGATGGTCGGGACCCGGCGACGGTGACCATGCGGGCGTGGCCGCCGGTCTCGGTCGAGCCGTAGCCGTCGACGACCATGGCGCACGGCAGGGCGGCGAGGAGACGGGCGGTGACGTCGGGGGAGAGGTGGGCGCCCCCCGACAGGACGACGGTGAGCTCGTCGAGCCGCCAGCGTCGCGGGTGGGCCTCGAGCGCGGCCACCAACGGACGGGCGAAGGCGTCCCCCACCAGGACCAGATGGTTGACCCGCTCGACCTCGGCCAACCGCCACACCCGCTCCGGCTCGACGCTCCTCGACCGGCTGATGACCACGGTCCCGGCCGAAAGGAGGGCGGCCAGGGCCATCCACTGCCCGGTGCCGTGGAACAGGGGGCACGCCACCAGCACCCGCCGGGCCCCGATGCCGACCTCGCCGGCCAAGGCGGAGAGGTGGAGGTCCTCGTGGCGCCACAGCACGCCCTTGGGTCGCCCCGTCGTGCCACCCGTGTACAGGACGTAGCGGTCGTCGCCCGAGCGACCTCCGGCCGGGTCTGGCCGGGTGGGGTCGGCGGCGGCGAGGGCCGCTTCGTAGCCCGCTCCTCGCTCGATGCCGGTGACGTGCTCGGGCAGCAGATCGCCCATGTCGGCCTCGTGGACGACGACCTCGGCCTTGCTGAGGGTGAGAAGCTCGGCCAGCTCGCCGGCGACCAGCCGGGTGTTGAGGTTCACCGGCAGGGCCCGCAGCTTGAAGCACGCCAGCAAGGTCTCCAGGTGCTCGTTGGTGTTGCCGAGCAGCACGCCCACGCGGTCGTTACGGGCGATGCCCTGGAGGGCGAGCACGTCGGCCAGGCGGTTCGCGCGGTCGTCGAGCTCGGCGAAGGTCCAGCGTTCGCCATCGACGACGAGGGCAGTGGCGTCGGGTGTCGCCGTCGCCGCTGCCTCGAACAGGTCGGCCAGGTTGCCCCCCACGGACGTGGAACGTAGCGGCCACTAGGTTCGGTGCATGGCACGCACGATCAACGGCGCCGACGAGCTCAAGTCGCTCGTCGGCCAACATCTCGGTTCGTCGGACTGGCTGGAGATCACCCAGGAGCGGGTGAACACCTTCGCCGAGGCCACGGGCGACCACCAGTGGATCCACGTCGATCCCGAAAAGGCCAAGAACGGACCGTTCGGCGGCACCATCGCCCACGGCTACCTCACCATGAGCCTGGGCCCCGTCCTCCTGCCCCAGATCGTGACGGTGACGGGGTTCTCGATGGCCTTGAACTACGGCCTGAACAAGCTTCGGTTCCCGTCACCCGTGCCGGTCGGGTCGAAGCTGCGGCTGTCGGCCCAGCTGGCGGCCGTCGAGGACGTGGCCGGGGGCGTGCAGACGACCTACGTGCTGACGTTCGAGGTCGACGGGCAGGAGAAGCCGGCGTGCGTGGCCGAGGCCCTCTACCGCTGGCTCGTGTAGCCGGCTCGGTCTACGAGCGTGCGCCGTCAGGCGTGCGCTCCATGAGCACAGCACCAATTTCTTGGCGGCTCTGCCGCCCTTTGGTCCGGGGTCGGGAGGTCGGGTTGGTCCGGCTCGGTCTAGGAGAACCAGATCCGTTGGTAGTCCCTGCTCTGCGGGTGGAGGAGCAGGGCGACCAGCGCCACCTCGAAGAGGAAGTTGACGATGCTGCCACCCACCAGGCTGGCGCCGAACGCCAGGCGCAGGGCGAACGGCAGGAACGCCATGACCAGGCCGAGGATGTAGGCCCAGCGCCGCTCGTTGGCGATGCCGAACCCGGCCGCTACGCCGCCGGCGACGATGACCAGACCGATCGGGTGGAAGATGGCTCCGCCGATCACCGCAAAGACCGCGTTGATGTAGAAGAGGAAGACGGCGATCTGCAGCGTCTGAGGCTGGGACGGGTTCGTCCAGCGGCGGGTATCCATGGTTGACAGTCTGGCAGCGTTCGTGCTGGCTGCAGGTGTTGGCAGCCGACTTCGTCCGCTCACCCGCTTCCGGCCCAAGCCCCTGTGCCCGGTCGGAAACGTGACCCTGCTGGACGGGAACCTGAAGCGGGTCGCTGCCGTGGTGGGCACCGGGCCCGAGCACCTGGCCGTGAACGCCCACCACCACGCCGAAATGGTGGCCGAGCACGTCGGGGACCGGGCCCACCTCTCGGTCGAGGAGCCCGAGGCCCTCGGCACGGCCGGGGCGGTGGCCCACCTCCGGCCGTGGCTCGACGGTCGCCCGGCGCTCGTCGTCAACGGCGACACGTGGTCGACCATCGACCTCGCTCCGCTGGTCGACGGCTGGGACGGGCGTCAGGTGCGGGTCCTCGTCGCCGGTCCGCCCGTCCTGCAGGACGGCGTCGGCATCCTCGGCTCGTTGCTGCCGCCCGACGTCATCGCCGGGCTGCCCCTCCGGCCGGCCGGGCTGTACGAGGCGTGCTGGTCGCCACTGCTCGCCGCTGGGCGCCTGGAGGTGGTGGGGGCCGAGGGTGCGTTCGTGCCCTGTGACCGCCCGCGCGACTACCTGGCCGCCAACCTGCTCGCCTCCGGCGGAGAGCCCGTGGTGGGGGCCGGCGCCGTCGTCGAGGGCGAGCTGGTCCGCTCGGTCGTGTGGCCCGGTGGGGCGGTGGCGCGCGGGGAGGTGCTGGTCGACGCCATCCGCGTCGGCCGCAGCGTGACCGTGCTCGTCAGGTGAGCGTCTTCTCGCCGAAGTAGCTCGCCTTGGGGTTGTCGTTGTAGTTGCCGATCTCGACGTAGCCGGCCGATTCGTAGAGCTGCTTGGCGTGGGGCTGATCGGGGCCGGTGTCGAGGCGAACGCAGTCGTGGCCGAGCCGGCGGGCGGCATCCTCGAGGGCGGTGAGCAGCCGGCGAGCGACGCCGCGCCCGCGGGCGTGGGGTGCGACGTACATGCGCTTGATCTCGCCCAGCCCGGGTTCGAGGGTCTTCACTCCGCCACCGGCGACGGGCTCGCCGTCGAGGTAGCCGACGACGAACGTGCCCTTGGGTCGGTCGAAGTCGGCCGGGGTGGCCGAGGGCATGTCGTCACCGTCGATGCGGGCGCCGTACAGCTCGGCCATCTCGACGACCATGGCCTCGATCAGGTCGGCTGCCGGCGCCTCGCCGGCGGGCATCGGCGCGAACAGCAGGTGGAACGACCCGTCGGCCTCGGCCGGGAAGGGCAGCACGTCGAACACGGCGTCGGGCAGCAGCGGCCCGTACAGGTGCGGGAACCCGCCTTCGACCCGCACCTCGTCGGTGAGCCGGTCGGGGTCCACGGCGAGCAGGATCAGGTCGCGCCGACCGGCGTAGAACAGGTTGGCCGGCGTGTGCACCTGGTCGGGGCGAGACAGGTGCACGAAGTCCTCACCCGGCGCCGCGTCAATGCGACCGGCGGCCCACTCGGCCGCCGTGGTCATGTGCAGGAGCGTCACGTGATCTGCACGGCCGTGGCTCGCAGCTGTCCGCAGGCGGCGTCGATCTCGGTGCCGCGGTTCTGGCGCACGGTGGCATTGACGCCGAGGGCACCCAGGGCGTCGCGGAACCGGCGGACACCCTCGGGTGGGGTGCCTGGTGTCGCGTAGCCCGGTGTGGGGTTGAGCGGGATGAGGTTCACATGGGCGCCCAGCGGTCGGGCCAGCGCCGCGAGCTCCTCGGCGTCGCGGCCGCGGTCGTTGACCCCGGCGATGAGCGCCCATTCGAACGACAGCCGGCGTCCCTTGGCCGCCAGGTAGTCGGCGCAGGCGTCCATGAGGTCGGCCAGCGGGTAGCGCTTGTTGATCGGGACCATCTCGTCGCGCAGGGTGTCGTTGGCGGCATGGAGAGATACGGCCATGTTGACCGGGAGGTCCTCGCCGGCGAGGCGGCGGATGCCGGGGACGATGCCCACGGTCGAGATCGTGAGGTGGCGGGCCGACAGGCCCATGTCGTCGTGCATGCGCACGATGGCGGGCCACACCCGGTCGTAGTTGGCCATGGGCTCGCCCATGCCCATGAGCACCACGTTCGAGAGGCGGCGGGGCCGGGCCCGCTCGACCGCCCGGGCCACCTGCTCGACGATCTCCCCGGTGGTGAGCTGACGCTCGAAGCCGGCCTGGCCGGTGGCGCAGAAGCCGCACGCCATGGCGCAGCCGGCCTGCGAGGAGACGCACACGGTCGAGCGGTCGGCGTAGTGCATGAGCACGGTCTCGACGAGGGCGCCGTCGTGCAGCCGCCACAGCCACTTGATGGTGTCGCCGTCGTCGCTGATCGACTCGCGAGCCACGACCAGGGCGGGGGGCAGGGACTCGTCGAGGTGGGTCCGCAGGGCGGCGGGCAGCTCGGTCATGGCGGCCGGGGCGACCACTCGGGAGTGGAGGCCGTCCCACACCTGGCGCACGCGGAAGGCCGGCTCTCCGGCGAGAAGCTCGGCGAGGTCCTCCCTCGTGGCGTCGTAACGGCTGGGCACGGTCCGCAAGCGTACGGGTCGGGACTACCGTGCGAACCATGGCTGATCCGCACGTCGTCGGAACAGACCCCGGCATCGCGCCGGTCCAGCAGCATCACCATCGCGACGTCCACGGCGGAGCGGCGCGCGCCGCGGTCTTCGGCATCAGCGACGGGCTGGTCTCCAACGTCGGCCTGATCCTCGGCGTTGCCGGGGCCAACCCGGCGCCGAGCGTGGTCCGCCTGGCCGGCGTGGCCGGGCTCATCGCCGGAGCCGTGTCGATGGCCGCCGGCGAGTACAACTCGATGAAGGTGCAGCAGGAGCTGCTGGAACGGGAGCTCGACCTCGAGCGCCGGTCGCTCGAGCGGTTCCCGCACGTGGAGACGGTCGAGCTGACGCAGATCTACCAGTCGAGGGGCGTGGCCGCCGATCAGGCCCGGGCCTTGGCCGAGGCCATGATGAGCGACCCCCAACGGGCGCTCGAGGCCCATGCTCGGGAGGAGCTCGGCATCTCACCCGAGCACCTCGGTTCGCCTAGGGCAGCAGCCACGTCGTCCTTCGTCGCCTTCTCCCTCGGCGCCTTGGTGCCGCTCATGCCGTGGTTCTTCATCGGCCACGGCGCCGCCGTACTCACGTCCCTGGCGGTCGCTGTGGTCGCCGCCGTGATCGTGGGCGTGGCCACCGGCCGCTTCACCGGCCGCTCCCGCTTCCGCACCGCCGTCCGCCAGGTGCTGTTCACCCTGATCCCGGCCGCCATCACCTACGCCATCGGGTCGCTTATCGGCGTCAACGTGTAAGAGGCCGACCGGATCGGCGTTGGCCAAAGACGAGGCCTTCCTGCTTCTAGTCACGCTGAGCCCGGCTCTGACGGGCTGAGCGTGACCAGAACGGGGGAACCCGCTGGTGGGCGGCACCGACTCCGGCGCGCAGGGCTCGCCCCCGTGGTTGCGTCCTTGTCTTTGAGGCCTAGGGAGGGGGCAATCTCCTGGGCCTGCCCGTGCCGCCTATCCGCCCGCCCTGTCAGACGAGTGGTTCGGCCCGTACGGGGCCGGGTGCCTCATCCCCGAGGTGGGTGGTGACTCGTAGGGGGCGTTCGGGCAGCCGGAAGGCCGCCACCAGCGAGACCACGGCCACGGGCACGGCCGCCAGGAACACCGGGGGAAGGGCGTCGGCGAAGGCGGCCGCCGTGCGGGGGCCGTCGCCCAGGCCGGCATTGAGGATGCCGCCGAACACCGGCACGCCGATGAGGCTGCCCAGCATGCGGAACAGGAGCTGGGTCGACGTGACCGTCCCGAGCTCGGTCGGCGCCGCCGCGTTCTGGGCCGCGAGCAGCGATGGCTGCATGGACAACCCGGCGCCAGTGCCGAGCAGGAGCGCGTACACCGCCGCCAGCGCGATGGGTGTGGTCTCGGTCAGCGTGGCCATCAGGGCGATGCCGGCCACCATGAGGGCAGCCCCGTAGATCGGCCACACCCTGATCTGCCCGTTGCGCTCGATCCGCCGGCCCGAGAAGCCGGTGCCGAAGGCGGCGCCGAACATGACCGGCGTGAGCATGAGTCCCGAGCTGGTGGGGCTGACGCCGTGGACCTCCTGCATGAAGAGCGGCACGAAGAAGATGCCGCACCACAAGATCCCGCCACTCGTCCAGTTGAGGACGGCCGCCACCCGCATGAGGGGATCGCCGAACATGCGCAGTGGCATCACCGGCTCGGGTGCCCGCCGCTCCCGGGCGATGAAGGCCATCCCGAACACCACGATGGTGGCGAGGAAGCCGACCGTCGTGAGCGAGAGCCACGAGAAGTCGTGGCCGCCCAGCGTGGTGAGGACGATGAACCCGACGAGCGCCCCGCCGAGCAGGCCCGAACCGGCCCAGTCGATGGCGTGCTCCAGTCGGCGGTAGGGGATGTGCAGCTGGCTGACGATGAGGCCGATGCCGAGGGCGCCGAACGGCACGTTGATGGTGAACGCCCACCGCCAGCTCAGGTGGTCGACGAACAGGCCGCCGACGACCGGGCCGATCACGCTGGCCACGGCGAACGCGATGCCCTGGTAGCCGAGCCACCGACCGAGCTGGCGGGCGGGGACGATGTCGGCGATCACGGCCATGGCGACGGCGCCGATGCCTCCACCGCCGACGCCCTGCACGAACCGGGCGACGAGGAGCTGGTCCATCGTCTGGGCGGCGGCGCACGCCACTGAGCCAACGAGGAAGACGACCACGGCGGCGAGGAGGACCTTCTTGCGGCCGTGGAGGTCGCCGATCTTCCCCCACAGCGGCATGAACGTGACTTGGGCCAGGAGGTAGGCGGTGACCACCCAGGTCACCCGCGAGAAGCCACCGACGTCCCGGGTGATCGACGGGAGGGCGGTGGCCACGATCGTGCCGTCCATGGAGCTGAGCACCATGACGAGCTGGAGGCCGATGAAGGCGATGATGGCCTGGCGGGTGATCCGCCCCTCAGTAGTAATGCGCCCCCCTGCCATCAGCACGCAACCTAACCCGTGCCGAACTGGCGACGGATGGTCTACAGATCTGTAGACGTTCCGTCGCCGGTTCGCAGCCCGAGGGCGGTGCGGAGGGCGGCGGCGTCGGTGAACTGGATGCCGTGGAACCCAAGGGTGTCGGCCGCGGCGACGTTCTCGGGCCGGTCGTCGACGAACGCCGTGGTGGCCACGTTGACGCCGTGGCGATCGACGAGGATCCGGTAGATGGCCGGGTCCGGCTTGGTCACCCGCTCCCGGCCCGACACCACGACGGCCTCGAACAGGTCCATCCAGTCGAACCGGTCGAACACGTGCATCACCTCGGCCGGCATGTTCGTGAGCGCGAACAGCCGGACACCGGCATCGTGCAGCTCACGGACCACCTCGACGGTGCCCGGGATCTCCCCGGCCACCATGTCGTGGTAGCGCTCGTGCCACAGGCCGATGGCCTCGGCGTGCTCGGGGAAGCGGGCGGCCAGCTCGGGGATGGTCTCGGTCATGGACCGCCCGGCGTCGTGCTGCATGTGCCATTCCCAGGTGCACACCTCGGCCAGGAACCGCTCGACCTCGTCCTCGTCGGCCAGCACCTGGCGGTAGAGGTGACGAGGGTCCCAGTCGACGAGAACGCCGCCCAGGTCGAAGATCACCGTCCTGATGGTGGACGGAACGGTCAGCCTTCTGCCCACTCGTCGATCACGTGCTCGAGCATGTCGAGGGGAAGGGCGCCGTGACGCAGCACCTCGTCGTGGAACGCCCGCAGGTCGAATCGGTCGCCCAGCGCCGCCGCCGCCCGGTCCCGCAGCTCCTGGATCTTGAGCGAGCCGACCTTGTAGGCCAGGGCCTGGCCGGGCAGCACGATGTAGCGGTCGACCTCGACGATGAGGTCGTGCTCGGGCGAGGGCGAGTGTTCGACGAAGAAGTCGATGGCCTGCTGGCGGCTCCAGCCCATGGCGTGGAGCCCGGTGTCGAGCACCAGCCGGCAGGCGCGGAGCAGCTCGCCGTCGAGGGCCCCGTAGTGCTGGTACGGGTCCTCGTAGAGCCCGAGCTCGGGGCCGAGGCTCTCGCAGTACAGACCCCAGCCTTCGATGTAGGCCGTGCAGGTCAGGCTCTGGGCCCGGAACGGGGGCAGGCCTTCGGTCTCCTGGGCCAGGCTGATCTGGAAGTGGTGACCGGGCACCGCCTCGTGGAGGCAGATGGCCTCCATGTTCCAGCGCGGCCGGGCGGCGAGGTCGTACGTGTTGGCATAGAACATGCCGGCCCGGCCCAGCCCGAGCGACCCGGGCATGTAGTAGGCGCCGGGAGCGGCCGGCGCCTGGTCGGCCGGCACGGGCACGATGCCGAACGGCAAGCGGGGCAGGCGGGAGAAGAGGCGCACGATGCCCGGATCGACCCGCTTGGCGATGTCTCGGTAGAAGCCGAGCAGCTCGAGCTCCGACGAGAAGTAGTGCATGGGGTCGGTGCGCAGGTGTTGGGCGAACGCGGCCCGGTCGCCGGTGAACCCGGTCTCGGCCATGACCTCGTCCATCTCGGCCACGATCCGGCGGACCTCGGCCTGGCCGATCTCGTGGATCTCCTCCACCGAGAGGTCGGTGGTGGTGTGGTAGCGGACCCGCTCGGCGTACCACTCCCGCCCGTCGGGGA
>JAOBWJ010000049.1 GCA_025463335.1 Acidimicrobiales bacterium
TGCTGGCCGACGAGGAGGGCGTGATGAACCGTTCAGTGGCCGACAGCGGCGGCGGGATCCTGGTCGTGAGCCAGTTCACGCTCTACGGCGACACGTCCCGCGGCCGCCGCCCGTCGTGGATCGACGCGGCCCGGCCCGAGCACGCCGAGCCGCTGGTGGACGCCGTGGTGGCCCGCCTCCGCGATCTCGGGGCCGAGGTGGCGACGGGCCGGTTCCGCACCGACATGAAGGTCGAGCTGGAGAACGACGGCCCCGTCACCCTCGTCATCGACGTCTGACGAACGCCCGGAGCGGGTCGCCCCGGCGCGACTGCCGGATGGTGAAGCCCCACGCCACCGCCAAGGCCAGCAGGGTGAGGAACACGAACGGGCCGTCGCCGAAGCGGGTGTAGAGCGTGGTGCCGGTGCGGCGCTCGACGGTGGCGGTCAGCACCTCGCGGTCGCCGAGGTTCGTGCGCTGCAGCACCTTGCCCCGACGGTCGACGACGGCCGAGAAGCCCGTGGGCGCCGCCTGGAGGACGTCGCGCCCGGTCTCGATGGCCCGCATGCGGGCGGCGCCCAGCTCGAGCGCCGGCATCTGGGTCGACGAGTACGACGAGGCGTTGGTCGGCACCAGCAGCACCTGGCCCCCGTGGGCGATGGCGTCGCGGGCCCGCCGGGCGAAGAACACCTCGTACGAGATGACCACGCCGAGCCGCCCCGCGCTCGTCGGTAGGACGCCAGGGCCGTGGCCGACATGTGCGTCGCGGGGCACGGCGCTGACGTCGGCCACCTTCTCGATCAGGGACCGGAAGGGGATGTATTCGCCGAACGGCACCCGGTGGTTCTTCTCGTAGAACGGCCCGATGCGACCGTCGGGCTCCCAGGCCCGGGCGATGTTGACGAAGTTCTTGTCGTTGCCCTCGACCACGCCGGCGATCAGCGTGGCGTTGTGCAGTGCCGCCACCGCGGCCAGCCGATCGCCTTCGGGTGTCTTCAGCACGTCGCCCTCGACGTCGACCACGTCCTCGGGCCACAGGATCAGGTCGACGCCCGGCGGCACCAGGTCGGTGGCCGCCAGGTGCGCCTCGAACACGGCGTCCGCGGAGCTGTCGATGGCCCGGGTACCCCGCTCGCCGCCACCTTGGACGACCGCGGCCCGCAAGGTGCTCCGGCGGACGCCGTCGGGTGCCACCGTGCCGGCCACGGCGACGATCACGACGAGCAGCCCGGCGACCAGGGCCCGTCCCACCTGGCGGCGGGCGAGCAAGGCCAGGCCCACGCCGGCGATGCCGACCAGGGCGGTGACGAGCAGCCCGCCGCCGATCCGGGCCGCCTCCAGCAGCGGGCCGCCGATCTGGGTCTCGCCCACGAGGGCGATGGGCACCCCGCCGAACGGCCAGTAGCTCCGCATCAGGTCGGCCAGGACGAGGGCGGCCGGGAAGCCGACGAGCTGCCACCGGCCGGGCGGGACGAGCACCACGGCGAGGGTGACCATCCCCGCTTCGAGCAGCATGGCCAGCGCCCACCCCGGCAGCGAGAACTCGGTCATCCACCACAGCCCGGGGGCCAGGAACCCGATGCCGACGAGCAGCCCCACGAGCGCCCGGTGCCGCGTGGAGAGCGGCCGCCGGAGGATCGTGGCGAGCAGGCCGGAGCCGAGGAGGGCGAGGGGCCAGAACCCGAACGGGGGAAGGCCCAGCGTCAGGAGCAGCCCGGCAGCGAGGGCGAGAGGGGCGGGCCGGCGCACGACGCCGGAACCGTAGCCAACTCTGGCCGGCCCACCGTCGCGGTCTCAGGTCACTATGCGAGCTTCAGGTGCACGACGTAGCGGTAGCGGGCCGAGCCGGGCGGGTGGCAGGCGAACAGGGTGCCGGTGGCGTCGGGTGTCTGGTTCACGATCTCGGTCTGCTTGGGTGTGACCACCTGGCTGCCGGTGACGACATAGCGGTAACGGCCGGCGCCGACGGTGAAGAACACCTCATCGCCCGGCACCAGCGTGTGGATGTTCCGGAAGGGCTTGGTGTGGGTGACTCGGTGGCCGGCGACCACCACGTTGCCGAGCTGGCCGGGCATCGCCGTCCCCGGCCAGTGGCTGGGGTTGCGGTCGATGTTCCGCAGCGAGATGCCCTCGCCCAGGGTCGATCGCAGCCCGAGCTTGGGGATCTCGATCATGCCGATGACCCGGATCGGCTCGGCGGCGTAGGCGTTTCTGGGGGCGGTGGCCGGCATGGCCAGCGGGGCCGGCCGGGCAGCCGCCGCTGCGGTGGTCGGCGGTGGCGGCGCCGTCGTGGTCGTGGTGGCGGTCGTCGGCGGAAGGGTGGTGGCCGTGGTGACCACCGGTGCGGCCGTCGTCAGCTCGGGGTGGGCGTCGCTGGTGACGGCCCACAGTCCCAGTGCTGCGATGGCGGCCCAGGCCCCGAGGATGATCCGCCGCATCAGGGTCTGCTTCTACCGCGAGGGTGCCGATTCCTCTCCTCGCAGCCGGGCGGCCGCCGACCGCCCGGTCCCGATGCACGCCGGGATGCCGACCCCGCCGAGCAGGGCGCCGGCCAGCGCCAGCCCCGGCGGCAGGGCGGCCCGGACCTCGGCCATGCGGGCCAGGTGGCCGGGCGCGTACTGCGGGAACGCCCGCGGCCAGCGGTGCACGGCGATCTCCAACGGCTCCCCCCGCACGCCCATGGTCAAGGCCAGCTCGTCGCGGAGCTGGGCGACGAGGGCCTCGTCGGACAGGCCAGCCGCCCGTTCATCGCCGATCCGGCCGGCCGAGACCCGGAGCACGAAGCGCCCGGGAGCGGCGAGGTGGGCCCACTTGGTCGATGACCACGAGCACGCCGTCATGAGCAGACCCTCGGGGCGGGGGACCAGGAAGCCGCTGGCGTCGAGCGACCGGTCGATGGCGTCGTCGGGGTAGGCGAAGGCCACCAGCGTCACCGATGAGTAGTCGATTGCGGCGAGGGTGGCGGCCGGACCGGGGGCGACCGATTCGAGCAGCGGGGCGGCGGCGTAGGCGGGGACGGCGAGCACCACGCCGTCGGCGTCGAGCGCGTCGAGCGAGGCGACCGGTGCGCCGGTGCGGACCTCGCCGCCGTGGGCGGTGATGGAGGCGACCAGGGCGTCGACGAGCCGGGCCATGCCACCGGGCAGGGTGAAGAAGACGGGTCCCGGTGCCGGGGCCGGCGACGTCCGGAGCGCCCGGGTCAGGCTTCGGTCCCGCCGAGCGGCCGCCGCGATCTGGGGGGCCACGGCGTCGATCGAGAGACGGTCGGTGTGGCCGGCGTTGATGCCGCCGATGAGGGGGTCGACCAGCCGGGCCGCCGTCTCGCCTCCGTAGCGGCGGCGGATGACGTCGCCGACCGTTGCGTCGGCACCGAGGGGCTTGCCGGGGAGCCACGGCTCGAGGGCGGCCCGGAGCACACCGAGCGTGGACAGCACGCCGGACGCTCGTAGGGCGGTGAAGTCGGTGGGCACGCCGAGCACCTGGCCCTTGGGCACGGGTCGCAGCGCGCCCCGCGACCAGATGTACGAGCTGCCGACGGCGGGTGATTCGAGCTCGGCGCGCAGGCCGAGCTCCTCGCACAGCTGCACGGCTTCGGGCCGGCGGGCGAGAAAGGCGTCGGCGGCGGCGTCCAGCTGGGTGCCGGCGAACAGCTCGGTCTGCAGCTTGCCGCCCACCACCTCGCTGGCCTCGTGGACCACGACCTCGTCCCCGCCACGCGCCAGGTCGTAGGCGGCAGCCAGGCCGGCGATGCCGCCGCCCACGACGGCGTATTTCACGCGCTGAGCACGCGGTCGGCCAGGGCCGCGAGCACACCCGGGTCGTCGTTGGCCACGGCCGTGCGGGCGAACGGCAGCCCAGCCTTGCCGGCGGCGGCGGTGGCCTCGATGTCGAGGTCGTAGAGAACCTCGAGGTGGTCGGCCACGAACCCGCACGGCACGATCAACAGGCCGGTGGCCCGGCCGGTGCCCGCCAGATCATCGATGACCTGGAGGACGTCGGGGCCGAGCCACGGCTCGGGCGTGCGTCCGGCGCTCTGCCACGCCGTGGCCCATTGGGCCCACGGGGCCAGGCCCAGTCGATCGGCCACGCCCTGGGCCGTCGACCGCAGCTCGGCCACGTAGGGATCGCCCATGGCCTCGACCCGCTTGGGCAGGGAGTGGGCGGTGAACACCACCTTCGTGCCCTCCGGCATCGCAACCAGGCGCTCCTGGACGGCGCTGGTCAGGAAGTCGATGTAGGCCGGCTCGGTGGCCCATGACTCGATCGTCGCCACGTCGATGTCGCCGGCGGCCTCGGTGGTCCGGCGCAGGTACTCACCGACCGAGAGGGCCGAATAGTGCGGCGCCAGCACGAGGGCCACGATGCGATCGATGCCCCGGGCCCGAAGGTCCTCCACGGTGTCCTCGATGAACGGGGCCACGTGCTTGAAGCCGAGCACGACCTCGAACCGTTCGGGTGCCCGCTCGTCGAGCGCCGCCTGCAGTCCCACCCGTTGGGCTTCGGTGCGGGCGGCGAGCGGAGAGATGCCGCCGATGGCGTCGTAGCGCCGGACCAGGTCGGCCAGCTGCTCGGGGGTCGGGGGCCGGCCTCGGCGGATGTCGGTGTAGTAGGCCTCGACGTCCTCGGGGCGCGCAGGCGTCCCGTAGGCCATGAGCAGCACGGCTTCCTTCATGAGCCGTGCACGACCTCCACGACGCGGGTGAGCACGTCGGGGTCGGTCTCGGGCAGCACACCCCAGCCGAGGTTGAACACGTAGCCGGGCTCGTCGCCTGCGTCGGCCAGCACGTCGCCCACCTTCCGCTCGACCACGTCGATGGGCGCGAACAGCGTGGTGGGGTCGAGGTTGCCCTGGACGGCCTTGCCCGGCACCAGGGCCCGGGCCTCGGCCAGCGGGGTTCGCCAGTCGACGCCCACCACGTCGGCCCCGGCCTCGGCGAGGAGCGGCAGCAGGTGCCCGGTGCCCACGCCGAAGTGGATCTTGGGCACATCGAGATCGGCCAGTCCGGCGAAGATGCGTGATGTGGCCGGCAGCACGAACTCCCGATAGTCGGCCACCGAGAGGGCGCCGACCCAGGAGTCGAACAGCTGGATGGCCTGGGCCCCGTTGGCGATCTGGCCGCGCAGGGAGGCGAGGGTGATGTCGGCCAGGCGCTCGGCCAGGCCGAACCACACGTTGGGCTGGCCGTACATGAGGGCCTTGGTATGGCGGTAGTCCCGCGACTTGCCGCCTTCGACCAGGTAGCTGGCGACCGTGAACGGGGCGCCGGCGAACCCGATCAGGGCCACGTCGTCGCTCAGCTCGTCGCGGACCCGGCGCACGGTCTCGAGCACGTAGGGGATGTCGGCCTCGGCGTCGAGCGGGCGGAGGCGGTCGAGATCGGCCTTGGTACGGAACGGGTGCTCGACCACCGGGCCCTTGCCGGGGTGGATGTCGACGCCCGGGACCAGCGCCTGGACGGGCGTCATGATGTCGCTGAACAGGATGGCGGCATCGACGCCATGGCGCCGGACGGGCTGCATCGTGACCTCGGCGGCCAGGTCAGGCCGGTGGATCACGTCGCTGAAGCCGGGGTGCACCTCGCGCAGCTTGCGGTACTCGGGCAGCGAGCGTCCGGCCTGGCGCATGAACCACACCGGCGTGCGCTCGACGG
>JAOBWJ010000065.1 GCA_025463335.1 Acidimicrobiales bacterium
CGCCGCCGTGCCTGCCGCCGTCGACGCCGTGGGCACCTTCGTGGCCGTCAACAACAAGGTCAGCCAGTCGGTGCCCCACATCCACGTGCATGTGGTGCCCCGCCGACCGAAGGACGGCCTTCGTGGCTTCTTCTGGCCGCGCCAGAAGTATGAGGGTGGCGACGACGAGATGGCCTCGGTGGCCGAGGCGATCCGGTCAGCGGCCGCCGACCTGACCGGGTGACGCGAGGGCGCGTGCGACGAAGCGCACCTGGGCCGGAGCCACGCTGCGCCAGAACGCGCTGTCGTGCCATCCCGGTGGGAAGGCGGCCGTCACCCGCGGACCCAGGCGCTCGACCAAGCGGCGGTCCGCCGGCGCGAACGGGTCGCTCCGGCCGCAATCGATCCGAACCCTCGACGAGTCGAGCTTCCCGGCCTCGGCGAACACGTCGTTGCGCGTGAAGTCCCGGGCGTCGTCGAAGGCGTGGGGCGCCGACTGGGAGAACGATGGGTACAGCGCCGGGCTCGAGGCGACGACCGCGCCGAACAGGTCGGGGTGGCGTTCGGCGGCCAGCAGCGCGCCGTAGCCGCCCATCGACCAGCCGAGCACAGCGAGCCGTTCGACACCCAGGTGCTTCCGGACGAGCGGCACGAAGGTCCGGGCGACCATGGTGCCGGCGTCGGTCCCATCGGCGCGCGCGTGCCAGTAGCTGTCGCTCCCACCATCGACGGCGGCCACCGCGAGGCGGGCACCCTCGACGTCCACGACGTCGTGCAGGTGGACGGCATCGAACGCGAACCGATGGTTCTCGCCCCGCCCGTGGAGGCAGATGATGGCCCCGGCCAACGGCCCGGGCGGGCGGCTCATCGCCCATCGGGTTCCGTCCGGCAAGTGGCCCTCCTTGACCCGCACGCCGGAAGGTGGCACGCGGTGGTCGGGGCTGTGGGTCAGGCCGAGCCGGTGCAGGAACCGATCACGCCCGAAGACCTCCACGGCGCCCGCGCCCGCCACCACGGCGCCGGCGCCGCCGAGGAGGAAGGACCTCCGGTTGAGCACCCGCCGAGCGTAGGAGGATCAGACGGTGAAGGGCGCCGGCACCTCGTCGACCAGCGACGTGGACGTGACGGTGCCGACGAAGCCGTCGAGGTCGAACAGGTCGCCACGGGCGTGGCCGGTGCCGTCGGCGTCGTACCAGGACCGCGACGTGATGCCCGTCCACTCGCCGACCGGCTGGCGGGCGAAGTGGATGCTGAGGTCAGGGTTGATGCACGACCACTGGGACTGGTCGAGGTAGTTGGCGGCGTTGGCCGCGAAGTCGGCCACCGTCGCCACCCGCACCTCGGGCGTGAGCTCATGGCCGGCCACGACCGGGAGGAGGACGTGGAACCAGGCGGGCGACAGGCCCTCGTCCGGCGTGCGCACCTCGAGGGCGTCGAGGAAGCCCGAGAGGCCGCGGCGGGTGAAGTGCACCGGCGCGCATGTCTCGGGTGGCGGCGGGGGAGCAACGGCCGGCATCCGCGGATCGGAGCCCTGATCGGGGCCGGCGCCGAGGCGCAGGCGGAGGGCCGTGCACCGGGCCATCTCCGTGCCGTCGCGGAGGATCCGGCCCACGACCACCTGCAGTCGCTTGCCCTCCCGCACCACCTCGGTCGCCAGGTCGAGGCGGCCGAGGGGCACCGGACGGTGCATGTCGAACGTGAGCCGCGCCACCCGCATGGGCACGAGCGTCGGCACCTGCTGCACCGCCCACGTGAGCAGGGCGCAGGGTCCGCCGCCGTACTGCGCATCCGGATCCCACGGTCCCTGGGTCAGGACCGTGGCGAACACGCCGTCGCCTTGGGGCTCGAAGAGGGCTGCCACGCCCGAAGGTCTACTGCTTGCGGAAGTGCGGGATGACGTGCTCGCCGATGTTGCGGATCGTCTCGAGCATGGCCCACTGCGGAACGGTGCCCATCTGGTTGAGGAAGAGGATCTCGTCGGCGCCGGCCTCGATGAGACGGGTCACGTAGCCGATGCAGTCCTCGACGGTCCCGTAGGCGTGGTTCGGGTTGAGCATGGACATGCTCGAGTCGGAGAAGTCGATGGTGACCTTCTCCCGCCCGATGGCCGACTCGATGATGGTCGTGCCATCGCCGGTCTGGGCGGTGAGGTCATCGGCCCACGAGTCGGGATCGGGGAGGGGGATGGCGCCGGCGCTGCCCCAGTGGCCGATTGCCTCCAGGAAGAAGCGCTGGCCGCGGATCCCGATGCGCCGGGCCTCCTGCCCGTCCTCGAGCACGATGGCCGGGCACAGGGCGGCGAAGTGTTCGTTGGGACGGAAGCCGACCTGGTCGGTGTCCTTCCGGTTGGCGTAGGCCTTGCGGTAGATGGCGTTCTTCTCGGCCACCTGCTCCGGGCCGCCGAACCCGAGGACGAGGGCGCCGATCCCTCGACCGCCGGCGTCCAGCAGCGAGTCGTTGTGGGTGCACGCCATGTAGAGCA
This sequence comes from Acidimicrobiales bacterium, assembly GCA_025463335.1. Taxonomy (GTDB): domain Bacteria; phylum Actinomycetota; class Acidimicrobiia; order Acidimicrobiales; family CADCSY01; genus RYN-34. The sequence continues at coordinate 2,462 of JAOBWJ010000065.1, forward strand.
GCGGGTGCGGGTCCTGCAGCGGCTTGGGGTGGATGGGCCGGGGCGGGAAGTCGATGAACTGGCCGTGGTGCTCGACCATGTCCTCCACCCAGATGCGGGGCACGAGGCGCATGGCCTCCTCGATCATCGGCGGCAGGTCGGCCAGGTCGTAACCGAACGTGCCCGCCTCCTGCTGGGTGCCGCCCTTGCCGAAGCCAACGTGGAGCCGGCCGCCGGAGAGGATGTCGAGGGCGGCGCACCGCTCGGCGATCTTCACCGGGTGGTTCTGCTTGGGCGGCAGGCAGATCACGCCGTGCCCGATGCCGATGCGGGTGGTGCGCCCGGCGAGGAAGGCCAGGAACGTCTCCGGCGCGCTCATGTGGGCGTACTGCTCGAGGGCGGTGTGCTCGACCGCCCAGACGGTGTCGAAGCCGACCTCCTCGGCCAGCAACGACTGCTCGAGGATGTCGAGCAGCACCTTGGCATCGCCCTCGCGGGAGGTGTCGGTGGTCTGGGCCTCGTAGATCAGCGAGAACTTCATGTTTCAATTAGAAACACTTTGGCTTCAGCCGTCAAGCCCCAAGATCCGGAGGCAGGGCTCGAGGCCCGAGATGGTGATGTCGTCACGGCGCCGCGGCTCCCACTCCTCGCGGAGCAGGGCAAAGTGCTGCAACCGGACCGGCGTGCCTTCGCGGTTCTCGATCGACCAGCCGTTGTCGGTGTACCCGAGCTTGTGGCTCAGGGCGGCCGAGGCCGGGTTGTCCTCGAAGGCGCCGGACACGGCCCGCACCGCGCCGAGCCCGACGAAGCCGAGGTGGAGCACGGCGGCCCGCATCTCCGCACCGATGCCGCGACCCTGGAAGCGCTGCCCGAGCCACGAGCCGGTCTCGAATTGCCGGGTCACCGGGAAGTGCTTGGCGAAGGCGTCCTGCACGCCGACCACCTCGCCGTCGAGCAGCACGGCGAGCTTCAGGGACCAGTCCTCGGCGCAGGTGCGAGCCCGGCTGGCCCAGACGTGCTTCGGGTACTCGCGCCGCATCACGTCGGGCTCTTGGCGTGACCACGGGATGCTGAACGGCATGGCCTCCGGAGGGTGGATGCCCTCGATGGCCAGCTCGGCCAGCGTCCGGGCCAGCTCGTCGTCGGTGTAGCGGAGCTCGATGCGGGGCGTGCAGATGCGCAACGCGTAGAGGGGCCAGTGAAGGTCGGCCATGCCTCATCCTCGCCTACGGTGCCGAGCCATGCCCCTCGTTTTCGCCCAGACGACGACCACGACGGTGGAGGTCCAGCGCATCGTCGGGGACCCCCTGCCGCTCTGGATCTGGTGGGCCGCCGGGATCGCCATCTTGGCCTTCATCCTCCTCGGCGGCTGGTACGTGGGCCGGCGAACCAAGAACCAGCGCTAGCTAGGGCTTCACCACCGGCACGATGACGTGCCACTCGTGGCCAGCCCATGGGCCCCCAAAACGAGGCGGGGGCTGGAGTGCGCCCCCCCGACGCACCCCAGCCCGCAACCGCTCCGCTCCGGCTGGCCCGAAGGCAGCGGCCGAAGCACGTGTTCATGTTGTCGGCGCCGTCGTGCTGTGTCAACGGTCACGTCGGAGTGTCGTCATTCCGTCACAATCCAGCGTCGCCGGCGTCAGAGGTCGCGGATGGCCTTGAACGCCTCGCCGTGGCGGACCCCGGCCGGTGCGCCGTGGGCGGCCAGGCCGTCGGTCACGCGTCGGCGGAAGCGGTCGATCTGTCCGCGGTCGGTGGGGTCGTCGATCTCGTGGGTGGAGCGCCACTGGGACCGGTGGGCGAGCAGGGCCTCGCACTTGGCCTCGGCGAAGCCGGTGACGTCCTCGACGTGATCGGGCTCGTCGGCCTCGAACAGCAACAGCGTGGCCGGCCGGTGGTGGGGGAGTTGCTGCTCGGGGAAGAAGTGCGGGTCTCGCGCCGCGACCACGCCGTCGACGCTGAGGAAGCCGGCGTTGCGGTGGTCGGGATGGAGGCGCCACCGCTTCCAGGGATCGTGGCCCAGAACCACGTCGGGGCGGAGCTTGCGGATCCAGTAGGCCAGCTCCCAACGCTGGCGCAGGCCCGACTCGAGCTCACCGTCGACCCATCCGAGGAAGACCTGCTCGCCGGTGGCCCCGAGTGCCTTGGCCGCGTCCCGTTGCTCGGCCTGGCGGGTGACGACAAGGGTGGCGGTGTCCTCGGCCGGGTCCCACGAGCCCTTCGAGCCGTCGGTGCAGATGAGGTGCGACACCTCGCACCCCGCCGCCGCCCACTTGGCGAGGGTGGCGCCGCAGCCGAACTCGACGTCGTCGGGGTGGGCGCCGATGGCGAGGGCCCGGGCCGGCGTGGGCAGATCGAGCGTCACGGCTCCTCCAGGTCGTCGGGGACGTCGACGTCCCAGGTGAGGTCGGGCGGGCGCAGCACGGTGAGGTGCAGGCCCAATCGGGCGGCCTCGTCGCAGTGGCGGAGGAACGAGCCCGGGCCGTAGGCGAACACGAAGCCGGCGCCGGTCGGGAGGGCCAGCACGTTGGTGCCGTCGTCGTGACGGTCGGGCACGGCGATCACACCGTGGCCCTCGGCCAGTTCGGTGAAGCCGCGTGCTCGGGGCAGATCGGCGTGGGCCACCACCACCCGGCCAACGCCGGCGGTGGCCAGGGCCTCCACGCCGGCCGTCACCGCACCGTTCAGTCCGAGGCCCGGCGTCCACGCCACCGACGCGCCGGCGGCTTCGGCCCACGCTGCCACCTCGTCGTCGTCGCAGGCCACCATCACCGGCAACGAGCCGGCTGCGGCCACGACCCGGTCGGCCATCGAGCGGGCGAGGGCGGCCCGGGCCGGTCGGTCGAGGACGTCGGCGAGGCGGGCCTTCGCCTGGGAGAAGGCCTTGACCGGCACGAGCACGGCGACCTCGTCCTGCATGACCGGGCGAGTGTACGTACGCTCCCTGGTCGTGGCGCTCCGCGTGGCGGTGATCGGTGCCGGTTCCTGGGGGACGACGGTCGCGGCGTTGTCGGCGGCCAACAGCGACACCGTGCTTTGGGCCCGGAGCAAGGACGTGGCCGACGAACTGGCCACGACGCACACCAATGAGGCGTACCTCCCGGGCGTCACCCTGCCCGACGCCCTCCGGGCCACCCCGTCGCTGGAGGAGGCCGTGGGCGAGGCCGACGTGGTCGTCATGGCCGTCCCCTCCCACGGCTTCCGGGCCGTGCTGGAGGAGGCAGCGCCGTCCGTCCGGGCCTGGGTGCCGATCGTGAGCCTGAGCAAGGGCCTCGAACAGGGGACGCTCCTGCGCATGACCCAGGTCATCAACGAGGTGCTGCCCGACCATCCGGCCGGCGCCCTCACCGGGCCCAACCTGGCCCGCGAGATCATGGCCGGCCACCCGGCGGCCGCTGTCCTGGCCTTCGCCGACGAGCGCATCGCCATCGGGCTCCAGCCGGTGTTCCGCTCCGAAGCCTTCCGCGTCTACACCAACCTCGACATCGTGGGCTGCGAGATCGCCGGCGTGGTCAAGAACGTGATGGCCATCGCCGCCGGCATGGTCGAGGGCATGGGCTTCGGCGACAACACCAAGGCCACCGTCATGACCCGCGGCCTGGGTGAGCTGAGCAAGCTCGGCGAGGCCATGGGCGGCCAGCCCCGCACGTTCGCCGGCCTGGCCGGGATGGGCGACCTGGTCGCCACGTGCATGAGCGCCCAGAGCCGGAACCACCGTGTCGGCGTCGAGCTCGGCAAGGGCCGCTGCCTCGACGACATCGTGGCCGACACCCAGATGGTGGCCGAAGGTGTGCGATCGTCATCGGTCGTGAGCGAGCTGGCCGCGCAGTGCGGTGTCGAGATGCCCATCGCCGAGCAGGTGCGGGCGGTGTGCCACGACGGCGTGTCCGCGTCCGACGCCATGGTGGCCCTCATGCGGCGCCGCACCGGCGCGGAGTGGGACTGACGATGGGCCTGCGCTCCCGGCGGCCGCGCCGCGCACCTCGTGTCACCGTCCCCGACGAGGGTTGGGTCGGGCCCCACCGCGGGGGTGTCACCGTGGTCGGCAACCTCGACTCGGCGCTCGAGGCCACGGTCGACGACCGGGGCCTGGTCACGGCCGCGGACGACTGGTCGCTCGACTGGTGGGTCGGGGCCGACGACCGCTGGCACCTGCCGCCGACCGAGGTGGCCGTGCGGCAGCGGCTCGTCGGGGACGCACCCGTGGTGGAGACCGCCATGCGGGTGCCGAGCGGCGACGTCGTCCAGCGTGTCTACGCCGTGCGTCTTGGGGCCGATGAGCTCGTCGTGGTCGAGTTCGAGAACGAGAGCCCGATCCCGGTCGCGCTGGCGCTGGCGCTGCGCCCCTACGACGCAACTGGCGAGGGTCGCATCGAGCGGATCTCCCTCGACGGCGACACGGCGGCGCTCGTCGACGGTCAGGTGGCCCTCCTGTTCCCGAAGCCGCCGTCACGGGCCGCCGGTTCCGGCACGGGTGACGTGGCCGACGTGGTGCTGGCCGGCGCCGCCGAGGTCGATCTCGGCGCCGTCGGTTCCGATGACGGCCGGGCCACCGCCGCCTACGTGTGGCCCTTGGCCCACCGAGCCACCTTGCGGTTCGCCGTACCCCTCGCACCAACCGAGCTCCGTCGTCTGCCGGCGCTGCCGGGTCCGGAACAGGTGGCCAACGGCTGGCGCATGCAGTCCGAGCGAGGCCTCCGCCTGGTCCTGCCCGACGATCGGTTGGCCGCCGCCGTCGACGCCAACCGGCGCACGCTGCTGCTGCGCTACGACGGGCCCGGCGCCCGACCGGTCCTCGGCCAGGTGGCCGGGGCCCTCGATCGCTACGGCTACGCCGAGGAAGCGGCCGAGCTGCTGGCCACCGATCCGGAGGCAGCCGGGCTGGCCGCACTCACCGGCCACTGGCTCCGGCACCGCGACGAGCTGCTGGCCAAGAGCGTTGCGGCCGACGTGGCCGAACTTGCCGAGGCCGCCGTGCGCTCGGGGTCGGGCTCGCCCTTCGACGTGCTGGCCGCGGCCGACGCCTTGGCGGCGGCGGGCGAAGCGCGGGCGGCGGGAGTGGCCCGGCGAGCGGCGGCCGACCTGCCCGACGTCCAGGTCGACAGCCGGGCCGAGTCGGCCGAGCTGACCACGTTGCTGGACACCGCGTCGCCGACACGTACGTGGCCGGGCGCCGACCTCGGTCCTGCGGCCCGGCTGCTGACGTTGGCGCGCGACCTGCTCGCGCGGGAGACGGGTGAGGGGCTGGTGCTCCTGTCGATCGTGCCCGACGCGTGGCTCGGTCTCGGCGTCGAGATCCACGATGCGCCGACCGCCTTCGGCCGGCTGTCGTTCGCCGTCCGCTGGCACGGTGATCGCCCGGCCCTGCTGTGGGAGCTCGACCTGCACCCGGGTGTCGACGCCGTCCGCATCACCGCACCAGGGCTCGACCCCGGATGGTCGACGACTGATCGGCGGGGCGATGCGCTACTGGCCCCCGTGCTCCCGCCGGGGACGCCGGTCAGCTTGAAGCGGCGCTGATCCTGACCGTGGCCAGCTGCCACGGTCCGAGCGGGAAGCGGCCCTCGAACCGATCGCGGGGCCGGCCCCGCAGGTCGACCAGCCAGCCGGTACGGCCCGGGATCCGCACCTCGGTGGGCTCGGCCGTGGGGTTGAACACCCGCACCTCGAGCGTGCCTTCCGCCCGGCGCACGGCGGACACCTCGGCCCCGGTCAACTCCAGGGCCGAGCCGGTCGCGGGCGCATGGCCCGAGCCCTCGGACTGCGCGACCTCGAGGGGCAGGAAGGCGTCGTCGACCAAGGCGTACGGGTCGATGTCGCCCACGGCCACGCCGTAGCGCAGGACGTGGCGGCCCCTGACCTGGGGTCCGGCCAGGCGGTCGGGCGGACCGGCGGGCAGCGGGCGGTTGGTGAGCTCGACGCGCGACAGCATCCCGGTTGCCCGCAGGAGCGTGAGGGCCAGGTGGTCGCCGACGAGCTCGTACTCGAGCAGCCCCTCGTGTACGACCGTGACGTCGCCGGCCTGCACGAACCGCCGGGACGGGAACGTGGCCAGCGCCTTCTCGGTCGGTCCGCCCTCGGCCACCCGTCCCCGCTCGACCACGGCGAAGGCGCACTCGGCCACGGAGGTGCTGACGCCTTCCTCCAAGGGGAACCAAGTGCGGAGGCGGTGGTCCTCGCTCCGGTTCTCGAACTCGGTGGTGACCCGCACCAGCCGCTCGCCGGCCCGGACCTCGAGGGTCGTGACGACGTCGACCGGTGACGAGCCAACCCGGGCACGGGACTCGTCCTCGACCCGATCGGGCCAGTCGTAGCTACGGGTGACGCGGAGGCGGCCCCGAAGCGGGCCGGACTCCAGCAGCTCGACGGCCACCGAGGTCGGCCGGTCGACGACGAGGTCGTGCTCGGGCGGGCTGTAGTTGTACGTGTCGCCGTGGTCGCCGTCGTCGACCAGTCGGTCGAAGCCGGGCCGGCCGTCGAGGGCGAACGTCCCGTCGGTCGGGTCGACCTCCACCGTGACCAGGCCGTTGGTGACCGAGCGATCGGTGCCGGTGACGGCCTCGACGTCGAGGGCCGCCGCCGGCGCCCAGACCGACCAGCCGAAGCCGGGGACGTCGACCCGGGCCAGCAGCTCGGTCACCGGCGGCTGCACCAGCCGGATCCGGAACGGGGTGTCGGGGCGCACGGCGGCGAGGACATCGAGGTGGGCCTTGACCTCGTCGAGGATCAGGTTGGCCAACAGGCGATCAGCGGCGTGGAGGGTGACATCCACGTGGTCGTCGTGCTCCTCGATGGCGACCCGGTGGACATAGGTACCGGGCTCCACCTCCTGGCTGCGCCAACGATCGAGGATCGTGCGTACGTCGCGGCCGGGGACGGTCTCGTCGACCAGCACCGGGTGGCGGACGCCGGTGATCTGGACGCCGGCGACGTCGCCGATGCCCGGTAGGCACAGCGACACCAGGCCCGATCGCGCCCGGGCCGAGCCGTTCACCACGATCGGGCCCGGCACCGACACGGCCCGGCCGGCGGCGACGAGGGCGCGGTCGGCGAGCCCCTCGGCGATGGCGGTGGCCTCGGCGTAGCGGTGCAGGACGGCGGTGCACACGTCGTCGGCCGAGCAGGCGCAGATGGAATCGTGGGCCGAGTTGCGGATGACCTCCAGCCACGCCACGTCGAGCAGGGCGCCGGGCCAGCGGTCGGCCGGGAGGAACAGGGCCGACAGCGGTTCGGCCCGGCGTTCGAGCGCCCGCTCGGCCCGGGCGGCGGCCTGCTTCACGTCGACCCGGTTGGAGCCCACGCCCATGAGCAGGTTGGCGCGGGCGCCCGACCGCAGCTCCCCGGTGATCGACGGGAGCCCGGTGGTGGTGGCTGCGGTCAGGTGGTCGGCGAGGGGCGCCACCCGGAAGCGGTAGTCGTCCTGGAGGGCGTTGGCTTCGGCCACCACCCGACCGAGGGCGGCGTTGGGCACCTGATGGTCGGTGCCGTGCATCCACAGGAGGGTGCCGGTGCAGGCGTCGCCCATGATCTCGAGGTGTTCCCGGACCTGCTCGATCAGGCCCTTGCCGTCGTCGGGCAGGTCGGCGCCGTTGCCGTAGCCCTCGGGCCACAGGTACTGGGCCCGCACGGTCGACCCGTCGGGTGCCGACCACCAGAAGGCATCGCGATCGACGGCCTCCGGCACCCCCCGCCACACGACGGCGTGCTGGAAGCCGAACTGGCGCAGGAGCTGCGGCATCTGGGCCACGTGGCCGAACATGTCGGGCAGGTAGCCGACCTCCATGGCGCCGCCGAGGGCGGCGGCCCGCTCGAGTCCGAGCTGGAGGTTCCGGATCATGGTCTCGCCCGACACGAGGAACTCGTCCATGAGCACGTACCACGGCCCCATCGACACCCGGCCGGAGCCGTTGAGCCGCCGCAACGTTGCTTCGGCCCCCGGCCGCACGGCGAGGTAGTCGTCGACCATGGCGAGCTGGCCGTCGAGCAGGAAGTGGGCGAGCGAGGGGTCGGCCTCGAGCCGGGGGAGCACGTCGTCGAGCAGGTCGACCAGCCGCAGCCGGAAGGTCTGGAACGACGAGTACCACTCGCGGTCCCAGTGGGTGTGGGGGACAACCGTCACCTCGAGCACCCGGGCAGCGTACGGTCGTGCGATGCGCCTCGGCGGGCTCCTCCTCGTGTTCCTGGTCGCCTTCGGGGCGCCGGCTGCGGCCGCCGGTTCCATCGACGTCCGACGCCTCGCCGGGCCGGACCGGTTCACCACAGCCGCCGCCCTGGCCGTCGACCGGTTCGCTTCGGCGTCGGACGCGGTGCTGGCCCGGTCTGACGATCCGGCCGACGCCCTGGCCGGCAGCTACGTGGCCGGCAGCCACATCGGTCCGGTGCTGCTCGCCGAGCAGCGCAGCGTGCCCCAGGCCACGCTCGAGGCATTCCGTTCGCTGGGTGTGCGAAAGGTGCGCGTCCTCGGCGGCACCGGCGCCCTCGGCCCTGAGGTGGTGGCGCAGCTCCAGGCCGCCGGGTTCACGGTCGAGCGGGTCTCGGGCGCCGACCGCTACGAGACGGCGGCGGCCGTGGCCCGCAACTCGGGTGTGGCCAACGTGGGCGTCCGAAGCTCGAGAGGCGCGACGGTGCTCTTGGCGAACGGGCTCCTACCGGCCGACGCGCTCAGCGCCGGACCCCTGGCGTTCGGCCAGCAGTGGCCCGTGCTGCTCACCACCGCCGGCTCGCTGCCGGCCCCGACCCGCCAGGCGCTCGACGACCTCGGCATCCGCCACGTGGTCGTGGTCGGCGGCACGGCGGCGGTGAGCGAGGCGGTGGTAGCCGCCCTCCAGCGCTCAGGACGCACGGTCGAGCGCGTCGCCGGCACCGATCGGGAGCGCACGGCCACGGCCGTGGCCGACTTGCTCGTGGGCATCGGCGAACCGCTCACCAAGGTCGAGGTGGCGGCGGCCTCGTCGTTCGCCGACGCCCTGGCGCTGGGCCCCCACGCCGCGCCGGCCGCCCCGGTGCTGCTGTGCCACGCGGTCGACGACTGCGGCGCCGCCACCCTGTCGTGGATCACCGCTCACTCGGCCACGGTCGACACCGTCGTGATCGCCGGAGGCGCCGGCGTGGTGGGGCCGGCGGCCGAGACCCAGCTGCGGGCCGCTGCCGGTGGATGACGGTCGGTCTCCGGGGGTCAAGGACTTGTTCAGAATTGCTCAGCGCCGCCGGTTTCGTGCCGATGATCCGATGTGACCTCCGTCGCAGACCAGCCTGGACCCGACGCCAGCGACGCCCACCGAGTGTCGGTCCTGCGCGCCTACGGGATCCTGGACACGCCGACCAACGAGCGGTTCGACGCCGTGGTCCGCCTGGCAGCCCGCCTGTGCGAGATGCCCATCGCCATGATCGGACTGGTCGACGCCGATCGACTCTGGTTCAAGGCCCGATATGGCGACGCCATCCAGGAGGTCCCTCGGTCCGAGGCGTTCAGCGACCACGCCCTCTCGTCGGGCGAGGACTTCATCGAGGTACCCGACCTGCGAGCCGACGAGCGGTTCTGCCATCACACGGCCGTGACCGAGGGCCACTGCCTCTACTACGCCGCCGTCGTGCTCCGCACGCCGGATGGGATCCCGCTCGGCACACTCGCGGTGTCCGACGCGGTGCCGCGCCAGCTCACCGCATACCAGATCGATGCCCTACGGAGCCTGGCCCGGCAGGTCGAATCACTGCTCGACGAACATCGATCGACGAGTGCGCCCCTCCCCGGTCCGCTTGCCTCCCGGGCCGCCCTCCTCCAGGGCATGGCCGCCAGCGGTGTGGCCACCGCCCTGCTCGATGGCGAAGGCCGGTACTCGTGGTGGAGCGACGAGTGCGCCGAGCGCCTCGGTTGGACCGCCGTCGACGTGCTCGGCCGCCGGCCTCAGGACTTCCTCTACGACGAGGCTGACGAGGTCGGGGCCGGCGAATCGCCGCTCCGGCTGCGGGTCGACCATCGATGGCACGGCCGCCGCCGGATCCTCCACGCCGACGGCACGAGGCTGGAAGTCGAGGCCTTCGCGCTCGCCCTGCGGGACGCCGACGGCGAGGTGGAGGCCTACCTGACCGGCATGGTCGCCTCCGAGCTGCCCCCGCCTTCGTCCCAGGTGGGGCTGGTCGAGTCGGTGTTGGTCCGCTCCGAGGATGCGGTCCTCCTCTGCGACGGGCGCCTGGCGGGCGAAGGCCCGACGATCGCCTACGCCAACCCGGCGGCGTGTGCCCT
>JAOBWJ010000073.1 GCA_025463335.1 Acidimicrobiales bacterium
GCATGGCCCTCCTGGCCTCCTAGTCCCCACCCCACCCCCAGCCGAACTGGCGATGGATCGACAACACTTCTGTTGTCAGTCCATCGCCGGTTCGCGTTTCGGGTTCACCGCAACAGGAGGCGTAGGCGCGCCGCCCCTCAAACCGGGCGGTATCCCACGGTTGCCAAAGACCAACGACGCGCCCAGGGGCTGGCGGCGGCGAGTCGGCTCGGGGCCTCCCGGCGTAATCCATGTACCGCAGCGGTACATGATCTACGCCGAACGGGAGGGCACCCGCAGTTTGGCGTAATCCGTGAACCGCTGCGGTACTAGATCTACGCCGGTGGGGAAGGGCCGCACCGACGTGGGTCACGCGGCGCTCGCCCCTGGTTGCGTCTTTGCCTTTGGCGAAGCCCAACAGGCGGGCCGCTATCCGGTGGTCGTCAGCAGCTGATCGGTGGATCGACGCTTAGGCCACCGGAGCACCCGGGGCGACGTCGTCTGCGGCTCCGAGCAGGGACACGACGCCGTCGGCGTCGAGGGCGCCGAGCACGAGGAACTCCGACTCGAAGCCGGCGATGCGCTTGGTGCCGAGGTTCACCACCCCGACCACGGTGCGGCCCAGCAGGGCGTCGGCCGGGTAGTTGGTCACCTGGGCACTGGTCCGCAACCGGCCGATGACGGGACCGAAGTCGACGGTGAGCTTCCACGCCGGGCGCCGGGCCTCGGGGAAGGGCTCGACGTCGACCACCCGCCCGACCCGCAGGTCGACGGCGGCGAGCTCGTCGAACGAGATGGTGGGTCGGCGAGGGGGCGGCCAGTCGTCGGTCACGAGCCAACGTTCGCGCGGGAGGCCGGTACGGTCGCGCCACCGGGGGTCTAGCTCAGTTGGTAGAGCAGCGGACTTTTAATCCGTCGGTCGTGGGTTCGAGCCCCACGGCCCCCACCATCTGAAGGGCCTTCCGGGGAGCGACGTGCGCCCCCGGGATTGGTCCGAGTCGGTGCGGGAAAGGGAGTCCCTGCCACCGACACGGGCGGAACCATGACCGGCCTGCTCTTCGACCTCGACGGCACGCTCATCGACAGCGTCTACCAGCACGTCGTGGCCTGGCGCGATGCGCTCGACGACGAGGGCATCGACATCCCGGTGTGGACGATCCACCGCAAGATCGGGATGAGCGGCGGCCTGTTCGCCCGGGCGCTGCTGCGGGAGACCGGCGTGCCGCTGGGTCCCGAGGTCGTCGCCCGGTTGGCTGCCGGACACCAGGAGGCCTTCGCTCGCTATGCCGCGACCGTACGGCCTCTGCCCGGCACCAACGACCTCCTCCACCACATCACCGAGCTGCGCGTGCCCTGGGCCATCGCCACCAGCGGTCGGATGGCGACCGCCGGGCCCACGCTCGGGCTGCTCGACATCCCCGAGGGCACACCGATCATCACCCGCGACCTGGTGGCCCGGGCCAAGCCCGACCCCCACCTGTTCCTCGCCGCCGCCGAGGCCCTGTCGGTGCCGATCGAGGACTGCATCGTGGTGGGGGACAGCGTGTGGGACCTGCTGGCCGCCCGACGGGCCCGCGCCCTCGGCGTCGGGGTGTTGTCCGGCGGCTACGGCCGCGAGGAGCTGGAGCGGGCCGGCGCCTTCCGCGTCTACGAGGACCCGGGCGACCTGCTCCTCCACCTCGACGAGATCGGGATCCGCGACCCGGACTGAGCGGACCTACGTCCCGGCCAGCCGATCGACCACGGCGGCGAACGCCTCCATCTCCGGGTCGTGCACGACCCAGTAGCTGAGCCCGAGCTTCTCGCGCCGCTCCACGAGCTGGTCGCAGATCTCCTCGACGCTCCCGATGAGGGCGATGGGCACGTCGCGGGCCTGCTCCTCGGAGACGCCGAAGCCGGGGGCGATGGCCTTGGCCACCTCGTCGCGGTCGCCGCCGACGGCCACGATGAACGTGAGCACCTGCAGCTCGAGGTCGTCGAAGCGATCTCCGGCCGCCTCGCGGATCCAGCCGATGCGCTGTTCGTACAGCTCGGCCACGGCCGACTGGGCGGTGGCGGCGTCGACGGCCCCCGACCGCAAGCTCGGGTTGACGCCCACGATGTCGGCGTGGCGAGCGGCGAGGGAGAGCACCCGCCTGCCGCCGCCGCCGATGACCAGCTTGGGCCGGCCAGTGGCGAGCGGTGCCGGCTGCGCCGTCGCCGCCGTGACCGTGTAGTGGTCACCGGCGAAGGTGGCCTTGCCGTCCCACAGCTGGCTGTAGACCTCGAGCGCCTCCTCCAGTCGGTCGATCCGGACGGGCGGCTCGTCGTACGGGATGCCGGACTCGTCGTAGTCCGTGCGCATCCATCCGGCACCGAGTCCGAACTCGACCCGGCCGCCGCTCATGAGGGCCAGGGTGGCGACCTCCTTGGCCAACACCACCGGGTGGCGGTAGTCGTTGTCGAACACCAGCGCACCGACGTTGAGCGTGGTGGTGGCCTCGGCCGCCACGGTGAGGGCCACGAGCGGGCCCCACTGGTCGGTGAAGTGGTCGGGCACGTAGAGCGTCGAGTAACCGAGCGCCTCGATCTGGCGGGCCCGGTCCCGCCAGGCGGCGGCATCGGGGGCCTGGCTGGTCTGGACGGCGAATCGGAACGGCTTCATCGGCGCACCCACGCTTCTGGATCGGCGAGCAGGGAACCGACGACCGGTGGAAGATCGGCGGCGGCGATGTCGGCGACGGTCACGACCTCGAGGACCGAGCGCAGGGCGGCCCGCGTCGCCAACCAGACCTCGCGCACGGGGGCGGCCACTCCCGGCGGGTCGAGCATCTCAGGCGAGGTGCCGTGCACGTCGGCCAGCGGCCCCTCGACCGCTCGGATCACGTCGGCCACCGAGATGTCGGCCGCCCCACGCTGGAGGCGATAGCCGCCCTCGGCGCCCCGCTGGCTGCCCACGATCCCCGCCCGCCGCAGCTCGGCCAGGATGTTCTCCAGGAACTTGAGGGGGATGGCCTGGGCCTCGGCCAGCCGCTCGCCCTTGACCGTGGCTCCGGCGGCCGCCAGCTCCACCAGGGCCCGCAGGGCGTAGTCCACCTTGGCCGTCACCCGCACGGGCGGCAGTCTCCCACGTGACCGATGCGACGCGCGGAGACCGTGGAAAGCGCTCAAGTTGGGACAAACGGTGCCGACATCACCGAGGTGACTCGCTGGTTGACCCGCCTCTTCCTCCTGCTCGCCGTCCTCGGCGCCGCCAGCGTCATCGGGATCCCCACACATCGGCCCTCGCACGAGCAGGCCGTGGGCGCCCCCGCCACCGGCGACGGCTTCGGCGATGCGGCCGACCTCGGCTCCATGCGAGGCAAGGCTCTGGCGCAGCCGATGGTGGGCATCGCCGCCACCCCCACCGGCAACGGCTACTGGCTCGTCGCCCGCGACGGCGGCATCTTCTCGTTCGGAGACGCCCGCTTCTTCGGCTCGACCGGCGCCATCAGGCTCAACCAGCCCATCGTCGGGATGACCGCCAGCGCCACCGGTGGCGGCTACTGGTTCGTGGCCGCCGACGGCGGGATCTTCTCCTACGGCGACGCCAAGTTCTTCGGCTCGACCGGCGACCGTCGCCTACCCCAGCCCATCGTCGGCATGGCCAGCACACCGTCCGGCAAGGGGTACTGGCTGGTGGGCCGGGACGGCGCCGTCTACTCCTTCGGCGACGCCCGCGACGCCGGCTCGGCCCGGGACTCGACGCTCGGTCAGGCGGTCACCGGCATCACCAGCACCTCGACCGGCAAGGGCTATTGGCTGCTGGTGGCCGACGGCCGGGTGCTGGCCTTCGGCGACGCTCGCTCGCTCACGGCCGCCGGCACGCCCACGCCGACCCCGTCGGTGGCCGTGGCCGCCAAGCCCGACGGCTCCGGCTATTGGGCTGCCGCCCGCACGGGCGCCGTCCGGGCGTACGGCTCGGCCCCCCAGTACGGCGCTCCTGACGCCGGCAGCCCGGTGGTGGGCATGGCCCGCACACCCAGCGGCCGGGGCTACTGGCTGGTGACGAGCCAGGGGGACGTCCTCACCCGGGTCGGGGCGGGATCCACCGGCGCCTACGCCTTCCTGATGAAGGACCGCAACGGGCGGCCCATGCGGTACAACCCGTGCCAGCCGGTCCGCTACGTGATCAACCCGACGGGCGCGCCCGGCGGCGCGGTAGATGAGGTGCGGGAGTCGTTCCGCCGGCTCGCCGCCGCCACCGGCATGCAGTTCGTCGACGCTGGCACCACCAGCGAGACCCACCTGCGCATCGGCTCGGCGACCCGCCGTTCGTCCCAGCCCGAGCGGTACGGCACCGGGCAGTGGGCGCCGATCCTGATCTCGTGGGTGACGGCCGACGAGGAGCCCATCCTGGCCGGCGCCGTCCTCGGCTACGGCGGCTCCACGTCGTACTGGACCTCCGCCACCGACCAGGCATACGTGACCGGCGAGGTCGTGCTCGACCGTGACGTGTCGCTGGTGCGCCCGGGCTTCGGGCCCGGCCTCACCCGCGGCAACCTCGTCCAGCTCGAGCTCGCCCACGTCATCGGTCTCGACCACGTGCAGGACCGGGCCCAGGTGATGTTCCCGTCGATCTCCGACCGCTCGCCCGACGGTTACGGCAGCGGCGACCGGGCCGGCCTGGCCCAGCTGGGCGCCCAGGGCGGCTGCCTCCGAATCGCCACGCCGAACTGAGGTCCCCCCGGTAGCGTCGATCGGCCATGTCCTCCTCGCTCGTCGTCCGCGCCGTCACCCTCCATCGGGGCACCGCGGTCGTGCTCGACTCGGTCGACCTGACCGTCGGGCCCCGCAGTCGGGTCGGCGTGGTCGGACCCAACGGCGTGGGCAAGACGACGCTGCTGCGGGTGCTGGCCGGGCTGGTCGTGCCCGATTCGGGTGCGGTGACGAGGACGCCGCCGAGCGCCACCGTGGGCTATCTCCCGCAGGAGCCCGACCGGGTGCCGGGGGAGACGTTGCGGGCCGAGCTGGGCCGGCGCACGGGGGTGACCGAGGCCGAGGCGGCCATGACCCGGTCGGCGACGGAGTTGGCCGGCGGCGGAGCCGGAGCCGACGACGCCTATGCCGCCGCCCTCGAGCACTGGTTGGCTCTCGGCGGCGCCGACCTCGACGCCCGGATGGGTGTGGTGTGCGCCGACCTCGGGCTACCGGAGCGGGCGCTCGACCAGGACACCGTGTCGCTCTCGGGCGGCCAAGCGGCGCGGGCATCGCTGGCGGCCGTGCTGCTGTCGCGCTTCGACGTGCTCCTGCTCGACGAGCCGACCAACGACCTCGACTTCTCGGGGCTCGACCGGCTCGAGCGCTTCCTCGACGAGGTGCCGGGCGCGGTGGTGATCGTGTCCCACGACCGGGCGTTCCTCGATCGCACGATCACGTCGGTGCTCGAGCTCGACGAGAACGCGCACACGGCCTCGATGTTCAACGGCGGGTGGTCGGCGTTCCTGGAGCTGCGGGACACGGCCCGGCGCCACGCCGAGGAGGCCTACAGCGGCTTCACCTCCGAGCGCGATCGGCTCAAGCAGCGGGCTCAGACGCAGCGCCAGTGGTCGGTGGCCGGCGTGAAGAAGGCCACGACCAGGGCGTCCGACGGCGACAAGTTCATCCGCCACCACAACGTGTCGCAGTCACAGAAGCTCGCTTCGAAGGCCAAGCAGACCGAGCGGGCCATGGAGCGCCTCGACGCCGTCGAGAAGCCCTGGGAGGGCTGGCGGCTCGAGCTCGACTTCGCCACCGCACCCCGGAGCGGCGATGTCGTGGTCCGGCTGGCCGGCGCCATCGTCGAGCGGGGGTCGTTCCGCCTCGGTCCTCTCGACCTCGAGATCGGCTGGGGCGAACGCATCGCCATCGTCGGACCCAACGGCTCCGGGAAGTCAACGCTCCTGCAGGCCCTCCTCGGCCGAGTTCCGTTGGCCGCCGGCGAGCGATGGTTCGGGCCCGGGGTGGTGGTGGGCGAGCTCGACCAACGTCGGGGTCGCTTCCTCGGGGACCGGGACCTGCTGCGGGCGTTCTCCGAAGCCACCGGCCTGCTGCCTCAGGAGTCGCGGTCGCTGCTCGCCAAGTTTGGCCTGGGCGCCGAGCACGTGGGCCGAGCCGCGTCGACCCTGTCACCCGGCGAGCGGACGCGGGCCGAGCTCGCCGCGCTGATGGCCGCCGGCGTGAACTGCCTGGTGCTCGACGAGCCCACCAACCACCTCGACCTGCCGGCCATCGAGCAGCTGGAGCAGGCCCTCGACCGCTTCCCCGGCACCGTGCTCCTCGTGACCCACGACCGGTCGTTCCTGGACGCGGTCCGGGTCACCCGGACGATCGAGGTCTAGCTCCGGCGGAAGATCCGGCGGAGGCGGCCCCGCTTGGGGGCGGGAGCCCCGACGGTGACCAGCTCGGGCTCGGGCTCGACGGTCTCCTCGTCACCCAGGGCCCGGTCGATGGCCTCGGCCGTGGCCTCGACCGCCGGCAGGGCATCGAAGGCGGCGTCGACCAGGTTGGACAGCTCGGAGCGCAGGCGACTCACGGCCTCCCGCAGCGACTCGAGCTCCTCGCCGACGACTTCGCGCTCGGCGGTGGTCAGGGCGCGGATGACATCGGCATGCTCGCCGGCGGTGGCGTGGGCGTCGGCCAGGATCAGCTCGGCCTCGACTCGGGCGATGGCGACGAGCTCGGCGGCGTCGGCCGCGGCGGCGGCTCGCATGCGCTCGGCTCGGTCCTCGGCGTCGGCCAGCGTGGTGCGCCAGGTGGCGTCGAGGTCGCAGAGCCAGGCCTCGATCTGGTCCTCCGCCTCGTGGAGCAGGTGGTCGGAATCGGTGGCCATGGCGCCAGGGTAGGCCCCGGACCCCCTTCGGTAGGGTGACCGGGTGGGCAGGCGCAGGGTGGGCATCCCCCTCGTGGCCGGCGTCGCGGTGGCCGGCGCGGCCCTGCGCGACGGGGCTCGCCGGGAGCGTCTCCGCCGCACCGCGCGCGTCTGGCGGCTGACCGCCCGACGCAGCGCCCACTGGGCGGTGGTCAAGGCGCGGGGCGCCCGGGCCACGGAGGAGGAACGGGCTCGGCTCGAGCAGCGGTTCGCCATCCGCTCGGCGGAGGACGTGGCCCGCGAGCTCGGGAACATGAAGGGCGCCATCATGAAGGCCGGGCAGATGCTCTCGTTCATCGCCGAGGGTCTGCCGCCCGAAGCCCAGGCGGCGCTGGCCACCCTGCAGGCCGACGTGCCGCCCATGGCCCCGAGCCTGGCCGAGCAGGTTGTACGCGAGGAACTCGGCGCCGATCCGGAGCAGCTGTTCCTGGCATGGGACCCGGTGCCCGTCGCCGCTGCGTCCATCGGCCAGGTGCACCGGGCCGTCATGCGCGACGGGCGGGAGGTGGCGGTCAAGGTCCAGTACCCGGGGGTCGACCGGGCCATCAAGAGCGACCTCGACAACGCCGAGCTGCTCTACGGGATGTTCTCGGCCTTGGCCATGAGGAACCTCGACGTGAAGGGTCTGGTCGACGAGCTGCGGTCCCGGATGATCGACGAGCTCGACTACGAGCACGAGGCCCGCTGCCAGAGCGAGATCAGGGCCATCTACGCCGGCCACCCGTTCATCCGCATCCCCGCGGTCATCCCCGAGCGCTCGGCCCGCCGGGTGCTCACCAGCGAGTGGGTCGACGGCCTCCGGTGGGAGGACTTCCTCGAGCAGGCGTCACCCGAGACGCGGCAGCGGGCGGCCGAGGTGCTGTTCCGGTTCGCCCAAGGGTCGATCCACGGCAACGGCGTCTTCAACGGCGACCCCCACCCCGGCAACTACCGCTTCCACAAGGACGGCACGGTCACGTTCCTCGACTTCGGGTTGGTGAAGCGGTGGACGGTCGGCGAGCTCGAGCAGCTCATGCCGGTGGTCGACGCCATGCTGAGCCACGACGAGCGGGGCACGACCGACGCCCTTGTCGCTGCCGGCTTCCTGCGGCCCGATCACGGCCACGACCCGGCCGCGGTCTGGTCCTACGTGAGCGAGCCCTATGTGCCATACCTCACGGACGAGTTCACCTTCACCCGGCAATGGACGGGCGAGGCGCTCGGCAAGCTCGTCGACATCAATGGGCCGTACCGCGACATCATCCACTCGCTGAACATGCCGACCTCGTTCCTCATCCTCGACCGGGTCGTGTGGGGCATGTCGGCGCTGCTCGGTCGCATGGGTGCCACCAACCGGTGGCGGGCGATCCTGGCCGAGTATCGCGAGGGCGCTCCGCCGGCCACGGAGCTGGGTCGGATCGAGGCGGCGTGGCGGGAGGCCAGACGGGCGCCGCTCTAGGTTCACGGCGTGACCGACGCCGATGACCGCCTCGCCCTCCGCCACCTCGTCGACTCCTACGCAGCCGGCTGCGACCGGAAGGACGTCGACATCTTGCGCTCGTGCTTCGTCGACGGCGCCACCAACACCGTGCACTGGCTGGACCGCGACGCCACGACGATGACGGCGCCGGACGACCTCGAGCGCATCCCCACCGGGCTGGCCCGCTACGACCAGACGTTCCACTTCGTCGGCAACCACCGCGTCGAGCTCGCCGGCGACGAGGCAACGGGCGACGTCTACTGCTTCGCCCACCACCTCACGGGCAAGAACGACTTCGTGATGGCCATCCGCTACGAGGACCACTACGTGCGGACGTCCGACGGCTGGCGCATCGCCACCCGCGACCTCCACCTCCTCTGGACGGCCAACGAGACCGTCAACTGATCCCTCCGCCGCCGCCCGATCGGACAGGGCCTTTGAGGCCGAGCGGAAAGGCGAGCGACCCCACGAGATCGGGCGTACTGCGGGGTTCAAAGACAAGAACGCGCCAAGGGTGGCGGCGGCGAGTCGGCTCGGGTTCTGGACGGTTGTCGGGCCATGACCCCAACAACGGTCCCAGAACCTGCGGTCCTGAGGTGGTCCCGCGGGACCGTCCATGGCCGGGGCCTCCCGGTGGTTCTGTGTCGCGTTGGCCGTGTCCCGCACGGCAAACGCGACACAGAACAGGTGTCACAGGGACTTCGCCCCTACACGGGTCGCTTGGCGACGAAGGGGCGGTCTCGTCCGGGGTGATCACCGCGGATCAGACCGCACATTCATCAGGTTTGTCCAACAAGCCTCAACGCGACCAGAACAGCCGGCCGGAGTCGCCCGCCCGAACTGGCGACGGCGAGTAGACAGATCTGTCCACCATTCATCGTCGGTTCGCCCGGCTGGCTGGCCGCACCGATGCTCGGGCACCCCGCCTCGCCCCGTGGTTGCGCCCTCGTTGTCGGGCCCCACCGACGGGGCGAACCCCTGGGCCTATCCGCTCGTCCTCATTGGCCCCGTGATCGAGCCCGCTACGCGCGTTCGATGACCACGACCGGGATCTTCCGGTCGGTCTTGGTCTGGTAGCTGTCGTAGTCGGGCCAGATGCCGGCCATGAGCGTCCAGAGCTCGGACCGCTCGTCACCTTCGGCGGTGCGGGCCCGGCCGGCGTAGCGGTCGGCGCCGACCTGGACCTCCACGTCGGGGTTGGCGCCGAGGTTGAGGTACCAACCCGGGTGCTCGGGCGCCCCACCCTTGGACGCCACGATCACGACGTCGTCACCGCGCACGCCATAGATCAGCGGGTGCGCACGCTGTTCGCCCGACGTGCGGCCGGTCGTCCAGAGGATGAGGCACGGCACGCCGTTCCAGATGTGCCCGACCTCACCGTTGGTCTCGACGTACTGGCGCACGTGCTCGTCGCCGAACAGGGAGTAGTCGCGATCAGCCATGGGCTCATGCTGGCACGATGGTCCGATCGACGTGACACGGGTGGACGTGTGGCTGTGGGCCGTCCGGCTCTACAAGACCCGCTCGGCGGCGACGGCCGCCTGCCGCGGCGGCCACGTGCGCGTGAACGGTGCCGCGGCCAAGGCGGCAACGCCGGTGAAGGTCGGCGACCGCGTCGAGGCGTTCGTGGGCCGAGAGCGCATCCTCGAGGTGGCGGCCGTCATCGACAAGCGGGTGGGGGCGGCGGTGGCGGCCACCTGCCTGATCGATCACAGCCCGCCCGTTCCGGTGGTCGAGCGCGAGGCGCCGGTCTTCGCCCGCGAGCGAGGCGCCGGTCGCCCGACCAAGCGGGAGCGCCGAGAGCTCGACCGCTTCAGACAGTCGTGACCTCGACGCCCTTCCAGAAGGCCACCCGCCCGGTGATCTCGGCCGCCTCCGGCTTCGTCTCGGGGTAGTACCAGGCGGCATCGCCGTTGCGCTGGCCGTCGACGACCACGTCGTAGTAGCTGGCCACGCCCTTCCACGGGCACAGCGTGTGGAGCTCGCTGGCTTCGAGCAGGCTCCGGTCGACGTCGTCGATGGGAAAGTAGTGGTTGCCCTCCACCACGACGGTGCGCTCGCTCGACGCGAGCACCTTGCCCTGCCACTTCGCGGTCACTGTCACGTCAGCGCCCAACGCCGCGACCGACCGGTCGATTCCTCAATCGTCGGGCCCCAGCCCCTTGGCGATGAGGAACCCGGTGGCGCGTTCGGCCTTTGGGTAGCGGGCCACCAGGGCCTGGAACGCCCGGCCATGGGACTGTTCGACCAGATGGGCCAGCTCGTGGACGAGCACGAAGTCGAGCACCCATCGGGGCCACGGAGCCAGCGCCGAGGAGATCCGGATGGTCCCGTCGACCGGCGTGCACGAGCCCCACCGGCTCGTCTGGTTGTCGACCCACCGGACCGACATCGGCTCCGGCAAGTCGTAGCGGCGGGCCAGCGTGCGGGCTCGGGCGTCGATGTCGATCGCGTCGGTTGACTGCTTGCGCTCGAACCGGCGCCGCATCTCCTCGACCCATTTGGCCTCGTCGGCTGCGCCCATCCAGCCCGGCAGGCGGACCTCGAGCACGTCGCCCACCATGCGGGCCGACACGGTCTTGCGGCGCCGGTTGGAGCGCACCACGCGGAGGTCCATCACACCTCGGGCGGCGCCGTGACGCGCACGTCGTGCACGTCGATGAGCAGGATGGTCTCGCCGGCGGCGAGGCGGCCGCCGACCACGTTGACCACCCGCCCGCCGAGGTTGGGCGTGCGGGCGTGGGTCTGCCCGAGCAGGCGGTCAACGGCGCCGATCACGCCACCGTGGGTGACAACGAGGACCGCCTCGCCGGCCGCTTCGAGCGTCACCAGCGCGGGCACCACCCGGTCGAGCACCGACTCGTCGTCCTCGTAGCCGTCCGGCCGCTTGTCGCCCTCGAGGAATCCGGGGTACTCGGCCTGGATCTCGGCCCGGGTCAGGCCCTCCCACGGTCCGGCGTCGCGCTCGCGGAGCGTGGCATCCACGATCACCGGACCGACGCCCAGCTCGCCGGCGATGATCTCGGCCGTGGCGCTGGCCCGCTGCAGATCGGACGCCACGATGGCGTCGACCGACCCGACCGACTTGGAGGCCAGCTGCGCCTGGAGCTGGCCGAGCTCGGTGAGCGGCGGGTCGGCCCAGCCCTGCCACTTGCCCGAGGCGTTCCACTCGGATTCTCCGTGGCGGACGAGGAGCAAGCGGGTCACGGCGGCGACGGTACCCGGGCCGTGTGCCAGCGTTGGTCGGGCAGGTAGCGTCCGCGGCATGCCGCTTCCCCTGGACAAGCTCGGGGTCGAGTACCCGGAGAAGGTGGCGACGATCGACGCCGCCCGTGCCCGCGCCTACGCCGCCGCCACCAACGACGACAACGACGCCTACACCTCGGGACGTCTGGTCCCGCCGGTCTTCGCCGTGGTGCCCGCCTTCGAGGTGGTGGGTGAGGTCGGGGCCGAGGTCATCCCGCCCGAGAACCTGCTGAGCCTGGTTCACGGCGAGCAGGACATCCACCTCCACCGGCCGCTGGTACCCGGCATGACGCTCCACTCGCGGGCCACCATGCACTCGGTGCGGGCCGGTGGGTCCGGCACTCGGCTCATCACTCGGGTCGTGTCGACCGACGACGCCGGCGAGCTGGTGGCCGAGCAGTTCTTCACGATCTTCCTTCGGGGGCTCACCGACGCCACCTCGGCCGGCCCCGACAAGCCCGACCACGACTTCCCCGAGGACGTCCGGGGCACGCCCGTCGGTGAGGTCACCATCCACGTGGACGACGACCAGACGTTCCGCTACCGAGACGCCTCGGGCGACATGAACCCCATCCATGTCGACGACGAGATCGCCCGCTCGGTGGGACTGCCGGGAAAGATCCTCCACGGCCTCTGCACCATGGCCATGACCAGCCAGGCCGTCATCACGACGGTGGCCGGGGGCGACCCGGCCCGGCTGCGGAGGCTCGCCGTCCGCTTCGCCGCCAACGTCCTGCCCGGCAACGACGTGGTGACCACGATCTACGACGCCGGCGGAGCCGACGGGCGCACGCACTATGCGTTCGAGGCCACCTCTGCTGGCGCCACTGTCATCAAGAACGGGTGGGCCGAGGTCGGCGCACCCGTGCCGGGCTAGAGCGATGGCGGTCCTGCGGTTGTTCGCGTCGGCCCGTGAGGCGGCTGGCACCGAGCGGGCCAGCATCGATGCGCCGACCGTAGGTGCGGTGCTCGACGAGGCCCGAGCCCGCTTCGGGGAAACCTTCGCCGCCGTGCTCGAGCGCTCCCGGGTGTGGCGCAACGGCGACCCGGCGTCGGTCGACGACCCGGTCGGCCCCGACGACGAGATCGCCGTCCTCCCACCCGTCTCGGGTGGCTGAACGCCTGCCGCTGGCCGTCGCCCCCGACGCCGACGGACCCAAGGTCCGCCTCGGCGTTGTCTGGTTCGCCGGCACGGTCCTCGCCGCTCTCATCGCCCAGCCGCTCCTCGCCCTGGTGCTGGCCGCCGCCGCCGCCTCCGCCGCCGACCAGGTGGTGCGCCTCCACGGCAAAGGTGAAGACAAGCTCCTCGTCGACCCATTGCGGCTGCCGGCGGTGCTCGGGGCGGCCGCCCTCCCGCTGGCGGCCGTCGCCGGTGTCGACACGCTCGGCGCCGCCGTCACCGCGGTGGTGCTGGTCGTGCTCGTGCACCGGATCTTCAGCGGACCGGCCGACGGCGCCGTCACCGACCTGGGCCTGGTGCTGGTCGCCGCCGTCCCGTTCGGCCTGGCCGCCGCCGCTCCGGTGCTGGTCGCCGACCTGGCCCCCGCAGCCGCGATCGTGCTGCTGGTGCTCGTCGCCGCCTATGACGCCGGCGACTTCCTCGTCGGCACCGGTGCCGCCTCCCCGTGGGAGGGACCGGTGGCCGGCATGGTGGCCGTGGCCGTGTGCGGCTTTGCCGCCTGGGTGGTTGCACCCCGGCCCATCGGCGGCCACGGGGCCCTGACACTCGCCGTGGTCACCGCCGTGCTCGCACCGCTCGGCCCACCGACGGCCTCGGTGCTGGTCGGGGATGGGCGTCGGCCGGCGCGGTTCGTGCGCCGGCTCGACACCCTCCTCGTCCTCGGTCCGGTCGCGGCGTGGGCTGCGGCCGGGGTCGTGCGTTAACCGACGGTGACCGTGCCCTTCATCCCCTGGTGGATGGTGCACACGTAGGGGTAGTCACCGGCCGAGTTGAACTGGTGCTCGAACGTGCCGGTCTTCTTGTTGCCGCTGTCGAACCCCTCGCCCGTCACGTTGTGCACGACGGCGCCCTTGAAGTCCCAGGTGACGGTGTCACCCGGCGCGACGTTGATCGTCTGCGGGACGAACTTGTTGTCCAGGACGTCGACGTGGCCGGCGGCCGCCGGCGCGGGGGTGCTGCTCCCTCCGCACGCCACCCCGAGGAGGGGAAGCAGGAGGAGGGCGGCAATGGCGAATCGGGGGGGACGGGCCATCAGAAGAAGATCTCCCAGAGGAGGTAGAGGACGGCGCTCAGAACGAAGCCGGCGATGATCGTGTTGCGGTGGTTGTCGATGTGCCAGGCCTGGGGCTTGCCGACGGCGGGCGCCGACAGGGCGATGGCTTCGAAGATGGCCACGATAACGACGACGATCAGCCAATAGACGGCCCTCTTGGCGCCATCGGTCGTGACGTAGTCGCCCTGCGGGAAGAAGTGGCTCGTGGCGCCCATGAAGAACAGCATGGGGATCGAGAAGAACGTGTTGGTCCGCGAGGCGCAGGCGGCCTTGCGGGCGATGGCCGGGATCGAGGGATCGGCCTCGTTGCCGGCCAGCACGTTCTGGGCGTTGGCGATGACCTGCTTCTGGGCCCGCCAGATGACGCCCCACACGTTGAGGAACATCACGAGGGCCAGCAAGATGCCGGTCGAGATGCTGATGCCAGCGGGGCTCTTCATGTAATCGCCGTCCAGGTTCTTCTGGAAGGCGAGGATGGAGATGCCGGTGAGCACCGTCAGCACGGCCCCCCAGCGGAACCACCACATGGCGCGGGGTACCAGCTTGGCGAACGCCTCGTTGCGGGCGGGTGCCTCGAACTGGGCGAACGCCGGCGTCTGCACGAAGTTGAAGTAGTAGAGGAGGCCGATCCATGTCACGCCGGCCAGGTAATGGCCCCAGCGCGAGAGCATCTCGCCTCCGACTTGGGTGAAGATTTCCACAGTTCCTCCCTGGTCGGCACCGCCGCAGGGCGGAACGTAGCAGCGGGCGTGACGCGCGGCCGGAACGGGTAGCAGGCCGCGCAGGCCCCCCTACCAAGCAGGAGCAACCATGGCTGCCTACACACTTCCGGACCTGCCCTACGACTTCGGCGCTCTCGAGCCCCACTACTCGGCGCAGATGCTCGAGCTCCATCACGACAAGCACCACGCCGCCTACGTGAAGGGTGCGAACGACACGCTCGACAAGCTCGAGGCAGCTCGAACCTCGGATGACTTCGACACAATCGTCGGCCTCCAGAAGTCCCTGGCGTTCAACGTGTCGGGCCATGTCATGCATTCGTTGTTCTGGAAGAACCTGAGCCCCGACGGCGGCGACAAGCCCCAAGGGGAGCTGGCCGCCGCCATCGATGAGTTCTTCGACAGCTTCGACGCGTTCAAGGCCCAGCTCACGGCGGTGACCACATCGATCCAGGGCTCGGGCTGGGGCGCCTTGGCCTGGGAGCCCACCGGTCAGCGGCTGATCATCGAGCAGGTGTACGACCACCAGGGCAACGTGGGCAACGGGTCCGGGCCGGTCTTCGTGATCGACGCGTGGGAGCACGCGTTCTACCTCCAGTACAAGAACGTGAAGGCCGACTACGTCGCGGCCATCTGGAACATCGTCAACTGGGCCGACGTCGCCGAGCGCTTCACCCGGGTCCGCGGCTTCACGCTCGTTTGATCCACGCCCACCACTACGCTCTCGCTGATGGATTCGGCGCAGCTCGAACGGGTGCTCGCCGACGACTACGTCGGCGATGTGACCGCACTCGCCATGGACGACCTCCGGGCCAAGCGGGCCGAGTGTCAGGCCATGGAGGTCGGGTTGTCCTACCAACGCCGGATGGCGCAGGGTCGGCTCGACATCGTCGCCGCCGAGCAGCGGCGTCGGGCGGAGGGCGGCCCCCAGCCCGACCACGACGACCTCATCCGCAACCTGGCGTCGACGCTGGCCGATCGCCAGCGTCCGCCCGGCAACGGCCGGCTGCCCCAGCTCATGGCGCCCGAGGCGACCGATGTCGACACCGATGAGCTCGACGGCATCGCCGGACCGGGGACGCTGGCCCGACTCGTCGACGTCGGCGACGCCGACCTGGCCTCCCTCGTCGAGGGGGTCTCCGCGTACGAGCACGAGGTCTCCGGTCGGCGCCGGTCGCTCCACGAGCGCATCGACGCCCTGCAGGCCGAGATCACCAGGCGCTACCGCACCGGTGAGGCCTCGGTCGAGACGCTGCTCCAGTGAGGAATGAGCTCGAGGACCGGTGGGAGGACCTCGGGCAGTTCATCCGGGAGCAGCGCCAGCTCGGCCGGATGTCGCTCCGCAAGCTCTCCGAGGTGGCCGGGATCTCCAACCCCTACCTCAGCCAGATCGAGCGCGGGCTGCGCAAGCCGTCTGCTGAGATCCTCCAGCAGATCGCCAAGGCCCTGCGCATCTCGGCCGAGACGCTCTACGTCCGGGCCGGGATCCTCGAGGAGCGGGCGGGGGGCGACGACGTTCCCATGGCCGTGCTGGTCGACCCGTTCCTGACCGAAGACCAGAAGCAGACCCTGCTCAAGGTGTACCGCTCGTTCGTGCGCGAGAACGGCTTCGGCGAGGGTGAGCCCGGAGGCGAAGCCCCCGTCGCTGGGTAGCGTCTAGCAACGGTGCGCCGCCTCGCCGTCCTCTCCCTGCACACATCGCCGCTGGTTCAGCCTGGTATGGGCGACAGCGGGGGCATGAACGTCTACGTGCGCGAGCTGGTGTCGGCCCTGGCCCAGGCCGGCGTGGCGTGCGACGTCTACACCCGGGCGTGGTCGGAGGACCTGGCGCCCGAGGTGTCGGTCGAGCCAGGTGTGCGGGTCGTGCACGTCGAGGCCGGGCCCCGCGCCGAGCTGGCCAAGGAGGACCTGCCCGAGATCGTGCCGGCCTTCACCCAGGCCGTGATCGAGCACATCCGGGCGGCGGGCGACGTCGACGCCATCCACGCCAACTACTGGCTGTCGGGCGTGGCCGGCCACGTGGCCAAGCACGAGCTCGACCTGCCGTTGGTGTCGACGTTCCACACCCTGGCCCGGGTCAAGGTCGACGCCGACGTGGCCGAGAGCGCCGAGCGGGTGCGGGCCGAGGCCGAGGTCATCGGATGCTCCGACGCCATCCTCGCCAACTGCGAGGAGGAGGCCGACGACCTCATCCACCACTACGACGCCCGGCCGGAGCGCATCGAGATCGTGCCGCCCGGGGTCGAACACGCCTTCTTCTCGCCCGGCGATCGCAACGGGGCCCGGGCGGCCCTGGGCTGGACCGACGCCGACCGCATCAGCGAGTCCGGCGGCCGGGGCGCCACTCAGCACCCGGTGCTGTTGTTCGTCGGGCGCATCCAGCCGCTGAAGGGGCTCGACGTGGCCGTGGGCACCTTGGCCCAGCTCGACGACCCGGCCGCGGAGCTGGTCGTGGTCGGCGGGCCCAGTGGCGCCGACGGACCGGGCGAGCTGACCAAGGTCCTCGACCTGGCTCACGAGCTCGGGGTCGCCGACCGCATCCGCTGGGTAGCGCCCCAGCCGCACCACCTGCTGTCGACCTGGTACCGGGCCGCCGACGTGGTGCTGGTGCCGAGCCGGTCGGAGTCGTTCGGCCTGGTGGCGTTGGAAGCGGCGGCCTGCGGTCGGCCGGTGGTCGCCGCTGGCGTCGGCGGCCTGCGCACGATCGTCGACGACGGACGCACCGGCCTGCTGGTCGAAGGGCGCGACCCGGCGTCGTACGCGGCCGCCGTCGACCAACTGCTCCGAGACGAGGAGCTGGCCGCGTCCATGGGCGCCGCCGGGGCCGAGCGAGCCGGGCACTACACGTGGTCGACGGCCGCCGCTCGCTTGCGCCGGTTGTACAGCGACCTGGTGGTGCGCGAGCTCGTGGCCTGTCAGTGATCGACGACTTACCGCCGGCTTCGGAGGAGGAGCTCGACCGGCTCGAGGCCGCCGTGGACGGGTGGCTGCGGACGTTCCAGGTCGAGCACGACGTGGTCGCCGCGATCGACCGGGGCGAGACGGGGGAGCGGCGCTGGTACGTCCGCATGGTCGGGGAGGAGAAGGACTTCACGACCGTGTGGCTGACGCTCAAGCAGCGGGCCCTGCACGTGGAGACCTACGTCATGCCGGCGCCGGAGGAGAACCACGCCGTGTTCTACGAGCACCTCCTGCGGCGCAACCGCCAGACCCGGATGCTGTGGTTCACCATCGGCGACGAGGACGCCGTGTTCCTCGTGGGCCAGGTGCCGCTCGTCCTGCTCGACGAGCCAACCATCGACCGGATCCTGGGCTCCATGTACCTGTACGTCGAGCAGTTCTTCCGCCCCGCCCTCCGCATCGGCTTCGCCTCCCGCTTCGCCTGATCCCGTTCCAGCAATTCATTGACTCTCGTGCACTTTCGTGCACAGAATGTCGGTGCAGCGGATCGGCCCGTTCGGGGAAGTACGGACCGATCCGCTGCCTCGCGCTACGTAGCGTGTGGTCGCTCCTTCCATGACCGTCCTGTTACGGTTCTGCGGTCGGCGCTTCGGCCCGACATGACCCGTATGACACGAAACAGGACCTTCTTCACCCTGCTCGTCGTCGCGCTCCTGGCGACGATGGTCTCCCCCGCGGGGGCGGCCGGCTCGTCCGACCCTCGGGCCGCCCGTGACGCGGCCCGGGCCCGCAAGGCCCAACTGGCGTCGCAGCTCAACACGCTCAAGGCGTCCGAGGGCCAGCTGCTCAACGCGGCCAAGGTCCTGAACGACCAGGTGCTGTCCCAGGCGGCACGGGTCGATGCCGCCCGCCAGGCCGTCACCGCCGCCAACGCCGAGATGGCCGAGGCCGACCGCTCGCTCAAGGAGACCAAGTCGTCCATCGACCGGCTCGGCAAGTTGGTGGTCGACCGTGCGGTCGCTGCCTACATGTCGCCCAGCCGTAGCGATCCGAACGGCCTCGATAGCACCTCCGACCTGGCGTTGTCGGCCCGCAAGCAGGCCCTGCTCAGCTCGGTTTCCGCCAACGACACCGACCTCATCGACCAGCTTCGGGCCGCCAAGCAGGACTACGACGTCCAGCTGGCGGCGGCCAAGGAGGCCCGGGCTCGGGCCCAGGCCCGCAAGGCCGAAACGGAGGCCCGGCTGGCCGCCCTGGAGAAGGCCAACGCCGACCGGCGACGCATGGCGGCCGCGGTGAGCGCTCGCCAGAAGGAGATCCTCGGCGAGATCGACGCCCAGTCGAAGTCCGAGTCGGCGCTGACCCGCATCATCCTCGAACGCTCGAAGCAGTCGTCGGGCGGCGCGGCGACCACGGCCCGGAACGCGGGCGGCTGCATCTGGCCGGCCAAGGGTCGGGTCACCTCGGAGTTCGGCCGCCGCTGGGGCCGGCTGCACGCCGGGATCGACGTCGCAAACAGCATCGGTACGCCCATCTGGGCGGCCAAGTCGGGAACCGTGATCTTCTCGGGCCAACAGAGTGGCTACGGCAACGTGATCATCATCGACCACGGCGGTGGCATGACCACCCTGTACGGGCACATGAGCCGACGCATCGCTGTTGATGGACAGCACGTGTCGCAGGGCCAACAGATCGGCGCCATCGGCAACACCGGGCACTCGACCGGCCCCCACGTCCACTTCGAGACCCGCTACGGCGGCTCGCCCCGCAACCCCCGCGGCTGCCTGGGCTGATGTCTTCTAGCGTCACCGGCATGGAGCTGGTGATCGTCGGTGGCGGCAAGATGGGTGCGGCCCTGCTCGGCGGATTGCTCGCCGGCCGGTGGGCCGATGCGTCGGAGCTGGCGGTGGTCGAGCCCGTGGCTGCCCGCCGTGAAGAGCTCACCAAGCAGTTCCCCGGCGTCACCGTCTCGGCCGACCCGGTGGCGGCCGCCGGTGCCGTCGTCGCGGTGAAGCCGGCCGACGTGCCCGCGGCCTGCCGCTCCCTTCAGGTCGGCCGGCTGCTGTCGATCGCCGCCGGCGTCACCATCGCCACGCTGGAGGAAGCGGCCGGCACCATCCCCGTGGTCCGGGCCATGCCCAACACGCCGGCCCTGGTGGGTGCGGGGGCGGCCGCCATCGCCGGGGGTGCCACGGCCACCGACGACGACCTCCGCTGGGCCGAGGGCATCCTCGGCGCCGTGGGGGAGGTCGTGCGCGTGCCCGAGAAGTTGCTCGATGCCGTGACCGGGCTGTCCGGGTCGGGACCGGCCTACGTCTTCCTGGTGGCCGAGGCGCTCATCGACGCCGGTGTCCTCGCCGGCCTTCCCCGGGACGTGAGCACCACGCTGGCCGTGCAGACCCTGCTCGGCAGCGCCCGGCTGCTGGCCGAATCGGGCGACACGCCAGAGACCCTCCGGGCAGCGGTCACGTCGCCCGGCGGCACGACCGCGGCCGGCCTCCGCGAGCTGGAGCGGGCCGGCGTGCGAAGCGCCATCCTCGAGGCGGTGAAGGCCGCCGCCGACCGCTCCCGAGAGCTCGGCTCCTAGCCCGGCGGGAACAACGTCCCCTCTTGCCCCACCAGCACCAGGGGCCTACCGTTCCCTCGAGCGGAGGAGGGGTGGTCAATGGCCCAACAGCGCGCCCGGTTCCTGACCGTCGCCGAGGTGGCGGACATCATGCGGGTGTCCACGATGACGGTGTACCGCCTGATCAAGGCCGGCGACCTGCGCGCCGTTCGCGTCGGGAAGTCGTACCGCCTGGCTGAGGACGACGTCGACCGCTACCTCGCTCAGGGCTTCACCCAAGCGGGCTGACCCCCGCTACGGTCAACCGGGCATGCCCCGGCACGACACCATCTCGTTCCTCTCCGACTTCGGTCACGACGATGAGTTCGTGGGCGTCGTGAAGTCGGTGATCCGGGAGATCGCCCCCCACGCCGCGGTGATCGACCTGACCCACAGCATTCCGGCGTTCGACGTGCGGGCGGGGTCACTGGCGCTGGCCCGGGCGGTCCAGTACGTCGCCCGCGGCATCGTGCTCGCCGTCGTCGACCCCGGCGTGGGTACCGACCGCCGGGCCGTGGCCATCGAGGTGGCCGGCGGCGATGGCATCTTCGTGGGCCCCGACAACGGCCTCCTGGCGTCGGCCGTGGCCATGGCCGGCGGCGCCGAGCGGGCGGTGGGCCTCACCAACCCGATCTACCAGCTGCCAGCGCCGGGGCCGACGTTCGCCGGGCGCGACATCTTCGGCCCGGCCGCTGCCCATCTCGCCAACGGCCTCCCCTTCGAGGAGTTGGGCGAGGAAGTCGACGTGCACACGCTCATGCCCGGCATCCTCCCCATCACCCGGGTCGAGGGCGATCGCCTCATCGCCGAGGTGCTGTGGGTCGATCGCTACGGCAACGCCCAGCTCAACGTCGATCCCGACGAGATCGCCGCCTTCGGAGACACGGTGCTCCTGCACTTCCACCAGACGGTGCGCAGCGCTCGTCGGGCCGCGACCTACGGCACCATCGGGCGCGGCGGCCTCGGCCTGATCACCGACTCCTACGGCCTGGTGTCGGTGTGCCTCGAGCGCCAATCGGCCGCCGCCGAGCTCGGCTTGGCCGCCGGTGACGAGGTGCAGTTGGAGCAGGGCGACGACCGCCCGTTGGGCGTCACCTCGCCGGTCACCTTGCGGCTGGGTGGCCAATGAGGCCGGGGACCACGCTCGTGCTGGCGGTTCTGCTGGCGGCACTGTTCATCGCAGGCACGATCCAGTTCTTCCTCCTCGCCAGGTGAGGTGAGCCCCATGGTCGAGCTGAACCACACGATCGTCACGGTCCGCGATCGGCATGTGTCCTCGACGTTCGTGGCCGACCTGCTCGGGCTCCCGGCCCCCGGCTCCTACGGGCCGTTCGCCACCGTCGAGACCGGAAACGGCGTGTCGCTCGATTTCGCCGATTGGGCAGAGACGTTCGAGACCCAGCACTACGCGTTCCTCGTGACCGAGGACGAGTTCGATGTGATCTTCGGCCGCATCGTCGAACGGGGCCTGCCGCACTGGGCCGACCCCCACCACGACGAGCCGGGCGCCATCAACCATGGTGATGGGGGCCGCGGGGTGTACTTCGAGGACCCGAGCGGCCACTCGCTCGAGATCCTTACTCGGCCGTATGGCAGCGGCCCTTCAGACTGATCAGGCCGTAGGACTTGCCTCGTCTTTCGGCACCGGTTCTGCGCCGCCTTCGGCGGTCACCGGCGGAGCCTCCGGCCACCTTCGCTGCTTTCGTCCTCGGCCGGTGTGCCGTCGTCGGCGTCAGGGCTGCGTCGGCGTGCCCTCTTGGGCCGGACGGACGAAAGCAACGAAGGTTGGCCTCCCGGCGCTGCTCTCTTTTCCCCGCCTGGTGTGTCCCCGTTTTGCAGCGGGCACTGCCCTGGCTTGTTCGTTAGACGGGTAGCACCAGTTCGGCGGTACCTGTCACGTGGGCGCCGAGTGAGTTCAGCCCCCGGTAGGCGACGGTGGTGACGCCGGTCGTCGGGTCTGCGGTCACGACGTTGCCGGACAGGACCATGGTGTCGCCCGGGTAGTTGGACGCACCGAGGCGGGCCTTGAGGTTGCGCCAGACGGCCTCGGGTCCGGCCCAGTCGGAGACGTAGCGCTGCACCAGGCCGAGGGCGGTGTGGATGTTCATGAAGATGTCCTTCGAGCCTCGCTGCACGGCCATGTCGCGGTCGTGATGACCGTCGAAGTAGTCGAGGGTCATGAGCGCCCCGCCGATGATGAGGGTGGCGGTGAGGGGGATGGCCAGATCGGGCAGCGGCTCCTCGGGCGACACCTCGCCGACCGTGCGGGTGGTCTCCCGGAGTGCCATCTCGGTGGGGCCGGTCGGGATCACCGGCTCGGGGGCGGGGCCTCCGGACGGGGCCTTGCCGGTGCCGGGCTTGAACTTCAGCACCCGGAAGAGCACCGAGCCCACGACCTCGTCGCCCGAGTAGTAGCGGATGCGGCTGGTGACGAAGTGACCCGTGCCGAGGCCGGTGTGCTTCTCGGGGCTGATGTCCTCGAGGGTGAGCGTGCTGTGCACCCACTCGCCCGGGCGCAGGGGCCGGGACTGCTCCAGGTCGGAGTTCACCGCCACCGTCGAGGTGAAGCCGGCCCCGTCGAGCACCGACAGCGCAGCGCCCTGGGGGTTCGACTCGTCGCGCTCGAAGATGATGCCGGGCTTGTCCCAGACGTCGAGCATGGCGATGGGGGCGATGATGCCGCCGAACACGCTCTTCTCGGCGTACGCCGGATCGGTGTAGACGGGGTTGCGCTCGCCCATGACGTCGCACCACCGACGAATCATCGGGAGGTTGACCTCGTCGCGCGCCGTGTTGAACGGCGCACTGCGCCCGATCAGGTCGCCGAAGTCCATCACGCTCATCAGAACAACGTCCCACAGAGGCGGGTGATCTCGCGCTCGAGCGACTCCAGTCCCTCGACCTTGCCAAGGACGAGGGACACGCCGACATCACGCGCTCGTTGCTCGAGCTCGGGGTCGACGAACGCGGTGTAGAGGATCATCACCTGATCCGGCCGCAAGGCCCGGATGAGGCTCGCGGTCTCCAGACCGTTCACGTCGGGCATCCGATAGTCGATGACCACCACGTCGGGGTCGGCGCCGTCGATGACCTCGAGGGCCTCGGGTCCACTGCCGGCCTCGCCTGAAACCTCGAAGCCGTCGAGCTCGAGCATGTTGCGCAACATGCGCCGAACGTGGACGGTGTCGTCCACGACCATGACCTTGATGGGCGGTTCGGACACAACGGGCACGGTAGCGTCCCGGCATGAACCTGGCCTCCATCGTCGAGGGCCATCCTGACGATGCCGTGGCCGTGGTGAGTCGGGGGGATCCGACGACCTACGGAACGCTGCGGGCCGACGTGGCGCGGCTCCGGGGCGGCTTGATCGGGCTCGGGCTCCGGCCCGGCGATCGCGTCGCCCTGCTGTGCGACAACGACCGGCTGTTCGTGGTCGGCTACCTGGCCGTCCTCGGCATCGGGTGCGTTGCCGTCCCGCTGAACCAGACGAGCCCGCCGGTCGAGATCGCCGCTGAGCTGACGGCCGTGCAGGCCCGGGCCGCCATCGTGGGGCCGTCGGCGGCCGCCAGGTTCGACCATGACCTCGAGCACGTGCTCACCGTCGAGGGGGTCGACCGGCTGGTCGCCACCGCCGAGCCGGTGCCGATCGTCGACCGGTCGCCCCAGGACCTGGCCGCGCTCATGTTCACGGCCGGGACGGCAGGAATGCCCAAGGCGGCGATGCTGAGCCACGGCAACCTGCACACGAACATCCGCCAGGCCCAGGCCGTGCCCGACCGGGCGCTGGGGGCCGGCGACGTCAGCCTCGGAGTGCTGCCGTTGTTCCACATCTTCGGACTCAACGTGGTCCTCGGTGTGTCGTTGTTCGCGGGCGGTTCGGTCGTGCTGGTCGAGCGCTTCGACCCGGTGACGACCCTTGACGCCGTGCGGGACCACCGCTGCACGGTGGTGGCCGGAGCACCGCCGATGTGGGTGGCGTGGTCGGGCCTGGCCGACGTCGACCCGGCCTCGTTCTCCTCGGTGCGCCTGGCCCTGTCCGGCGCCGCGCCCCTGCCTTCCACCGCGGTGGACGCCATGCGGGAGCGGTTCGGCGTCGAGTTGCAGGAGGGCTATGGCCTGACCGAGGCGTCGCCGATCGTGACCAGCTCGGCCGGCGCCGGGCCGGGGACCATCGGGCGGCCGGTGCCGGGCGTGTCGGTCCGCCTGGTCGACGACGACGGCGAGGATGTGCCACTGGGTGACCCGGGCGAGCTGTGGGTGCAGGGACCCAACGTGTTCGCCGGCTACTGGTGCGATCCCGACGCCACCGCCGCGGCGTTGACGGGGGACGGGTGGTTGCGAACGGGGGACGTGGCCGTCGCCGGTGACGACGGCACGTTGCGCCTCGTCGACCGGCTGAAGGACCTCATCATCGTTTCCGGCTTCAACGTCTTCCCGGCCGAGGTCGAGGACGTGCTGTGCTCCCACCCGGCGGTGGCCGACGTGGCCGTGGTCGGCGTGCCCCACCCGCATTCGGGCGAGGCGGTGAAGGCGTTCGTGGTCGTCCGACCGGGGGAGTGGGTGGAGGAGAACGATCTGCTCCGCCACTGCCAGGCTCGCCTTGCCCGCTACAAGTGCCCCGACACGGTGCTGTTCGTGCCCGAACTGCCGGTCGGAGTGGCCGGCAAGGTGCTGCGCCGAGCGCTCAGGGACTAGGACCGGAGCGGATCAGGTCAGGTAGCGGGAGCGGTCGACTGGGTCGAGCTTCTCGATTGCGAAGCGCAACGCGGGGCGAGGCATCGCGGCGGCGCGGTCAGCGAGGAACCGGTGCAGGGCGTCGGGATCCCTGGTGCCGGCGTGCTTGAGGAAGATCCCGACCGCGTTGTGGACCACGGGTTCGGGGTCGCTGGCGAGCAGGTCGGCGATCGCGAATCCCTCGGTGACATCGGCGTCGCTCCCGGCCCGCACGAAGTACAGCGGCGCCGTGATCGCCGTCCGCCGCCGCAGCGGCTCCGGCGCCGCCGCCAGAGCATGCAGCGGTGCCAGCGAACGACCAGCCAGGTGCCCGCCGACGACCCGGGGTGCCGCCCGGTCGACCATGTCCCAGGTCGTGATCCGGTCGTGGCGGCGCAGGAACAGCTCGAACAGCTCGCCGCGCTCTTCGTCGTCGAGGCGGCGACGGGCCTTGAAGTCGAGGATGCACATCGCGGTCATCCGAGGCTCGTAGGCCGGGTGGTCGAGCAGCCGGTCGACCTCGTCGAGGGTCAGGCCAGTGTGCGTCTTGGCCGTGTCGAAGAGGTCCCGCATTCGCAGCCCGATCGCCTCCTCGTCGGGGGCGAGCCGCTTGCGGACCTTCGCGAGCTCGGCGTCAGACTGGAAGCGCGCAAGCGCGGCGACAACATCGGAAGAAGACCCGCCCTGGGACACCACGGACATGCCGACACCGTACGACGGGCGGCCGGCTCGGCGACTCAGGTCGCCTAAGCAGCCCGGTCGACGGCTCGCAGCCCGCGGTTGGGTCGCAGCGGCGACGACGCCACGATGAAGCCGGTGAACAGCACCGTGATGCCGGCCGTGAGGGTGATGGCGAACGCCTCCATCTCGCCCAGGGTGCTGTTGAGGAGCCCGGACATCGACAAGATCGCCGTGCCCAGCGCGATGAACGCGTTGCCGGCCGCCACTCGGCGGTTGCCCCGGCCCCGCAGCAGGCGGACGGCGCTCCAGGTCGCCCCGACGAACACGACGGTGGCGCCCCCGGCGCTGAACACGGCGGCGAGGATGCGGGGGAAGGGGCCGAACACATCGCTGCCCTGGGGGAGGGTGGCGGACG
>JAOBWJ010000076.1 GCA_025463335.1 Acidimicrobiales bacterium
AGGGCGACCTCGGCGTAGAGCGAGGCGACGAGGTAGCCGGCGAAGACCCACGGCCAGCTCGGCGCCCGGAACGTCCGGTCGAGCCCGGCGGCCACGGCGACCAACGGCGGCAGCAGCAGTCCGGCAACCACGCCCAGGACGCGCAGGACCCGCGACGTCTGCAGGTACCACGTCACCATCGGTGCGTTGCCGGGCGTGAGGAGCACGCCGTGGCGGGCCGCCCATGCGCGGGCCAGCTCGTCGTCGACGGCGCGGGCCCGCGACACGAACACGGCGACGGCCAGCCCGGCGACGACCGCGAGCTGGGCCACGAGGAACACGGCTGGATTGTAGCAATGTGTTGCTACAGAGATACAACGCCGGCCGTGGTCACGTCGTGACAGGCTTCGGGCATGCAGGTCCATCTGGTTGACGGCACCTACGAACTCTTCCGCCACTACTACGCCGTCCCTTCACGGGTGAACGCCGATGGCGAGGAGGTCGGCGCCGTCCGGGGCGTGGTGTCCTCGATGCTCATGCTGCTGGGCGACGGCGCCACCCACGTCGGCGTGGCCACCGATCACGTCATCGAGTCGTGGCGCAACGACCTGTGGGCCACCTACAAGGACGGGTCCGGCATCGACCCGTTGCTGAAGGCGCAGTTCCCGATCCTCGAGGAGGCGCTCGAGGCGCTCGGGCTCACGGTGTGGGCCATGGTCGAGGACGAGGCGGACGACGCGCTCGGGACGGCGGCGCGGGTGGCGGCCGCCGACGACCGGGTCGAGCAGGTGCTGGTGTGCACGCCCGACAAGGACCTGGGCCAGGTCGTGGGCGGCACGATCGTGCAGTACGACCGGCGCAAGGGCGGCACGATCATCGACGCCGACGGCATCCGGGCCAAGTTCGGCGTCGACCCCGAGTCGATCCCCGACTACCTGGCCCTGGTGGGCGACACGGCCGACGGCTTCCCCGGCATCCAGGGGTGGGGCGCCAAGTCGGCCGCCGCCGTGCTCGCCCACTACAAGCACATCGAGGCCATCCCTCCCGCCGCCGGGCAGTGGGAGGTCAGCGTCCGCAGCTCGCCGGCGCTGGCGTCGCGCCTGGCCGGCGAGTTGGAGACGGCCCTGCTGTTCAAGCGCCTCGCCACGCTCAACTGCGACTGCGCCGTCGGCACCGTCGACGAGTGGGAGTGGAAGGGCCCGACGGCGGCGTTCGCCGCCGTGTGCGAGCGCCTCGACGCGCCCGACTACCCGCGTCGGGCCGCGCGACTCGCGGCGCGACCCGGGGCCTAGGAGCGGACGGCCCCGGGACCGACGGTCCCAGGGCCGTGTCGACGCGTCAGCTCTGGTGGCGGCCGGAGCTCACGTAGCTCACGCACTGGCCCTGGTTCTTGAAGGACGGGTTGTTGAAGGACAGGTACCCGTCCTTCTTGCACTGCGCCGCGCTGGTCGGCGGGGCCGTGTCCTCGATCCCGTCGTGGTCGACATCGGTGAAGTCGTCGCACGCGTCGCCGAGGCCGTCGGTGTCGACGTCGGCCTGGTCGGCGTTCGGCGTCGAGGGGCAGTTGTCGGTCGCGTTGGCGACGCTGTCGCCGTCGACGTCCGGGTCGCACGCGTCACCGACGCCGTCGGTGTCGGCGTCGGCCTGTGCCGGGTTCGGGACCGCCGGGCAGTTGTCGGCCGCGTCGGCGACGCCGTCCCCGTCCGCGTCGGGCGGCGTCAGCTCGAAGTCGTAGGTGATCCCGTGGATGGTGAAGCCGTCGGCGGAGCTCACCGTCAGCGGGTTGCCGCTGCCCTGGTTCACGCCGACGCCGCCGCCGACGACGGCGGCGGGGCTGCCGGCGACGATCGACGACCAGGAGCAGGGCGTGGCCTGCTTGCACGCGGGCAGCACGGCAGGCGTCGCGGTCCCGCGCGAGCTCCACCACCGGCCGGCGTCGGCATCCCATCGCTGCCACGTCTGGTTCACGATCGCGGTCACGCTCGGGTTCACGTACGGCTCGTACACCAGCGTGGTGAAACCCCCGGGCGCCGCCCCGTTGACGTCGACCTCGAGGTTGAGGGCGACGATCGGGGCCGCCGTGCCGGAGGTCCGGTTCGTCCAGTACTCGATCTGGCCCAGCTGGGCGAGCGGGGTGCCGACGTGGTCGTAGTTGAACAGGAAGGCCTTCGCTTTGTCCGTCGGCGTGGAGAGGGTGAGGCTCCCGGTGCCGAACGGCGGCGTCCCCGGCCCAGCGGTGAAGGTCGCCGTCGCCGGCGGCGGCGGCGTGGAGGCCCGTGTGTAGAGCACCCAGCGCGCCGTCGGGGCGGTGTTCTCGACCTGGCGGACGACGTCGGCCTCGGTCACGACCACCGGAGCGGGGTCGGCGGACACCGGCGTGGCCGGTAGGCCCACCAGCACGGCGACGGCGGCGAGGCCGCCGAGGACAAGAGCGATCCGTGCGTGGTGCATCACGTCGAAGGTCTCCTCGGGTGGCGCGTGTCGACCGATGTCCGGCCGGAGCGCACATCAGCGTGACGGCACCGGTTGACCGCGCCCAGAGCCATTCCGGAAACCACCCGAACGGGCCGGACACCGCTCGTCGGGGCGTGGGGAATGGTCTGGCGCCGGATTTGCTCCACTAGCGTTCGCCCCGATGACCGAACATCCCCTTCGCGAGCGCCTGGACGAGCTGAACAAGCGCAAGGAACAGGCCCTCCACGCCGGATCGGAGCGCTCCGTCGAGCGCCAGCACGCCAAGGGCAAGCTCCTCGCCCGCGAGCGGATCGAGTACCTGCTCGACCCCGGCTCCTTCCACGAGCTCGACATGCTGGCCCGCCACCGGGCCCACGGCATGGGCCTCGAGGACGAGCGCCCCTTCACCGACGGTGTGATCACCGGCTGGGGCACGATCGACGGCCGCAAGGTCTTCCTGTTCGCCCAGGACTTCACCGTGTTCGGTGGCGCCCTCGGCGAGGTGTTCGCCGAGAAGATCCACAAGGTCATGGACCTGGCCCTGTCGGTCGGCGCCCCCTTCATCGGCCTCAACGACGGCGCCGGCGCCCGCATCCAGGAAGGCGTGGTCTCGCTCGCCTCCTACGGCGGCATCTTCCACCGCAACGTGCAGTCGTCGGGTGTGATCCCCCAGATCAGCGTGATCCTCGGCCCGTGCGCCGGTGGCGCCGTCTACAGCC
The DNA here is from genome assembly GCA_025463335.1 of Acidimicrobiales bacterium. Classification (GTDB taxonomy): domain Bacteria; phylum Actinomycetota; class Acidimicrobiia; order Acidimicrobiales; family CADCSY01; genus RYN-34. The sequence continues at coordinate 3,153 of JAOBWJ010000076.1, forward strand.
CGGCGCTCACCGACTTCATCTTCATGGTGCGCGAGACGTCGCACATGTTCATCACCGGGCCCGACGTGGTGAAGACGGTGACAGGCGAGGACGTGACGCTGGAGGAGCTGGGCGGGGCCATGACCCACGCCAGCAAGTCGGGCGTGGCCACCTTCGTGGCCAACAGCGAGCAGGAGTGCCTCGACCAGGTCCGGTACCTGGTTTCGTTCCTGCCGTCGAACAACCTCGAGGAGCCCCCGCGGTTCGAGTCGGACGACGACCCCGACCGCTTGTGTCCCGAGCTGATCGACCTCATGCCGGACAGCCCCAACAAGCCCTACGACATGGTGAAGGTCATCGAGACGATCGTCGATGACGGCGACTTCTTCGAGTACTACCACCATTGGGCCCGCTCGATCGTGTGCGGCTTCGCCCGCCTGGGCGGCGAGGTCGTCGGCATCGTCGGCAACCAGCCGGCCGTGCTGGCCGGCGTGCTCGACATCGAGTCGTCGGAGAAGGCGGCCCGCTTCGTGCGCACGTGCGACGCCTTCAACATCCCGCTGGTGACCTTCGTCGACGTGCCCGGCTTCCTGCCCGGCGTCGACCAGGAGTACGGCGGCATCATCCGCCACGGCGCCAAGCTGCTCTACGCCTACTGCGAGTCGACCGTGCCCCGCATCCAGGTCATCACCCGCAAGGCCTACGGCGGCGCCTACGTGGTCATGAACTCCAAGTCGATCGGCGCCGACCTGGCGTTCGCCTGGCCGTCGGCCGAGCTCGCGGTCATGGGCCCGTCGGGCGCCGTCGAGATCCTGTTCAAGCGCGAGCTGCAGTCCGCCGCCGACCCGGTGGCTCGCCGGGCCGAGCTGGTCGACGAGTACACCGAACAGCACGCCAACCCGTACAACGCCGCCGAGCGGGGCTACGTCGACGACGTCATCGACCCGGCCGAGACTCGCCGCAAGCTGATCGCCGGCCTGCGCATGCTCAAGTCCAAGCGCGAGGAGCTGCCGCGTCGCAAGCACGGCAACACGCCCCTGTGAGCGCGGAGGTTCGGCCCACGCCGACCGACGAGGAGCTGGCGGCGATCATGGCGGCCATCGAGGTCACCCGGCCCGTCGTGGTCGTGGTCGACGACGCGCCGGCCGGCCCGCCGCCGTGGCGGTTCTCTGGTCGGTGGTGGCGCAAGCCGGTGGCCGCTCGTCGCGAGCGTCCCTGGTGAGCGTGCTTGCGAGCGAACGATGAGCATCGCGGCGCAACGACCGCGACGCGTGAGTGGGCGGCAGACGTCTTGAGCCTCGAGTTCCATCTGTTCCTGCCCCAGATGCGCATGACGCTGGAGCAGCTGGTGGAGCGGGCCCAGGCGGCCGAGGCCGCCGGGTTCGGGGGCATCGCCGGCATGGACCACCTGGCTCCGCCCGCGGCCGAGGACCAGCCCATGTACGAGGCCATGGTCACCAACACGTGGCTGGCCGCCCACACCGAGACGCTGACGCTCAGCACCCTCGTGCTGTGCGACGCCTTTCGCCACCCGGCGATGCTGGCCCGTGAGGCGGTGTCGCTCGACCACGCGTCGGGTGGTCGCTACGAGCTGGGCCTCGGTTGGGGCTCGGTCCCGGCGGAGTTCGAGGTGTTCGGCACCGGCAGCACCGAGCCCCGCCAGCGGGTGGCCCGGATGAAGGAGACGCTCGAGGTGCTCCACGCCCTGTGGGCGGGGGAAGTCGTCGACTACGACGGCGAGTTCCACCACCTGAAGGGCGCGTTCCAGGCGCCCGGGCCGCTGCATCGCATCCCGATCGTGATCGGCGGCGCCGGGCCCAAGACGCTCGAGCTGGTGGCCAAGCACGCCGACTGGTGGAACCTGCACACCGGCATCGTCGACAAGATCGACGAGCTGCGGCCCCGGGTGGGCAAGGCGCGGGTGTCGATCCAGCAGATGGTGGCGTTCGTGCCCTCGGAGGACGAGCGGGTCGCCGTCACCGAGCTGGCGGAGCGACGCTTCGGCCGCAGCGGCGTCGCCGTGGGTGATGCCAACCAGCTCATCGACCACTACGGCCGCCTGGCCGAGCGGGGCGTCGAGCGGGTCTACGCCTGGTTCACCGACTTCGCCAAGCCCGAGACGCTCGCCGCCTTCGGCGAGACGGTGGCGGCGCAGCTGCGTTAGCCCCCGAGGGCGCAACCGGGCTCTCCGGATCACCGGTCCTGGCTGTCGGCCTCGAACGCCTGCACGGTGAGTTCGGGTGAGTTGAAGGTGACGCCGATCTTGTGTTCCAACGAGCCACCGCCGTTTGGCAGGAGAAGTCGAAGCGCGCTGTAGCGCACGGCCGAGCCGTTCGCGTCGGGTTGTTGGCCGAAGACGACGACACCGACCAGGCTCGGATCGAACACGCCGGTCCAGGGTGGGCCGTTCGTGGCGACGGCATCCGAGGGGCGCAGGCGAAGGGTCGTCCAATCGCCCTTGGCGGTGCGTAGAGACACACCCGGATGGCCGTCGAGCCAACACGACTGTCCCGTGTTGAAGATGCGAACGAACAGGCCGGCCCCGCCTGCTGTCGTGAGGGTCGGGAAGGCGGTCTGGATGGTGAGTGACTG
>JAOBWJ010000378.1 GCA_025463335.1 Acidimicrobiales bacterium
GCGACGACCGGCAACCCGATCGCCAACACCAGCAGCTGGGCGACGGGGGGCCGGGCCAGCGAGGCCAGGTCGGCGTGGTAGCCGGCAAGCAGGGCGAGGTAGGCACCAACGGTGCCTTGCACCACGCCGAGCAGGGCCAGGGCGCCGGCCGTGCTGGCCGTCAGGGTGCGCCGGGTGTGGCCGGTAGCGCCGGTGGCGGTGAGGGTGCGCAGATCACCGGCGGCCTCGCCGCGGATCAGCCCGATGGTCATGGCCACGATGGCCAGCGCCAACAGGGCGCCGACCGCCGTCGCCACGGTCCGCAGGGTCGTCAGGCCGTCCTGCGTGGAGCGCGCTTCGATGGTCAGGCCGGCATTGCCTGCCGCCGTGCGGGCCGCCCTGACCTGCGCCGCCGACAGCGGCGTCGACGATTCGAGCAGCCAGCCGGCCCGAGCTCGGACCCAGCCGTGCCGGTCCAGCGCGCCCTCCGTCACGAGCGCCCTGGGCCCCGACGTGTAGGACGAGAGGTCGACCCGTTGGACGCCGGATCCGCCGTTGGCCACGTCGGGCCGCACCTTCTGGTCGAGGAGCAACACGTCGCGACCGAGCGAGGTGAGCAGTTCGGTGCCGTCGTCCACGGTCGCCGGATCGATCCCGTAGTACCGGAGCAGCTGCGGCGTGGCGACGTAGGGAAGGCCGAGGCCCCGGAACGAGTGGCTGTTCATCGCCCGCGCGACGCCGACGGGCTCCTGGACGTTCGCGTCGCTCCCGGCCGAGGGGTTCATGGCTACGTCGAGCGTGAGGATCGCCGGATCGCCTGCGGCGGCGGCGACCCTGGCCGCGGCGGCGTCGAGGCGGTCCACGGCCGCCTGGGACAGGCTCGGGTCGGCCGCGTTCCTCGAATCACCGACCCTGATGATGAGCTCCCGGGCCGACAGGTTGCCCTCGTCGCTGCGGAACTCGTTGGCCTTGGCCACGACGACCACGGCGACCGAGATGCCCAGGCCCAGCGTGATCGCGGCCAGGGCGGCGGCCGCCCGCGCCTGGTAGCGCACCAGGTCGCGCAGCGCGAGGCGTGGCGCGAGTGGCAGCCGGCCCGCCGGCGCCGCCAGCGCACGGATCGCCGCCGGTGACGCCAGCACCACACCGACGACCACCGCCACCACGCCGGCGATCAGCACGAGCGGCCGGACGTGGTCGCCGGTCGGGTTCGCCGCGGCGATGCCGCCCACGCCGAGGGCCACGAGCACCAGGGCCAGGGCGAGGGATCGGTGGACCGACGACGGGCGGGCCGGGCGCCTCGACAACGCCGCCATGACCGGCAGCCGGGCCACGGCCCGGGCCGGCCACCAGGCGGCGGCCGTGGCCATGACGACGGCGAGCGCCATGCACTCGGTGATCAGCGCCCAAGGCAGGTCGAAGCGGTCGATGCGATGCCCGGCCGCGGTCTCCACCGCCGGGGCGGCGGCCATCCAGCCCAGGACACCGAGGGCGCCGCCCACCAGCGCCGCGGCGAAACCGACGATCGCACCGTTGGCCAGCATCACCAGGCGCAGGTGCCGGTCGGTCGCGCCGATGGCGGCCAGTAGGCCCAGCTGGCGTTGACGGCGCTGCGCCACGACGATGAACCCTGCCGCCGCGATGAGGCAGACCAGCGCCATGGCGAGCGTCGTCGCCACGAGGACGCTGGCCACCACGGCGGCCTTGTCGGTGCCGCCGGTCATGATGCCAAACGAGGGTCCGCCGGTCCCGCCACCAGCGCCCGCTGCCGAAGGGCCGCGGCGGCTGTCCAGGTCGAGCAGAACCGACCACGAATCGGCGCGGATGTCATCGCCGGGGGCGATCAGCGCGAACTCGTCGCTCAGGTCGCGCGGGTTCTCGACCCGACCCACGACGGTTCGCTTGACGCCGCCGAGGTCGACGACGTCGCCGATGCCGGCCGACAGGAGGTCGGCCGCATCCGTGGTGAGCGCGACCTCGGCGGCCTGGTCGGGATAGTGACCCTCACGCAGGGCGAGCATGCCGTGGCCGTAGATCCCGTCCGGGTCCTGGGCGCGTACGTCGAGCAACTCCGCCGACCCCGCCACCGGAACCGCCGTGTGCGCGATGACCTCGACTTCACCGAACTGCTGCTTCGCGGCCGCGAGGCCGGCGCGCGCCGCCTCCGGATGCGTGGCGTCCAGGCTGGTCATGGCGCCGCCCTCGCCGAACTTGCTCCCTGTCGCCGAAGCCGCGTTGACCGCCATCGACGCCCCGGCCACGGCGGCGGCGACGGCGAGGGTCACCAGCGCCAGCAGGAGGAGCTGCTGTCGCCATTCCCGGCGGAACAGCCGCCACGCCCAGCGCAGCACGGCCCGGCGGCCGGGCCCGGAGCGCTCACCCTCGGCGCTCACGACTGCGGGCCGGAGGCCAGGAGCGATTCGGGTCCGGCGGGCGGGACGGTCTGGTCGACCACGCGTCCGTCGCGCAGGAACACCACCCGGTCGGCCCACGAGGCCAGCTGCGCGTCGTGGGTCACCACCACGCCCGCGGCGCCGCGCCGCGTGATGTCGCGAAGCAATCGCATCACGGCCTCGCTGTTGATCGAGTCGAGTGCGCCGGTGGGCTCGTCGGCCAGGAGCAGCCCGCGTTCCCCGACGATCGCACGGGCGATCGCCACGCGCTGGCGCTCGCCGCCAGAGAGGTCGTCCGGGTGGTGCTCGGCCCGGTCGGCGAGGCCGAGGTACTCCAGCGCGGTCATGGCGGCCGCTCGTGCCGCACGGGCCGAGGTGCCGTCGAGCTCCAAGGGCATGGCGACGTTCTCGGCGGCGGTGAGCCCCGAGAGCAGGTTGAAGTCCTGGAAGACGAACCCGATGGAGCGTCGCCGCAGCCGCGACTTCTCACGGCGTGACATCCCCTGGAGCGAAGCGCCACCGACCACGACGTCGCCGCTCGTGGGGTCCTCGAGACTGCCGGCGATGGTCAAGAGGCTGCTCTTGCCCGACCCGCTCGGCCCCATGATCGCGACCAGCTCGCCCCTGGCGACCGCCAGGTTGACCTCGAGGAGCGCGTGCACCTCGGTGAGCCCCTCGCCGTAGACCTTCGACACGTGGCGGAGCTCGAGCATCGCGGTCACGACCGGGCCCCCAACCGTCGGGCGGGAGCCTTGCCGGCGGCCGGCGCTCCCCTCGCGGGAGCGCCCGGCGTTGGGGTGACGCGTGGCAGACGGGCATCGGCCGCGTCGAGCCAGCGCACCGCGGCCTCGATGCGGAACAGCTCGGCGTCGACCACCAGGGCCAGCGCCACGTCATCCTCGGCGGCGTCGGCCTTGACCGCCGTATAGCGCTGCATCAACTCGATCAGGTGGCGCCGGTGCACCTGGATCACGTCGTGGACATCGACGCCGGGCACCTGTACGGCCACCAGCACCTTGATCAGCAGCTCGTCGCGGGGCGGCTGCTCGACGTCGGGTGGGGTCTGGAGCCAGGAGGTCAGCTCACGAGCACCGTCCACGGTGATGCGGTAGCCCTTCTGCGGTCCTTCCTCGGCCCCTTCCGACCCCACCACCAAGCCGTCACGTTCGAGGCGTTGCAGGGTTGTGTACACCTGCCCGACGTTGAGCGGCCACACCTCCCCGGTCCTGGCCTCGAACTCGTGCCGCAGCTGCAGCCCGTACTTCGGCCCATCGCTGAGCAGCGCCAACAGTGCGTGACGAACGCTCATTGCCAGTTCCGGGTCATGACCATACCGGGTAGGATACTGAGTATCCTACCCGGGTCAAGTCGGGCAGCTCAGGGGGTCTTAGTGGCAGGCCGCTGACCCCGTGTCGTTGAGGGCCGGCTGCTGGGGGATTCCCAGGAAGTTCCAGTCGTAGCTGTTGGGATGCATGGTGAGCTTGAGGACGCCGAACGTGTCGCTCCCGCGAACCTCGCTGTTCGGGGCCGGGTTGACGAAGACGTAGTGGCCGCGGCCGCCGGTTCCGAGCACGAACTCGCGCATGCCGTTCGGACTCGGGGAGCCATTGCCATCCATGGGGGCGAAGCGTTCGTAGTCGTGGTCCTCGGCGCTCATCATCACGTCGACCCCTTCGTCGAACGCCGCCCGCCAGAGCCCGTCGACCGACGTCTGGGATCCGTGGACGTTGCCTGAGCTCCACCGGGGGGCGTGGAGGATGGCGGCGGTGCACGCCACGGGATGAGCCCGGAGATCGGCGCGCAGCCATTGCTCCTGGACGCTGCCGGGATCGCACCCGGCGGCGGCGCAGTTGAAGTTGAGGACCACGATGTGCCAGCCCGCTTGGTCGTAGCTGTAGTACCCCTTGGTCGGATCGCCGGCGGCGGCGCCGAAGTAGGAGAAGTAGGCGCCGGCGTTCGGGTCGAGGTAGTCGTGGCCGCCGAGGGCGGGGTGGGTCCGCCAACGCTGGCGGCCCCAGGTCGGGTCGTAGCACTCGGCGAACTGGGCGGCGTTGCCGTCCTCGTAGGCGTGGTCACCGATCGTCTGCACGTCGCCGGAGGTGGAGTCGAGAAGGTCGGCGGTCCACCCGTCGCCCAAGCCGTCGCAGCCGGCGATGTCACCGGCGAGCAACAGGACCGACGGCTCGCGAGTGGCGGTGGCGGGACCGGAGGGCGCCGTCTCGGCTCCGGTGCTGGTGCGGGCCGTGACCCGGTAGGTCGCCGTCAGCGGCGCCGCCGTGTCGACGAAGCTGACGGTGCTGGACCCGGACAGGACGGTCAGCGGCGAAGCCGGCCACGTGCCGTCCGGGTTGGCGCGGTAGACGTTGTAGCCGGCCGCGGCCATGCCGGAGGAGCCCCAGCGCAGGCCGATGGCCGTGGCGCCGCCCGAGGCCTTGAGCGACTTGGGCTGTTCCAGCGGGACCGCCGCCGCCTGGTAATGAGCGGCGACCTGGCTGGCGGACAGACCGACCCCATAGAGGGCGACGTCGTCGACGGTGCCCGTGAACGGGTCGAAGCCCTCGCTGAGGCCGATGTGGAAGGAGTTGGCGGTCGTGGCGAGCGTCTTGCCGCTGACGGGCTTGGCCAACACGAGGACGCCGTCGTGGTAGAGCCGGATGGCACTGCCGTCGTAGCTGACCACCACGTGGTCGGTTGCGTCGATGCCCAGCATCGACGGTGACGTCGCTTCGGTGAACGTCCCATCTGACCACCACAGCCGGGCGTAGATCGACTGGTCGACCAGCCGAACGAGGTACTGGCCTTCCTTGCGCACGACCGTCTGGCTGGTCGGTCGGGTGGTCGGGTGGACCCAGGCCTCGATGGTGATCCCGTTGACGGGGTTCAGTCTCGGGCCGTTCGGGATGTGGACGTAGTCGTTCGTCCCGTCGAGTCGCACCGACGGGTCGGCGCCGGCCACCACCAGGCCGGGTTGGCCGAGCACGACACCGTTCTGGTACCCGCCGTCGGCGGTGCCGGCACTGTCGCAGGCGACGGTGCCGGTGGTCTCCCCGAGCCGCCAATAGGCGGCGACACCGGCGGCGCCCAGCACCGCGTCGGTGTACGGGCTACGGGTGCCGCAGCGAGGGGCGCCGACCGGAGCGAACGGCGCGGCCGAGACGCTTGCCGACGGCGCACTCTGGCTGGCACCGACGATGGCGGTGACGCGGTAGGTGTACGTGGTGCCGGTGAGGGCGGAGGCGTCGGTGTACGTCGACGCCGCGGGCGTGGCCAACGGGGTGGTGGGCCAGCTGCCGTCCGGGTTCATCCGGAACACGCGGTAGGTCGCTCCGCTCTCGGGGTTGTCCGCCCAGTCGAGGGCCACGGCGTGATCGAGCGGTGTGGCCGACAGGCCGGTGGGCGTAGCCGGCACCACCGGAGGCGGTGTCGTTGTGCCGCCTCCCCCCGGTGCCGGGTTCGTCGGTCCCGGTGGCACCACCACCGGTGAGGAGGGTGTCCGCGGCGTGACGGCGATCGAGGTGGAGGGCGGGCTCTGGTTGCCCGACGTGTCCACGGCGGTGACCCGGTACGTGTAGGCGTTGCCGTTGACCACGGCGACATCGGTGTAGGTGGACGCGGCGGGCGTGGCCAGCGGCGTGGTCGGCCACGTCCCGTCGGCGTTCATCCGATAGACCCGATATCCGGCGAGATCGCCCGCGCTGCTGTCCGTCCAGTCGAGGATCGCGATCCGGTCGCCGGGCGTGCCGACGAGTCCGCTGGGCGCACTCGGCCCGGTGAGGTCGTGCGGGGTGGCCGTGGCCGGAGGCGATGGCTGACCCTGGTTGCCAGACGCATCCACGGCCGCCACCCGGTACGAGTAGCCGGTGCCGGAGACGACCAGACGATCGGAGAAGGTCGATGCCTTCACCGTGGCCAACGGCTTCGTCGACCACGTGCCGTTCGGGTTGGCGCGGAACACCCGGTAAGTGGCGAGATCCTTTTCGGTGTTGTCAGGCCAGTCGAGCACCACGACCCCGTCGCCGCCGTCGGCCTTCAGCGACCTGGGCGCCGCGGGCGGCGTCGTGTCGGGCGGCGTGCCCAGCTCGAGGACGAGGTGTGGCGAGAAGGATCTCGACTCTCGGCTCGAGAACGAGACGGCCCTGCCGGCCGAAGTCACGGCCAGGTTCACCAGCGTCCCTGACCGCACGGCCCGGGAGACGTCGAGGCTGACCCATGCGCCGCTGCGCGTCTTCGACCTTGCCACGATGCCCCCCAGCGGGGGCGCCGAGCGCCACGTGAGCGAACGCTCGCCCCAAGCCCGTGGTGCCACGGTCCGAACGGTCAGGTTCCGGGCGGACCTCCTCGAGAGCCGGACCCGCAGCACAGCCTTGCGCACGGGCGCATTGACGCCGCGAAGGTCGAAGCGCAGGTAGGTGACCCTGCCGCGGGACGTGGACCGTAGGACGAGGCCGGTGCCGAACGACTGCCGGGGCCGGGCCCGATCCACGTATGCGTCCGCGGTGGGCGTCATCCGGGGCACGACGGCTGCCCGGGCCGGCGTCATCCGCGCCAACGACACCAACGATCCCATGACCACGGCGGCGGCCGCCGCGACGGCAAGGCCCCTCCGGCAGTCGGCTCGGAGCTTTCCCCGGCGCCGCACGGCGGAGCCGCCCGCCAGCTCCGACCGCATCCTCGAATCGCGCCGGGAATCCATGCCAGTCCCCCCCATCAGCCGTGTCAGCCGATTGTCAAAGGCCCTCCCTGGCTGCAGTAGCTCCATGTGGCGGGGGAGAATCCCCCCCTTCGTGGGGGTACAGACGCGGTCACCTGCACCACGGCGGTGGTCAGCGACAACACGTCATGCGTCAGGTCTCCGAAGCAGAACCGAAATCAGCGGTCCCTACGTTGAGCGCATGAAGACGCGACTGAACGACGACGCCCGCCGGCTGCTCCGCGGGGCCAACTACGGCTATCTATCGACGCTGATGCCGGGCGGTGAGCCCAAGGTCGAGCCGGTGTGGCTCGACCACGAGGACGATCTGGTGCTGATCACGACCGACGGCACGTCGATCAAGTCCCGCAACGCCGAGGCCGACGCACGGGTGGCGCTGGCCATGACGTCGTTCGAGGATCCGTACGACCAGCTGCTGATTCGCGGCCGGATCGCGGAGGTGCGCCAGGACGACGATCTGACGTTCCTGGACCGCATGTCGGTGAAGTACATCGGGGTGCCGTTTCCGAAGCGCGAGTGGGAGCGTCGCGTCGTCCTCGTGATCGAGCCGAGCGTCGTCCGCACCGCCCACTCAGGGATCCGTCATCAACCCGCGGGCGAATCCCCTACAGGCGGGCTGTCCGTTTGAGGCGTCACTCCAGGTGCAGGGCACCGGCCTGGCGCCAGGCCGCCTCGATGCGGTCGAGACGCTTGGTGGCACCGGCCCGGAGCCGGGCTGCGACCCCGGCCACCAACGCGTTGACCAGGGCGAGGGCCCCCACGTAGCTGTCGAATGGCCCGACACCCTCGGCGGCCACCGTGAAGCCCACGGTCGCGCCTCGGGCGAACGGCGAGAGTGGCCCGTCGGTGAGGGTCACGACCTTGAGACCGGCATCGGCCGCGACGCCGACGGCGTCCACCAACCAGCGGTCGTAACGGCGCAGGTCGATCACCACGGCCACGTCCCCGGCGGCGGCGTTGGCGAGCTGGCCGGCGACCCGCACGGGCGAGCCTCCCAGGACGATCACGCCGTCGCGGAGCATCGCGAGCTGCTCGGCCAGCACGTGGGCGATGCCGACCGCGGCCTCGCCGGCGACGACGTGGATCCGGGCCCGCCGGGCGACGAGCAGACGGACCGCGGTCTCGAAGGAGGCTGGGTCGACCTCGCCGAGCGTCGCCTGCACGTTGCCGAGCTCGGCGGTCAGGGCCCGACCCAGCAGGTCATGTGGGGGTCGGAGGCGGATGCGCTCGGTGGCGGGTCGCAGGTTGTCCCACAGCTCGTGGCGAACGGCCGCCTGGAGGTCGGCGAAGCCGCGGTACCCGAGCTTCTCCGCGAACCGCATCACGGTGGCGCCACTGGTTCCCGAGCTGCGGGCCAAGCCGGCGACGGTGCCGAAGGCCACGCCTGGCAGCCCGTCGAGCACGGCGGCGGCCACGCGGCGCTCGGCGGATGACAGCCGGGACTCGCCCTCGGTGATGCGCTCTATCAGATCGATGTACTGCACGTTACAATGCGGATTGAGTTCGGAACGACTGTTCCAGGCTCGGGGGAGGGTCCGATGGCGACGTTCGACTCCTGCAACCCCGCTCGACCGGCCGAGGTGGTGGCGACGTTCCCGGTCCAGGGCGGCGGCGACGTCGATGCCGCGGTTGCGGTGGCCGCGGACGCCCAGCGAGCGTGGGCCGCGGTGCCCGTCCCGGAACGGGCCGAGATCATCGGACAGTGCGCCGTGGTGTTGGCGCAACGGAAGTCGGAGCTGTCACGCCTGGTCGCCCGCGAGGCGGGCAAGGTGCTGGTCGAAGCCGGCGGCGACGTGCAAGAGGCGATCGACATGGCCCGGTTCGTCGCCGGCCAGGGTCGCGCCGCCTGGGGCGAGACCGTCCCATCCGAGCTCCGGGACAAGCTGGCCTGGACCACGCGCCAGCCCATCGGGGTGGTGGGGCTGATCACGCCGTGGAACTTCCCCGTGGCCATCCCCGCGTGGAAGGTCTTCCCGGCCCTCCTCGCCGGCAACGGCATCGTCCTCAAGCCGTCGGAACACGCTCCCGCGTGCGCAGCCGCGTTCGTGACGGCGTGTGCAGAGGCGGGCCTGCCGCGAGGGCTGCTCCAGGCGGTGTACGGCTACGCCGATCCGGCGGTGGTGCTGGCGGTGCACCAGGGTGTGGGCGCCTTGAGCTTCACCGGGTCGGTGCCCACCGGGCGGGCGGTGGCGGTGGCGGCCATGGAGCACGGCCCGAAGGTGGTGTCCCTCGAGCTCGGCGGCAAGAACGCCATGATCGTCCGGGACGATGCCGACCTCGACCTCGTGGTCGACGGGGCCATCTTCGGCGCCTTCGGCACGGCGGGCCAACGCTGCACGTCGACCAGTCGTCTCGTCGTCCACCCGGCGATCGCCGACGAACTGATCGATCGGATCGTCGGGCGGGCCCAAACGCTGCGGCTCGGTGACCCTCTGGATCCCTCGACCGACGTGGGACCCGTCATCACGGCGGCGTCGGCCGAGCGGATCGTCGGTGCCGTCGAGGTCGCGGTGGGGGAGGGCGCAGGGCTCGCCTGCGGCGGTCGGCTGCGCCGGGACGTGCCGGGCTGCGACCAGGGCTCATTCGTCGAGCCGACCGTCCTCACCGGCGTGAAGCCCGCCAGCCGAGTGGCACGGGAGGAGGTGTTCGGGCCGGTCCTCGCTGTCCTCGAAGTCGAGGACCTCGACGAGGCCATCGCCGTGGTCAACTCGGTGGAGTACGGCCTGTCGGCCTCCATCTACACGAGGGACGTCAACCGGGCCCTGCACGCGGTCGACCGCATCGACGCGGGCATCGTCTACGTGAACGCCCCCACCATCGGGGCCGAGATCTCGCTGCCCTTCGGTGGCACCCGCCACACCGGCAACGGCTTCCGCGAGGCGGGCCAGCGGGGCATCGAGCAGTTCAGCCAGCTCAAGAGCGTCTACATCGACTACTCCGGGCGACTGCAGCGCGCCCAGATCGACAACCGAGCACCCGTGACCGGGGAGGCCTGACATGGCGACAGTGGATCGTTCCGTCCAGGAGGCGGCCACGGCAACCTCTGCCTGGCTCGACCGTGATCGGGCCGTGCTCGGCGGGGTGTCGGGCCGCTACCACGACATCGTGGCGGCGCGCGGCGAGGGGAGCTGGATCGTCGACGTGGAGGGGCGTCGGTTCCTCGACTTCGGGTCGGGGATCGCGGCGACGAACGTCGGTCACTGCCACCCGAAGGTCGTCGCCGCCGTCCAGCAGCAGGCGGGGAAGCTGCTGCACACGTCGGTGACCACGCACCACACGCTGAACGTGGAGCTGGCCGAGCGCATCGCCGGTCTGGTCCCGTTCTTCGAGGAGCCCCAGATCTTCTTCTGCAACTCGGGCGCCGAAGCGGTCGAGGGTTCCCTGAAGCTGGCCCGCCGATTGACCGGGCGGCCCGGGGTCGTCGCCTTCCTCGGGGCGTTCCACGGCCGGACCCTGGCGGCCACGTCACTGACCACGGCGAAGGGCTCGTACCGCGAGGGCTACGAACCGCTGTTGCCCTCCGTCCACCACGCTCCCTACTGCATGCCTCGGGACTTCGACGGCGACGACGAGGTCGCAGTGCGCACGGCCCTCCGTGGCCTCGACGACCTGCTGGCCCACGTGGCTCCCGCCAGCCAGGTGGGGGCCATGATCGTGGAGCCGGTGCTGGGTGAGGGTGGGTACGTCCCGCCGCCGGTCGCGTGGTTGCGGGGGCTGCGAGACCGCTGCGACGAGCACGGCATCCTCCTCGTGTTCGACGAGGTGCAATGCGGGTTCGGGCGCACCGGCAGCCCGTTCGCGGCCGAGACCTTCGGGGTCACACCCGACGTCCTTCTCTTCGCCAAGGGCGTCGCGTCGGGCCTCCCGCTGGGCGGCATCGTCGCCCCCCGCCGGCTCATGGACGGTTGGCCCACGGGCACCCACGGCTCGACGTTCGGCGGCAACCCGGTGTCGTGCGCGGCGGCGCTGGCGACGATCGACGTTCTCGAGGAGGAGGGGCTCTACGAACGAGCGCGCATCCTGGGGGAGCGGGCCATCAGCCGGCTCCGTGCGGTCCAGGCCCAGAACCCCGCCCTCGAGGTGAACGTGCGAGGGGTGGGGCTGATGATCGGCGTCGAGCTCAGCGACGCGGCCACGGCCGAGGCGGTCTCGGCCGGCTGCCTGGAACGCGGCCTCATCGTCCTCACGTGCGGACGGGACCAGAACGTCGTCCGACTCGCGCCCCCGCTCACGCTCAGCGACGCCGAGCTCGAGCATGGGCTCGACATCCTCACCGACGTGCTGGCGCTTCAATAGGCGAGCAGGGTGCGCAGGGCGCCGGAGAGCCGGGCTCGGGCCGAGCCCGCCTGTTCCAGCCCCATGGCGAAGGGCACGGGGGTGTCGAGCCCGCCGACGCGGGCGACAGGGGCATCGAGATCGGCGAACGCCTGCTGGCCGATGGTCGCCGCGATCTCCCCGCCGAAGCCCCCGGTCAGTGGTGCTTCGTGCAGCACGAGCGCCCGGCTCGTGCGCCGCACGCACTCCAGCACCAGCTCGACATCCCATGGGAGCAGGGAGCGCAGGTCGACGACCTCGATGCTTGCCCCTTCCGTCTCCAACGCGGCCGCGGCTTCGAGGGCCCAGGAGACCCCCGCCGACCAGGTGACGACCGTGGCGTCCCGGCCCGGTCGCGCCACCCTGGCCTGGCCGATGGGGACGACGTGCCACCCCGGCGGGACCGGGCCCGTGGCGTTGCGGTACAGGAACTTGTGCTCCAGGTACAGCACCGGGTTCCCGTCCTGGAGGGCGGCCAGGAGCAGGCCCTTGGCGTCCGCCGGCGTGGCCGGCGCCACCACCTTGAGCCCGGCCACGTGGCAGAACCACGCCTCGGGGGACTGGCTGTGGAAGGGGCCCGAGCCGAGCCCGCCGCCGATCGGCAGCCGGAGCACCACCGGCACCGCCGCGTCCCACCGATAGTGGGTCTTCGCCAGGTTGTTCACGATCTGGTTGAACCCACACGTCACGAAGTCGCCGAACTGCAGCTCGACCACCGGGCGGAAGCCGTCGAGCGCCAGACCGAGCGCGGCGCCGATGGCCCCCGACTCGCTCATCGGGGTGTTCCGGACCCTTCCCCTGCCGAACTCCTCCACGAACCGAGCGGTGACCTTGAACACGCCGCCGTACTCGGCGATGTCCTGCCCGAGCAGCAGCACCCGCTCATCGGCCCGCATGGCGGTGCGAAGGCCGTCGCTGATGGCGTCGAGGTAGCGGACCTCGGACGGGACCGGCGGCGTGGCCTGCGTGCGGTCGCTGTCGGCGCGTGGCAACGGACAGGGCGCCGCCCACACGTGGGCCAGCTCCTGCTCGTTCGTCGAGCGGGGTTCGGGCGCGGCCAGGGCCTCGGCCACGAGGGCGTCGATCCCTGCCTGGAGCTCCTGACGGGCGGCGGACCGTTGGGTCTCGCCGTAGCCGCCGGCGGCGTCGAGCACCCGCTCGAAGCGCGCGATCGGGTCTCGTTCGGCCCACGCGACCACGACGTCGGTCGGCACGTAGTCGGTGGCGGAGGTCTCTTCGTGGCCTCGCATGCGGAACGTCTTGCATTCGAGGAGCGACGGACCCTCGCCGCGTCGGGCCCGGGCGGCGGCCTCGGCGACGGCGTCGCGGACCGCCAACACGTCATTGCCGTCGACCACGGCGCCCGGCATCCCGTAGCCGACGGCCCGGTCGGCGAGATCGGCACATGCGTACTGCTCGCTCGTCGGCGTGGACAGCCCGTACTGGTTGTTCTCCACGAGGAACACCACCGGCAGCCGCCACACGGCGGCGAGGTTCATGGCCTCGTGCACGTCACCCTCGCTGGTGGCGCCATCGCCGATGAAGGCCACCGCCACTCTCGTCTCGCCCCGCAGCTGGGCGGCGAGGGCGAGGCCGTCGGCCACGGGGAGCATCGCCCCGAGGTGGCTGATCATGCCGACGACCCGGTGCTCGAGGGACCCGAAGTGGAAGGAGCGGTCTCGGCCGGCCGTGAAGCCGCCTTCCCTTCCGAGTAGCTGGCGGAGCAGTCGGTCGAGGGGAACCTCACGGGCCGTGAAGACGCCGAGGTTGCGGTGCAGGGGCAGCAGCCAGTCGTCGGGCTCGGTGGCGGCGACCACGCCCACGGAGATGGCTTCCTGGCCGATGCCCGAGAACCACTTCGAGAGCCGACCCTGTCGAAGCAGCACGAGCATCTTCTCCTCGATCAGGCGAGGCAGGAGCAGGGCTCGATACAGCTCGCTCAGATCTTGGGGCGAACCGCCCGGCTCGGCGCTCACTGGATGTCGGCGAAGACCCTGCGGTTCAGTTCGACGAAGAACGCCTCGTCGTTCGCCTTCCACGGGTCGTCCTTGTGGTGTGGTCGGGCCGGGGTCCCGTCCGGGACGGTGTCCTCGGTGTAGATCGCCCCCACTGGGCACACCGGTAGGCACGCGGTACACGATGTGCACTCGTCCGGGTTGATGTACAGCATGCTGCCGACGAAGTAGGCCGCGTACTCGGGGTCGGCGGCGTGGGTGTTGGCGACGTCACCCTCTCCCGCCTGGTATTCCGACGAGAGCTGGAGGTTGGCCTCGTCGAGCTCATAGATGCACTGCACCGGGCAGACGTCGACGCAGGACCGGTCTTTCACGTCGACGCACGCTTCGGTGATCACGTAGGGCAGACCTGCCATGGCTGGCTCCCAATCCGGTCGGCTTCCCAAAGGAACCCTTCCCCGAACGAAACCGGGCTGGATCAGTCTCGAGGGTGAATCGGGAGATGGGACAAATGGGACTACCTTCGACAGCGAGGGTCCCGTGCAGAAGTCGGCTCGCCGACGCGCTGCTGTCGGAAGGCGGCCTCGTGCCGAAGGTTCCCGCTGTCGAAGATCTGAAGGGCCACGAGAGCTCGCGCGACGCGGCCCGGCGGCGGCCGTCTCCCGATCGTTTCCACGAGTTCTCGGTCGAGATCGGGTTCGACGCCGGGCAGGCGGTGGTCGGAGTGGGCGGCGACATCGACGCGGCCACGGCGCCGCTGCTCGGCGCGCTGTTGGACGTGCTGGTCGAGCACGGGCACACGGACATCGTCCTCGACCTCGCCACCCTGGCCTTCATGGACGCGGCCGGGCTGAGCGCCTTCGCCACGGTCGCCGAGCGTCTGAAGCGCTCCGATGGCGTGCTCACCATCCGCTCGGCGCCGGCCCGGACCCTGCTCATCCTCGACCTCACGGGCGTGAGCAAGGTCGTCCGCGTCGAAGCGCCCGATCGGAGCACTTGGGCTGTGACCCGAGCCCCCGACCTCCCGTCGGACCTCGCCCGATTGGCGTCCCTCCCCGCTCGCAACGAGGTCGTCGACGCCGCGCTCCGGCTCGTCGCCGTGCTCACCAGCGAAACCCTCGAAGGCGCCGACGGTGTCAGCGTGTCGCTCGAACGCCGCGGCCGGATGACCACGGTGGCGTCGAGCAACGACACCGTTCTCCGGATGGACGCCCACCAGTACGGCACGGGCCAGGGGCCTTGCCTGGCGGCGGCAGCCGAGGGTCGTGAGTTCCACATCGACTCGTTGGCCGACGAGAGCCGATGGCCGGACTTCGTCCCCCGCGCCATGGAGGAAGGCATCGCCAGCATCCTCTCGACGCCGCTGATGTCCGGCGGTCGACCGGTGGGCGCGCTCAACGTCTATTCGAGCACCGCCGGGGTCTTCAAGACTCCCCAGCAGGACCTGGCCGTCAGGTTCGCCACGCAGGCGTCAGGGATCCTGACCGACGCAGAAGCCGTCACTGACGATCAGCTGGTCTCGCGCATCCTGGACGAGTTGAGCGCGCGCGAGATCGCCGCCCAGGCCCGCGGTGTGCTGATGGCCCGCCACGGAGTCTCGCCGGATGAAGCGGCCGTCACCCTCCTCCGGTCGGCTCGAGCGGCGAACCTGACCGTCCTGCAGCAGGCCACCGCAGTCCTGGCCTCCACCCGGGCCGACGTCGACTCGGGCGACCCGTCTGACGACTGATGACGCGCCGTAGGATGGCCGTCCGCACCACCTTGGTTGGGACGCCTCGTTCGCCG
Source organism: Acidimicrobiales bacterium (assembly GCA_025463335.1). GTDB lineage: Bacteria > Actinomycetota > Acidimicrobiia > Acidimicrobiales > CADCSY01 > RYN-34. The sequence goes on from JAOBWJ010000378.1 coordinate 15,138, forward strand.
GATCGATGATCCGACGTGAAGGTCCGACGCCTCTGCTGAGCCAGGACCAGAGGAGTCACATGCAACCGCTGCCGCCGATCGACGCACCCGAGGGAGCGCCCGCGCTGCGGCAATGCGGTCGCTGTCGGGATTGGTTCGACGGCGACCCAGATGCCCTTGCCACCGCGCTGGCGGAGTGGTGGCTGTGCCCACCCTGCCGCGACGTCCTGTTGCGCGGCCCGATCACGCCGAGCCGGCCGTGAACCGCGGTTCGGGAACCGGCATCGCCTGGCTGGTCGCCGATCGGGCACGGGGGGATTACCTGTGCCAGTGGTACGGCGGGTCGGCCGACGACTCGCTGCTGGAACAGGCCCGTGCCGCGACGGCGCAGGCGGCGGTGTCCTGGGGCCGGTCCCGCACACCACGGGTTCGGATCCGGACCGCGACCGGGCGGACCTATTGGGCCGGCAGCGGGCCCAAGCCCGACGGCATCACCGATGGCTGGGTGGACGAGATCGAGGGGCCGGGTGCCGTCGCCCCGCCCGGATTGACGGGGACGTCGGTACCCTGAGCCCTACTTCCCCTTGGGAGAGTCGCCTCGCTTGGGCAGGACGCTGGTTCACGACCCGCTGTCGCCCCGTGCAGGTTCGACGCCTCGACCGAGCCACCGACAAGGAGCTCTCGTGCGCGCCGCAACGTCCTTCGGGATCCTCAGCACCTACCCGCCGACCGCGTGCGGCCTGGCCACGTTCAGCGCCGCCCTCGCCGAGGGGCTGTCGGCGAACGGGGCCACGGTGCGTGTCGTGCGGGTTGCGGACGGAACGTCCCCGTCGAGCGAGCGCGTCGTCGGCGAACTGGTGAACGGCTCGGCCCGGTCCGTGGCCGCAAGCTCCGAATTGTTGAACCAGGGCGACGTCGCCGTGGTGCAGCACGAGTACGGCCTCTACGGCGGCGCCGACGGCGACGAGGTGCTGCAGATCCTGGGTGACCTCCAGATCCCGTCCATCGTCATCGCCCACACGATCCTCCAGGAGCCGACTGCGCACCAACGATCGGTCCTCGTCGACGTGGCGGCGATGGCCGACCGCGTCGTTGTCATGTCGGATGCGGCCCGGGAGCGGCTGTGCGCCCGGTTCGACGTCGACCCCGCCAAGGTGAGCACCATCTCGCACGGGGCCGCCATCCCGACGGCCAGTGTCCGTTCCGGCCGCCCGAGCCGGCCCACGATGCTGACGTGGGGCCTCATCGGTCCGGGCAAGGGCATCGAGCGAGTGGTCGACGCCATGCGTTCGCTGCACGAGCTCCGAGCGCGGCCCCGCTATCTGGTGGCCGGTCAGACCCATCCGAAGGTCCTGGCCGCGGACGGCGAGGCCTATCGGCACGCCCGCATCGAGCAGGCGTGGCGAAACGGCGTGGCCTCGTCGGTCTCCTTCGACGCCGACTACCGCGACGTGGCGTCCCTGACCGCCCTGATCCAGTCGGCGGCCGTCGTCGTCCTGCCGTACGACTCCACGGACCAGGTCACGTCCGGCGTCCTGGTGGACGCCATCGCCGCCGGTCGGCCGGTGGTCGCTACCGCCTTCCCGCACGCCGTCGAGCTGTTGGCCAGCGGGGCGGGCATCGTCGTCGACCACGACGACCCGGAGGCGCTGGATCTCGCCTTGCACCGCGTGCTCACCGAGCCGGACCTCGCCACCAGCATGGCGACGGAGGCGGCACGGCTGGCCCCGAGCATGGGCTGGCCGGTCGTGGCCCGGGCCTTCCAGGACCTTGCCGAGCGCGTGCTTGCCGAACGTCCGGCGCTGGTGTGACCACCGCGCCTGCACCCCGCTTCGACCACCTCGTGCGTCTGACGGACGATCGCGGCACGTTCGAGCACGCCCAGTTCGCCGTGCCCCGGTCCGAGCGCGGCTACTGCACCGATGACATGGCTCGGGTGCTCGTCGTCGCCACGCGGGAGCCCCGGCCTCTGCCCGCCGTGCGTCGCCTGGCCGAGATCAGCTTGCGATTCCTGAGCGACGCCCAAGGCTTCGATGGCGCCTACCACAACCGGATGAACCGGAGCGGCCGATGGGACGATCGCCCGTCGCTGGCGGACTGCTGGGGTCGGAGCCTCTGGGGCCTCGGCTCTGCGGCATCCCAGAGCGGCTCCAATTGGGTGCGCCAGGCGGCCGTCTCGCAGTTCGAACGAGCGGCGACGCAGCGGTCGCCCTGGCTGCGCCCGATGGCGTTCGCCGCACTGGGAGCCGCCGAGCTGCTCGCCAGCAAACCCGATCACCGGTCGGCCCGCGCCCTCCTTGCCGACGCCGCTGACCGCATGCCGCCCGTGGGCGACCAGCCCCATTGGCCGTGGCCCGAGGAGCGACTCGCCTACGCCAATGCTGTCCTCCCGGAGGCGATGATCGCGGCCGGTGCCGCGTTGGACCGACCGAGCTTGCTCAAGGAAGGTCTGGAGCTCCTGGCTTGGCTTCTCGATCATGAGACCCGGGGCGGACATCTTTCGGTCACGCCCGCCGGCGGTTCGGGCCCCGACGACGCTCGCCCGGGGTTCGACCAGCAGCCGATCGAGGTCGCCGCCCTCGCCGATGCCTGTGCCCGTGCCGCGATCATCGACGGCAACCCGCGCTGGGCCGATGGCGTGCACGCCGCGGTGGCGTGGTTCCTGGGTGAGAACGACGGACAGCGCGTCATGTGGGACCCAGAGACGGGCGGGGCCTTCGACGGCCTCGAGGCCGACGGGGTGAACCTCAACGAGGGCGCAGAGTCGACCTTGGCCCTGCTGTCCACCCTGCAGCACGCCCGGCACCTCGTGCCAGCCTCCGAGTGACCCCAGCGGTCAGGCGCAGCTCGCAGCGCCTCCGGGCTGACCCGTCCCGGGTCATCACCCAGTTGTTCGTGCCGGGCCACGAGGGCTTCGACCACCAGGAGTCGCGCGCCTCGCCGGTGCTCGAGCGCCTCCTGGCCCTGGACGACGACGAGGTGCGGCGGTCGTTCGACGACGTCGTCGAACGGTTCGACGGCCGTCACCGCCACCTCGAGGAGACGTTCGGCCGTCACGCCGATGAGCTGGCCGATCGCCTGGATCACCACGAGCTCTCCCCGACTCGGCGGCTGCTCCTCGGCGCCACCTTCACCAACGAATACGCCATCGAGGGCGCGGCGCTCTGCAACCCCAGCGTGGTGGCCGATCCGGACCAGTCCGGCGTGCCCGCGGGCAGCTTGCGCGTCGTGATGAGCGTTCGAGCCATCGGGGAAGGTCACCGCTCCTCGATCGGGTTCCGTGCCGGCATGATCGATGCCGCCGGTGAGATCACCATCGACGTCGCCCTGCCCTTCGCCACCACCGGACAGATCGCGGCCGTCCCGTTCGAGGCCGCCGTGTTCCGCGGCGAGTTCCACCGTCTCCACGGCGGCGGGGAGGACGTCGACTTCGTCCTCGGTGAGCGGACCTACGGCGTGCGGTTCCCGGCCGACACGTCGCTGTCCGAGCGGGTGCTGTGGCCGGCGATGGGCGCGGAGTGCCAGGGCATGGAGGACGCCCGGTTCGTGCACTTCGTCGAGGACGACGGCGCCGTGTCGTACTACGCCACCTACACGGCCTACGACGGCGTCGACATCAGCCAGCAGTTGCTCGAGACCACCGACTTCATCACCTTCACGTCCTCGCCGATCGTCGGCCCGGCGGCAGCCAACAAGGGTCTGGCCCTGTTCCCGCGCCGGATCGGTGGTCGCTTTGCCGCCCTCTCCCGCTCTGACCGCGAGACGAACACGGTCACCTTCTCGGACAACCCGCGCCGGTGGGAGCGCTCCATCCCCTGCCAAGTGCCGACCCGACCGTGGGAGCTGCTCCAACTCGGCAACTGCGGCTCACCGATCGAGACCGATGCCGGCTGGCTGGTGCTCACCCATGGCGTGGGCCCGATGCGCACCTACAGCATCGGCGCCATCCTCCTCGAACTCGACGACCCCACTCGGATCATCGGTCAGCTCGCTGAGCCCCTGCTCAGCCCGTCGCCCGACGAGCAGGACGGCTACGTGCCGAACGTCGTCTACTCCTGCGGCGCGCTCGTCCACGCGGGCACGCTCGTCGTGCCCTATGGCATCGGCGACGCCGCCATCGGCATGGCCACCGTGCCGCTGCCGGACCTCCTCAGCGCGCTGGGGTGCTGACGCCGTGCGCATCGCCGTGCTGGCACCGATTTCGTGGCGGGTCCCACCGCGCCATTACGGACCGTGGGAGCTCTTCGCCTCGTTGCTGACCGAAGGGCTCGTGGCGCGCGGCCACGACGTCACGCTGTTCGCGTCGGGGGACTCGCTGACGTCGGCCCGCCTGTGCTCGGTGATCGCGACGGGCTGGTCGGAGGACGCCACGATCGACCCGAAGGTGGCGGAGTGCCTGCACATCTCCCAGGTGTTCGAGCGGGCCACGGAGTTCGACGTGATCCACAACGGCTTCGACTTCCTCCCGCTCACCTATGCCGGACTGGTCACGACACCGGTCGTGACGACGATCCACGGGTTCTCCTCGGAGGACATCGTCCCGGTCTACGAGAAGTACGACGGCCGCACTGCCTACGTCGCCATCAGTAACGCCGACCGGCACCCGGCCCTGGACTACGCCGCCACCATCCACCACGGGATCGACACCGACGCGTTCGCCCTCCACCCGGCGCCGGGCGAGTACCTGGCGTTCTTCGGTCGCATCCACCCCGACAAGGGGGTGGTCCAGGCCATCGAGACGGCTCGGCGAGCGGGTGTTCCCTTGCTGATCGCCGGGATCGTCCAGGACGAGGAGTACTTCGAGCAGGAGGTCGCGCCGCGGGTCGACGGTGAGCACGTGCGCTTCATCGGAGCCGTCCGCGCCGAGGATCGCTCGGCGTTCCTGGGCGGCGCGCTTGCCCTGCTCCACCTGATCGACTTCGATGAGCCGTTCGGCTTCAGCGTGGTGGAGGCCATGGCGTGCGGGACGCCTGTGATCGCCTTCGACCGAGGGTCGATGTCCGAGCTCATCGACGACGGGACGACCGGCGCAGTGGTGGCCGACGTCACCGCCGCCGTCCTCGCCGTGGGACGGGTCGGGACGTTCGACCGGCCGGCGATCCGCGCTATCGCGGTCGAGCGGTTCGGCTGCAACCGCATGGTGGACGAGTACGTCGCCGTGTACGAGCAGGTGGTGGCCGAGGGCCGCGGCGTCAGTTCGTGATGGTGACCGGCACGCCGGGACCGACGCGGAGGACCAACCAGCGCAGGGTGCGGTCGTCGAGGCGCACGCACCCGTGCGAGACGGCGGTGCCGAGAACCCCGCCGATGCGCGTCCGCCCGTGGAGGGCGATCTGGCCGGGGCCGCCGTTGAACTCCTGCAGCACGTTCGAGCGGGCACTCAAGGCGATCGCGAACGGCGCACCGGCCGCGGTGGCTCGCAGTTGGATGTCCTCCTCGACGAAGAACTCCCCGATGGGCGTCGGCGTCGAGCGTTTGCCCACCACGGCCTTGACCGTTCGCACCGGTCGGCCGTCCCGGTAGACGGTCATCCGCCGCGTGGAGGTCTCGACCACCAGATGCCATCGGGTCGCCGAGGTCACCGTCGTCCGTCGCCTGATCCATCCGGTACGTCCGTTCGGGCGGCCGGGGAGCCGGACGAGAAGCCAGCGGGTCCCATCGGCGCTCGTCCGTTCGTCGAGCACGGGAAGCACGGTGCGCCCGCCCGTGATCGGCCGCCGGGACCGCACCAGGCCGAGCGTGGCCGCCCCCCGAGTGGGCTTCGAGAACGCCTGGAGGTCGCTGCGCAGCGCCGCCAGCTGCTGTGTCGGCTGCACCACCTTCCCTGTCCGCGTGACGGCGAACGCTGGCGCTGTCGCCGTCCATGTGACGGCGAGCAGCACCAGCGGTGCCAGTGCGACGCGGAGGCGGTGGCTGCGTTTGGTCACCGCTCGTGCCCCTGTGAGCCGGTCGCTCAACCGGCGAAGCCGGCGTTCCGGATGGGCGAACGGGCGAACCCCGTCGAGCTGCCACCGCTCGGCGCGACGGCCGCCGGCACCGGGGGAGCCGTGGTGGTCGTGGTGGTCGGGGCCGTGGTGGTCGTGGTTGTGGGTGCAGTGGTCGTGGTGGGCGCCGGGGCGGCACATGCCGACGCGGTGATCGTGTCGGTGTCGAGGGTGACGGCGCCGTTCCGGGCCAGCACCCGCCCGTCGACCGTTGCCCCAGTGGTGACACTGATGCTGGTCAACGCCAGGATGGTTCCCCGAAAGGTGGAGCCGGTGCCGAGCGTGGCCGAGCTGCCGACCTGCCAGAACACGTTGCAGGCCTGGGCGCCGTTGATCAGGCTGACCTGGCTGCCCGTCGCCGTGGTGAGTGAGGAACCAGCCTGGAAGACGAAGACGGCGTTGGCGTCGCCGCCGCCGTTGAGCGTGAGCGTGCCCGTGAGCCCGATCGAGGACGCCGAGTTGTAGACACCCGGGGCCAACGTCCGGCCCCCGAGGTCAGCGGCGATGGGAGAGGTCGGTCCCTGACCCGCGGCGTTGTTGTACGCGGTCACCAGGTCGGTCTTGGCCTGCTGGGTGACGGCGTCGCCTCCGTGGTTGGTCCCGGTCACGGTCATCGACGCCGACCCGGAGATCGTCGGGGTCGGGTAGGTCCCGACGTCGCCGTTGACCGTGGTCGGCCCGGTGTTCGTGATCCCGGCGCCGGCCAGGACGGCGAAGCTGCCGGCCGTTCCCATCCCGACTGGCGTCGCCGCGTCGGCGCTGCCGGCGAGCGGCACCACCACGAGCAAGGCCAGCAAGACCAGCCCGGTCGCCGGCAACGCAGCTGCACGCGGGCGAATCCCACGCCTGAGGTGCTTGGAGAACGTCATTTCAGTCCCTTTCAGGGGCACGTGCCGGCCCGCTCGGACACCCCTTTACCCGTCAGGAAGAACTAGTAATCCATTTCCAGTATTGATTTACTGTTGTCTATGGGGGACTGGAGCTTCCTGACGAACCACGCCCGGGCGTTGCTGTTCATCGCCCACGACCCCGACGCCCGGCTGCGGGACGTGGCCCTCGCCCTCGGGGTCACCGAGCGCACGGCGTACGGGATCGTGGCCGACCTCACCGACGCGGGCTACGTGGTGAAGGAGAAGGAGGGTCGCCGCAACCGCTACCAGATCCAGACCCACCTCCCGCTGCCTGACCCGATCACGGGAAAGCGGACCATCGGCGAGGTGCTCGACCTGCTCGTCGACGCCAAGCGCCAGGAGGGCCCCGCCCGTCGGGCCGGGGATCGGAAGAAGCCCGCCGGGCCGCCGTGACCTACGTCAACAGCTCGGTGGCGGCCCGCCGTAGCTCGTCGTAGGCGGCGCGGGCCAGGGACCCACCCGTCGACACCCGCCGCACGCCGACCGACGCGAGCTCGGCCACCGCCGGGCCGCCGGGCATGGCGAGCACATTGACCGGTACGCCGAGCCCGACCACCCGGGCGATGTCGTCGAGCCGGCGGAGGCCGGGCGCGTACACGACATCGGCGCCGGCGTCCCGGTAGGCCCGCAACCGGTCGACGGTGTCGTCCAGGTCGTCGACGCCGTAGAGGTGGTTCTCGGCCCGGGCGGTGAGCAAGAGTCCGTGACGGTGCGCCGCCTCGGCCGCCACGCCGACCCGCTCGGCGGCGACGCCGGCCGGCTCGACGGCGCGGGCGGCCGGATCGAAGTCCTCGATCGACAGGCCGGCGGCGCCGGTGCCAGCGATGCGCTCCACCGTCTCGACGATGTCTGCGAAGCAGTGCTCGGCATCCACGTTGAGGGGCACGTCGACGGCGGCGACCAGGGCGGCAGCGTGCACCACCAGTTCGTCGAGCGTGACGTGCTGGTCGGCCCGGCCGAGTGAGGCGGCGTGACCGGAGCTGGTCGTGGCCAGGGCGGGGAACCCGAGCGAGGCCAGCAGTCGAGCCGAGCCGACGTCCCACGGGTTGGGCATGACGAACGTCCCCTCGGCGTGGAGGTCCCGGAACCGTCGGCGCATGCCCGGAAGGTACCGAGGCGAACGCCGCCCGGGCAGGACGTTTCCGGACAGGTCCGTCGCTAACCTGCCGCCATGACCGCCCCCGGCTCGATCCTCGGC
>JAOBWJ010000379.1 GCA_025463335.1 Acidimicrobiales bacterium
CCGGGGCGACCTCCACCTAACCCGCGACGTAATGACAAGGTAACTGTTGACCATTCGTCGGGGGTACGCCCCCGGGAGGGGGCGATCCCATGGGCCCCGCTCATGTCGCTATCCGCTCACCCCTAGCCCGACTTGGGGTCGAAGCGCTCCCGGCGGATCGAGCGCTTCTTGCCGGCGATGGTGCTGGCGTTGACGCGGGCGATGACCTCGTCGACGGCATCGTCGGGCACCTCCACCAGCGAGAACTGATCGGTGATCTCGATGGCGCCGATGTCGCGTCCGCTGAGGCGGGTCTCGTTGGCGATGGCGCCCACGATGTCGTTGGGTCGGATCCGGGCCGCTCGGCCGGCGTTGATGTAGAGGCGGGTCATGCCCTGACCGACGCGGGACGGCTTGGCGCCGACCTTGGTGCGGTCGGGCTTCGACCCCTTGCGTTCCTCCTGCAACGAGACCTCGGGGATCTCGACCTGGTCGTCGTCGGACCCGACGCTCGCCTCGTGGGCCAGCTTCACGGCGGCGAGGGCGATCTCCATCAGGTCGAACTCGTCGGTGAGGGTCTCGACCACGACGCGGAAGTGGTCGAGGTCGTCGCTGACGATCGATTCGCGCACGGAGGCCAGGGTCCCTTCCATGCGGCGGTTGCGAAGGTCGGCGATGGTGGGGACCTTGGCGATCTCGATGCGCTGCTTGGTGATGCGCTCGATGTTCTTGAGCATGCGGTGCTCGCGCGGCTCGGCCAGGGTGATGGCCACGCCCTCACGCCCGGCCCGGCCGACGCGGCCGATGCGGTGGACGTACGACTCCGGCGCGGAGGGGACGTCGTAGTTAACGACGTGGGTGAGCTGGTCGATGTCGAGGCCGCGAGCGGCCACGTCGGTGGCCACCAGCAGCTCGGCGGCGCCGGCGCGCAGGCGGTTCATGACCCGATCGCGCTGGCCCTGGTCCATGCCGCCGTGCAGGGCCTCGGCCCGGTAGCCGCGCCCGTTGAGCGTCTCGGTGAGGGAGTCGACCTCGTGGCGGGTCCGGCAGAAGACGATGGCCGCTGTGGGGGCCTCGACATCGAGGATGCGGCCGAGCGCCGCCGGCTTGTGCGAGCGGGGGACGACGTAGGCGCTCTGGCGGACCTGGGGCGACGCCCCGGCCTCGGCTGCCTCGCGCTTGATCTCGATGCGGACGGGCTCCCGGAGGTGGCGCTTCACGATCCCGGTGATGCGCGGCGGCATGGTGGCCGAGAAGAGGACCGTCTGGCGGTCGTCGGGCGTGGCCTGGAGCAGGGCCTCGATGTCTTCGGCGAAGCCCATGTCGAGCATCTCGTCCGCCTCGTCGAGCACCACGATGCGGATGCTGTCGAGCGACATGGTGCGGCGCTTCAGGTGGTCAAGGGCCCGGCCCGGGGTGGCCACGATCACGTCGACCCCATGCTTGAGGGCCTGGAGCTGGCGGACGATCGGTTGGCCGCCGTAGATGGGCACCACTCGGGCGCCGAGCTCGCGGCCGTAGCGGTGGATGGCCTCGGACACCTGCATGGCCAGCTCGCGGGTGGGCACCAGCACCAGGGCGGTGGGATCGGTGCCACCCACCGTCAGTCGCTGCAGGACGGGCAGGGCGAACGCCGCCGTCTTGCCGGTGCCGGTCGCCGCCTGGCCGAGCAGGTCGCGACCCTCGATGATCGGCGGGATCGACTCCCGCTGGATCGGGGTGGGTTCCTCGTAGCCCAGCGTGGTCAGGGCCTGCAGGAGCTCGGGCCGGAGCCCGAGGTCGGCGAACCCCGATGCGTCGTCGATGGGGGGCGCAGTCATGACCCCAGGTTCGCAGACGAGCGGGCTCGGGCCATGTTCGGTTCCTGGCCATAGCGCCGCGACGCGCGTCATGATTGGAGAGACACAGCCAAGTGGTGGGGGGAGGGACCATGCAGGTCTCGATCGCACTGAACGGCGCGACCAGCGAGCACGAGGTCGAACCCCGGCTCCTCCTGGTCCACTACCTGCGCGACGTCGCCGGGCTCACCGGCACCAACGTCGGCTGCGACACGTCGTCGTGCGGGGCCTGCACGGTCCTCCTCGACGGCATGTCGGTGAAGTCGTGCACGGTGCTGGCTGTGCAGGCCGACGGTCGGGCGGTGACCACGATCGAGGGCTTGGCCACCAACGGGGAACTCCACCCGATGCAGGCCGCCTTCCGGGAGCACCACGGGCTCCAGTGCGGCTTCTGCACGCCGGGGATGGTGTTGGCCGCCGTGTCGCTCGCCGCCGAGGGCGGGGCCGGTGACGAGGCGGCGGTCCGCGAGGGCCTCGAGGGCAACCTGTGCCGCTGCACCGGCTACCAGAACATCGTCGCCGCCGTCCTGGACGGGGCCAACGGGAACGGAGTTCGGTCATGACCGCTGTCATGGGCACCGTCATGGGCACGTCGCTGCGGCGGAAGGAGGACCCCCGGCTGCTGACGGGTGAGGCCCGATTCGTCGACGACCTGGTGCTGCCCGGCGCCCGGTGGCTGGCCATGGTGCGCAGCCCCGAGGCGCACGCCCGCATCACCGCCATCGACGCCACCGCGGCGCTGGACACCCCTGGCGTCGAGGCCGTCCTCACCGGGAAGGAGCTGCGGGAGGCGTGGACCCAGCCCATGCCGTGCGCCTGGCCGGTCACGGACGACATGAAGAACCCCGTCCATTTCCCGGTCGCTGTCGACGAGGCGTGCTACGTCGGCGACATCGTGGCCGTGGTCGTCGCCAGCAGCCGATACGCGGCTCGCGACGGCGCCGAGGCGGTGGACGTCACCTACGAGCGGCTCCCGGCCGTCGTGGACTTGGAGGACGCCCTGTCCGATCGGGTCCTGGTGCACGAGGGGCTGGGCACCAACAGGTCCTACACCTGGACGCTGGCCCCCGACCCGCCGGCCGTCGACCGGGCGTTCGCCGGGGCGGCCCACACGGTGCGGGCCCGCTACGTGCAGCAGCGCCTGATTCCCGAGGCCATGGAGCCGCGCGGGGTGGCCGTCGTCCCCCAGCCCGTGGGAGGCGAGATCGTCCTCTACTCCTCGACCCAGATTCCGCACATCCTCCGGGTCATGGTCGGGCTGACGCTCGGGATCCCGGAGCAGAAGGTCCGGATCATCGCCCCGGCTGTCGGCGGCGGCTTCGGTTCCAAGCTCAACGTCTACGCCGAGGAGCTCATCGCCGTCGCCCTGGCCCGCCGACTCGGTGGCCCCGTCCGGTGGACGGAGGAGCGGCGGGAGAACGCGGTGGCCACCATCCAAGGCCGGGGTCAGATCCAGGACATCGAGCTGGCGGCCGACGCCGACGGCAAGGTCACCGCGGTGCGGGTGCAGATCCTCGCCGACATGGGTGCCTACCTGCAGCTGGTGACGCCCGGCATCCCGCTGCTCGGCGCGTTCCTCTATCACGGCGTGTACGCCATCCCGGCCTACTCGTTCGAGTGCACGGGCGTGTTCACCACCAAGACGCCGACCGACGCCTACCGGGGCGCCGGCCGGCCCGAGGCCAGCTATGCCATCGAGCGGGCCATGGACGAGATGGCGCATGAGATCGGCCTGGCCCCCGACGAGATCCGGCGCCGCAACTACATCCAACCTGAGCAGTTCCCGTACGCCTCGCCGGCCGGGCTGACGTTCGACTCGGGCGACTACGAGCCGACCCTCGACCGGGCCCTCGAGCTGGTGGGCTACGAGGGGATCCGCAAGGAGCAGGCCGATCGCCGGGCGAGCGGCAGCACCCGGCACCTCGGTGTGGGCATGGCCACCTATGTGGAGATGTGCGGGCTGGCCCCGTCGCGGGTCCTGGCCTCCCTCAACTACGTGGCCGGGGGGTGGGAGTCGGCGACCGTCCGGCTGCTGCCGACGGGCAAGGCCCAGGTGGTCAGCGGCACGACCCCCCACGGCCAGGGCCATGAGACGTGCTGGTCGATGATCGTGGCCGACAAGTTCGGCATCGATCCCGACGACGTCGAGGTGCTGCACTCCGACACCGCCGTGTCCCCGCTCGGCCTCGACACCTATGGCTCCCGCTCCCTGGCCGTGGGCGGGGTGGCCGTGGAGCTGGCGGCCCAGAAGGTGCTGGACAAGGCCCGGCTCATCGCCGCCCACCAGATGGAGGCCAACGAGGACGACCTCGAGTTCGTCGGCGGCGCCTTCCAGGTGAAGGGGAGCCCGGCCAGCGCCGTGCCCATCCAGGCCCTCGCCTTCGAGGCGTTCACCGCCCACAACCTGCCTGACGGGATGGAGCCCAACCTGGCCGAGCAGGTCACGTTCGATCCTCCGAACTTCGTGTTCCCGTTCGGCACCCATGCCGCCGTGGTGGAGGTCGACGAGGAGACGGGCGAGATCCGCCTGCTCGACTACGCGGCCGTCGACGACTGCGGGAACCAGGTGAACCCGATGATCGTCGCCGGTCAGTTGCACGGCGGGATCGTGCAGGGCATCGCCCAGGCCCTCTGGGAGGAGGCCGTCTACGACGAGGACGGCCAGCTGCTGAACGCCACGCTGGTCGACTACCTCGTGCCCACGGCCGCCGAGCTGCCCAACTTCAAGCTGGACCACACGGTGACCCCATCGCCCACCAACTCCCTGGGCGTGAAGGGGGTGGGGGAGGCCGGCACCATCGGCTCGGCTCCGACGATCATCAACGCCGTGGTCGACGCCCTGTCCCACCTCGGGATCCGCGACGTGACCATGCCGGCCACACCTCAGCGGGTCTGGAAGCTCATCGAGGAGGCGAAGGCACGATGATCACTGCGCCGTTCGACTACGTGCGGGCCGACTCGGTCGACCATGCCGTGCAGCTCCTGGGCACCCACGGCGAGGACGCCAAGCTCCTGGCCGGCGGCCACTCGCTGCTCCCGCTCATGAAGCTGCGGTTGGCCACCCCTTCCGTGCTGATCGACGTGGGCCGGCTCGCCGAGCTGTCCTACGTCCGGGATGGCGGCGATCACGTGGCGATCGGGGCGCTGACCAGCCACCACGACGTGGCGACCTCGGACATGGTGGCCACCGATGTGCCGCTCCTGCGCCGCGTGGCCGGGCAGATCGGTGATCCTCAGGTCCGTCACCTCGGCACCATCGGCGGCTCGGTCGTCCACGGCGACCCGGCATCCGACATGCCGGCTGCGATGCTGGCGCTCCGGGCCACGTTCGTGACCGTGGGCCCGGGCGGTCAACGGGAGCATTCGGTCGATGGCTTCTTCACGGGGTTCCTGGAGACGGCGATCGGCGCCGACGAGGTGCTCACCGAGATCCGCGTGCCCAAGGTTCCCATGGCGGGCTGGTCGTTCCAGAAGTTCCAGCGCCGGGCCCAGGACTGGGCGGTCGTCGGTGTGGCGTGCGTGCGCAACGACACCGTTGGCATCGGGCTGGTGAACATGGGCTCGACCTCGCTCCGGGCCACCGCCGTCGAGGACGCGCTGGGCTCGGGCGCGTCGATCGCCGATGCTGCCGCCCTCGCCGACGAAGGTACGGAACCCGTCGACGATCTCAACGCGTCGCCCGAGTATCGGCGCCACCTGGCCCACGTCCTCGTCCGCCGCGCCCTGGAGGAAGCCTCCCGCTGAACCCGTCAGGTGGGTTCGAGTAGGTCCCAGCGGTTGCCGTAGAGGTCCTCGAACACGGCGACCGTGGCATAGGGCTCGTGGCGGGGTGGTTCGAGGAAGTGCACGCCGGCGGCGGTCATGCGGTCGTGGTCGGCGGCGAAGTCGTTGGTCTCCAGGAAGAAGCCGACCCGGCCACCGGTCTGGTCGCCGACCCGGGCCTCCTGCTCGGGTCCGCTGGCCCGGGCCAGCAGCAGGCCGGTGCCGCCGTCACTCGGGCCGACCACGACCCAGCGCTTGCCGCCGCCGAGGTCGGTGTCCTCTCGGAGGGTGAAGCCCACGGCGTCGACGTAGAAGCGGATGGCCTCGTCGTAGTCGCGCACGACGAGCGTGACGTGGGGGATCACGTGCCGGTGAAGTTGGGCGGCCGCTTCTCCACGAACGCCTGCATGCCTTCCTTGGCGTCGTTGCTGCGGGTGACCATCCCGGCGTAGCGGCCCTCGATGGGGCGGGCCTCGTCCTCGGGAAGCCAGCCGGTCTCGATGGCCGACGCCTTGGTGGCGGCCACCGACAGCGGGCCACAGCTGTTCACCAGATCGGCGATCTCGAGCGCCTTGGCCAGTCCCTCGCCCGTCGGCACCACGTGGGTGACGAGCCCCCAGCGCAGCGCCTCCTCGGCGTCGAGGATCCGCCCGGTGAGCAGCATCTCCAGGGCGACGGCGTAGGGGATCTGGCGCTTGAGTCGCATGGTTGAACCGGCCCCGGCGATCAGGCCGCGGCGGGCCTCGGGGACGCCGAAGCGAGCGTGCTCCTCGGCGACGCGGATGTCGGTCTGCTGCAGCATCTCGCACCCGCCACCCATGCAGTCGCCGTTGACGGCGGCGATGATCGGCTTGCGCAGCCAGTGCGACAGCAGCAGGCCCTTCCCGATCAGGCTCGGGTCGGCCTTGGCTCGCTCCTCGTGCTCGGACGCCGCCGTCCCGCCACCGGCCATCCACCCCGACTGGAGGTCGCCGCCCACGCAGTAGTGGCCCTCGGCGCCGGTGAGGATGGCGCAGCGGATCGAGTCATCCGACTCGATGCGCTCCCACGCGTCGGCCAGGCGCACGATCATGTCGAGCGACAGGGCGTTGCGGCGCTCCGGCCGGTTCATGGTGAGGATGGCCGTCGGTCCCCGGAGGTCGACCAGCAGGCTCTCGTCGGACATGTCGCTCCCAAGGGCTGGCCGATCAATCGGGGGCGACAGTAGCGGTGGCCATCACCGCCAGCAGGCGGGCGGTGGCGGCCACCTCGGCCTCGCAGATCTCGTGACCCATGCCCTGGTAGACGGCGAGCTCGACCTCGGCCCCGCGACGCCGGAATGCCTCGGCCGTTTCCTGGACCCGGGGGAGGGGCACCCACTCGTCGGCGTCGCTGGTGCCGAGGAACACGGGTGTGCGCTCGAGAGACGGCCCGTCCCACGAGGTGCCGGGCGGGCCCACCAGCCCGCCGGTGAGGCCGACGATCGCGCCCCAGCGGGTCGGGTGGTCCGACGCGTACTGGAGCACCGAGCAGGCGCCCTGGGAGAAGCCGACGAGGGCCACCCTCTCCGGCGGCAGCGCGAGAGCGTCCACCAGCCGACTGATCCGCTCCATCGTCCAAGACAGCCATGGCTCGTTGGCCTCGCTCGGCTCCATGAACCGACCCGGGTACCAGCTCTGGCCGTCGGCCTCCGGCACCACGTACGCGAGCGGGAGCTCCGGGAGGCGGTCGAGCAGGTGCTCGAACATCCATTCGGGGCTCTGGTCGCGCCCGTGCACCACCACGGCGCCGGCGGCTGGGGACGCCGGGCCACGGCGGTGCACGGCACACCTCAGGTGGGCGTTGCCGGCCACGGGCTCAGTAGCGCAACGGCTCGAGGTACCCCATGATCCACTCCCGCTGGTCGGCGAACACCGGCGGCACCTGGAACTCCCGGCCGAGCAACCCGACTGTCTCGTCGATGGTGAAGCCGGCGGGCTTGGACACGGTGGCTTCGAACATGGCGCCGGCGGGCGTGCGGACGTAGACCGAGTCGAAGTACCCGCGGTCCTTGCGGTCGGAGGTGTCGGTGTAGCCGAGGCCCTCGAGGTAGGCCTTCACGTGGTCCTGCACGTCCAGGGACTCGACCTGGAACGCGGTGTGGTGCACGATCCCCTCGCCGAACGTCCACGTGCCGGGGGCCAGGCCGGGTTCGAGGACGAAGTCGACGATCCGGCCCGTGCCGCCCTCGGCGATCTCGAAGCGGATGTGGTCGCCGTCCTCCTGGGTCTGGCGGGCGTTCCAGCCGTCCTGCATGAACTCCTGGGACGCCTCGAAGTCTCGTACGGACACGGTGACGCCATGAGTCCCCCGGATGGCGTTCTCGATGGGGACCGGTCCGGCGGTGTGCGGCGTGCGGCCGTCGTCGGCCACGCCCACCAGCTCGTACTCGATGCCGCACGGGTGCTCGAAGCGCAGGATGCGCTCGCCGAAGCGCGACGTCTCCTCGACCTTGACGCCGGCGTCGTGCAGGCGGGTGTGCCAGTACTCGAGCGACTCCTCCGGCACCGACAGGCTGATGGTCTTGGTCTGGTTGGTTCCCCGCCGCCCCATCCGGCCGGACTGCCGCATCGGGAAGCAGGTGACGAGCGTGCTCTCGTCGCCCACGTCGTTGCCGTAGTACAGGTGGTAGATGGGCACCACGCCGTCGTAGAGCGCCGTCTTCTTCACGCTCTTCATGCCGAGCAGCTTGGTGTGGAAGTCGTAGTCCTCCTGGGCGTCGCCGACGCACAGGGTCAGGTGGTGGTGGCGTTGGATGGCCTTGTTGGGTTCCATTGGTCCTCCTTGGTGTCTAGGTCAGTGCAGCGCCATGGCTGCCGGTCGCAGCGATCGCAGCGCCTCCAGCTCCACCGCCGTGGGGGGTGGTGTCTCGCCGAGGTCGTCGGCCACGAGGAGGGTCCAGCCGGTGGCGGCCCGGGCCATCTCGACGGTGGCGCCCGGGTGGAGGCACGTCAGGACCAGCTCCTCGCTGCCGGGCTCCCGGCGCAGCTCACCGAGGTCGGTGATGACGGTCGAGACGCGGTCGCCCACCGAGGTCCGGAAGGCGAGCGGGTCCACGAACGTTCGGGGCGACTGGCGCACGATCACGATGACCCGCCGACAGGACGTGGCGATCTCGGGAGCCCCGCCGGCGCCCGGCAGTCGGACGGTGGGTTTGGCGTAGGGGCCCACCACCGTGGTGTTGATGTCGCCTCGCCGGTCGATCTGGGCGGCGCCGAGGAACCCCACGTCCATGCGCCCGGCCTGCAACCAGTAGTTGAAGATCTCCGGGACCGAGACAACGGCATCGGCGGTCTCGGCCAGCTCACCGTCGCCGATGGAGAGGGGGAGTGAGCGGGGCTTGGCGCCGATCGTGCCCGACTCGTACACGAGCACCAACCCGGGGGCATGGGTGCGCCGGGCCAGGTTGGCTGCCCGGGACGGCAGCCCGATGCCGACGAAGCAGACCTCGCCGTTCGCCAGGTGGCGGGCCGCCGCCACCGTCATCATCTCGTCGGTCGAGTAGGTCACCGGTCGTCGAGCCACGGATAGCGGGCCCTGTCCTGGCCGGCGTAGTCCGGATCGAGGTAGATGAAGACGCGCTGGATGAGGAAGTCGCGGATCTCGAACACATCGCACCAGCGCCCGGCCGACCACTCGGGCTCGCCGGCCTGCCATGGGCCATCGCGGTGCTCGCCGTGACTGGTGCCCTCGCAGGCCAGCACGTCGGTGCCGGTGAGGACCCAGTTGAAGAGGGAGTAGTCGTGCGTGATCCCCTTGATCGTGGCGCCGACGTCGCCGAACATCTGGCCGATCTGGGCCTTGCCGTTGGCCAGACCCCACTTGGGGAAGTACGCCTGGGCGTCCTCGGCGAAGAGGTCGAGGATCGAGCCGGCGGTTGAGGTGACCCCGCCGTTGTCGAACGCCTTGAGGTACTCGAGAGCGACCGACTTCCGCTGCTCGTCGGTCATCGTGCTTCGGGTGATCGCCATGGCTGCTCCTCTCAGGTTGTGCTCGGCACCAGGTCGAGCACGTGGGTCCGCATCCAGCCCAGGAACGTGTCGCGGTCGCGACTGATGACGTCCCACGCCTCGTAGAAGGCGTTGTCCCGGGTCGAGTAGTCCTGGGCGTAGCTCGGCTGGGCGCCGCCCGGCACCTCGGCCACGGCGCTCAGCACCCAGCCCGGGAGGACGATGGCACCCGGACGGGGCTGCAGCTCCTCGACGACCTCCTCGACGGTCACCACGGCCCGGCGAGCGGCGAGCACGGCCTCCTTCTGCACACCACAGATGCCCCAGAGCTGGACGTTGCCCGCCCGGTCGGCCTGCTGGGCGTGGATGACGGTCACGTCGGGGCGAAGGGCGGCCACGGCGGTGAGCCGCTCGCCGGTGAACGGGCAGGCCAGCGGGGCCACGTTGGCGGTGTGGTCGACGAGGTCGGTGCCGACGTACCCGCGGAGCACGGCGAACGGCAGGCCGGAGGCGCCGGCGACGTAGCGGTTGGCCATGCCGGCGTGGCTGTGCTCCTCGAGCTGGAGGGGCCGGGGCCAACCGTGCTCGACGGCGTCGCGGAACCGGTGGAGCGAGCCGACACCAGGGTTTCCGCCCCACGAGAACACCAACCGGGCGGCAACCCCCATGCCGATGAGCTGGTCGTAGAGCACGTCCGGCGTCATCCGCACGAGCGTGAGGTCCTGCCGGCCCTGGCGAACGATCTCGTGACCGGCAGCGAAGGGGATCAGGTGGGTGAAGCCCTCGAGGGCCACCATGTCCCCGTCGCCCACGTTGGCGGTGATCGCCTCGGCCAGGCTCGTGAGCACGGCCATGTCAACCCCTCCGGTAGAAGGGTGGGAGGTCGGCGTCGACGTTGACCCACACCGATTTCGCCTCCGTGGCCTCGTGGACGGCCTCGAAGCCCATCTCCCGGCCGTAGCCGGACTGGCCGGTGCCGCCGAACGGCGAGCCTGGATTCACCCGCTTGTACGAGTTGATCCACACCATTCCGGCCCGGAACGCGCGAGCCATGCGGTGGGCCCGGGAGAGGTCGCGGGTCCAGAGGCCGGCCCCCAGGCCGTACTCGGTGGCGTTGGCCAGGGCGACGGCCTCGGCGTCGGTGCGGAAGGTCGTCACCGTCACGAACGGGCCGAAGACCTCCTCCTGAGCCACCCGGCTGGCCGGGTCGGCACGGACCACGGTCGGCTCGACGTAGCAGCCCTGTGCGAGGCGGGGGTCGTCGGGAGAGCCGCCACCGGTGAGGATCTCGGCCCCCTCGTCGAGCGCCACCTTCACGTAGGACAGCACGCGGTCGCGGTGCATGGGTGACGTGAGCGGCCCCATCTCGGTGCTCAGGTCCAAGGGGTGACCGAGGCGGATGGACCGAGCCAGCTCGAGGAAGCCGTCGAGGAACTCCTCGGCGACGTCCTCGTGCAACAGCAGCCGGCTGCCAGCGATGCACGCCTGCCCCTGGTTGTGGAAGATGGCGAACGCCGAACCGTTGCGGGCCGCATCCAGGTCGGCATCGGCGAACACCACGTTGGCGCCCTTGCCGCCCAGTTCGAGCTGAACCCGCTTCAGGTTGGTGGCCGACGCTTCGACGATGCGGCGCCCCGTCGCCGTCGACCCGGTGAATGCGATCTTGGCCACGTCGGGATGCTCGGCGAGGCGCTGGCCGGCGGTCGGTCCGTAGCCGGGCACCACGTTGACGACTCCGGGTGGGAAGCCGACCTCGGCGATCAGCTCGGCCAGCCGCAGCGACGACAGCGGGGTCAGCTCGGCCGGCTTGAGCACGGTGGTGTTGCCGGTGGCCAACGCCGGCCCCAGCTTCCAGCTGCAGAACATGAGAGGAAAGTTCCACGGCACGATGGCTCCGACCACGCCGAGGGGCTCGCGCTCGACGTAGTTGAGGAACCCGCGCTCCACGGGGATGACGGCGCCCTCCACCTTGTCGGCCATGCCGCCGAAGTACCGGAACGTGGCGGCGGTCCTCGGGACATCGAGGGCGGCGGTGTCCCGCAAGGGGTGGCCGGTATCGCGGGTCTCGAGGTGGGCCAGCTCGTCGGCATGGGCCTCCACGGCGTCGGCGAGGCGCAGGAGGAGCCGACCTCGCTCGGCGGCGGGCATGGCCGCCCACGCCGGGAACGCGGCGTGGGCGGCGGCCACGGCCCGGTCGACGTCCTCGGCCCTCGCCTCGGCCACCTCGGCGAGGACCGAGCAGTCGTGGGGGTCGAGCACCTCGATGGTGCCGCCGGCGAGGGCGTCGACGAAGTCCCCGCCGATGGAGAGCTTCGTCGCCACCGCCCCGCCGGTCCCGGTCACGCCGGGACGGTCGGGGCTGTCGGGGCGGTCGGGGTCGGAGTGGCGGGCGCCGGGGGCTCGTGCACGGTCGCCGGGCGGTGCAACTCGGCGAACGTCCGCTCCTCTTCGGAGAGCGGGTTGTAGATGAGGCCGACGTGCAGGCCGTAGATGGCGTGCCACAGGTAGACGGCGGCGATGTACTTCCAGCCCAGGTTGTTGCTGAAGAACCCGTTGTGGAACTCGGGCACCAGCTCGGGCGTCACCCACAGGCAGCTGAGGGTGCCGAGGAAGAGCCCCCACACCATGGCCTTGGCCAGGTTGCCTAGCACCGTGTTGCGCCACGGCAGCAGCGGGTGGACGGCGATCATGAAGACCACGGTCAACACCACGCCGGTGAAGGCGTGAGCCACCCAGCCGAGCACCAGCCGGGTGGTGTCGGAGACGGCGAGGATGTCTGTCGGGTTCGGTCCCAGCACCGTGCGCATGAGCAGGTAGCCGTTGAACCGGGGCCAGTCGACGTCGGGCAGACCGATGCCGTGGAACCAGAAGCCGGTGATGGTCGCGATGTGCGTGGCCACGATCCCGGCCAGGACCGCGGTGCCGAGTCGATGCGTCGAGACGGTTTCCCGCCACTCGAAGATCTCCTCGTGGTTGTCGCGTCTCATTTCGTCGTGGTGCCGGGTGATCCGCATGCTGCGCCTCCCTCGTTGGATGGCTGGACGCCTCCGGTTCGCTGTCTGGGTGTGCGTGGGGGGGGGCAGTCAGAAGTCGACCGGGTACGTCGGTGCCCGGCCTTCGGCGATCATGCGGGGGAGGGCGGCCGAGCCGTTCTCCCAGACGAGCAACATCGAGCGCTTGGGGGAGAAGCCCTGGTGGCGGATGTCGGCGGGCATGGCCGCCACGTCTCCCGCCTTCATCGTCACCCTTGCCCGGAGGGCATTGGTCTCCTTGTCGGCGACGACCCACTCGATCTGGTCGGAGAGCTGGACGAACCACTCGACCCGGTCGTTGCCGTGGATGATGGGGAGGATGAACTCCTCGGTCGTCGGGCAGTAGAGGCTGTCCTCGCAGACCGACACGACCGATGGGTTCCAGGTCACGTCCGAGCGCGAGAGGTAGGCAAAGAGGTTGAAGCCGCAGACCTCCTCCTCGAAGCCGGGCTCGGGCTCGACGTCGGGCTCGTCCTGGGGCACGTCCGCGAACATCCGGTTCACCGGGTGGCCGGTGGCGTCGCTGCGGGGCACCTCGTCGCCGGGGACGCCCACCATGCGCTTGGCCGTCACCCGTCGGCGGGTCACGGCCTTGGTGTTGGAGCCCTGCTTGTCACCCCACGGCGAACCCGTCTCCTCGGGCGCGGCGAAGGGGTCGAACCCCTCGATCGTCCAGTCGTCGAGAATGGCCTGGAACGCGGCGTGGATGTCCTCGTGGGGGAAGCGCTCGACGTAGTCGAGGCCGGCCCCGCGGTACGACTCGTTGAAGGAGCCGGCGAAGAGGTCGACTTCGCCGTAGTGGTTCACGGTGCCGATGACGGCATCGAAGTTGACCACGCCATAGAAGAACCCCCACGCCACGTCGCGCTGAAGGGCGCGGAGGAAGGCGTCGATCGACAACACGTCCTTGCCCGAAGGCCAGGCCACATGAGCGAAGTACTCGTCCCGGTCGAAGGTGAACTCGCCGAGCCGGAACGAGCGGTAGCCATGCTCGTTGCGGTCACCGACGACGGCGGGTGCGGTGTCGGTCATCGGAGCTCCTCTTCCCTCAGTCGGTCTGGCAGATCTCGGACCAGCGGTAGACGGTGTCGGCGCCGGCGATCGTCTGGAGCAGGATCACGGATGGCTCGTCGGCGCGGAACCGGTGGGCGGCGTTGGCGGGGAGGAGCGCCATGTGGCCCCGGCGGGCCACGACGCGGCCCATCGGCCGGCCGTCGGGTTGCTCGGCCAAGGCGATGGACCCCCGGGTACCCGCCGGGACGACCGGTTCGGTCAGGGACCGCAGCTCGACCACGACCGTGCCGTCCATCACCAGGGCGAACTCGTCGTGGGCAGCCGAGCGCCACCCGGAGACGCCCTCGGCCCGGATGACCTCGAGCACGTACTCCTGGTTCTTGGCGACGGCGATCTTCTCCCAGGCGACGGCGCCCGAGGCCACCTCGAACATGTTGGAGAACGTGTAGTGGCGCGGGTCGTCGTCGATGATCTCGACGCCGCCCTTCTCGTAGTCGACCAGGCTGCCGAAGCGGGTCGCGTACGTCGTCACGGGACCTCCCGAGACCGGAGCGAACCCCTGCGACATCGTTGCCAGTGTTCGCTATGCGAACTAATGTGCGCTACACGAACAAAAGTAGAGAAGCGCGACATCCGTGTCAAGGGTGGGTGGGAGGGACGAGTGCCGAACGAGGAGCGCGACGGCGAGTTCGTCCAGTCGCTGGAACGGGGCCTGGCCGTGATCCAGGCGTTCTCGGCTGAGCACCCCCAGCAGACGCTGGCCGACGTCGCCCGTCGCACCGGTCTGACCCGGGCCACCGCCCGGAGGTTGCTCCACACCCTGGTGGCATTGGGCTATGCCCGGACCAACGGGAAGTCCTTCGAGCTGGCGCCCAAGGTCCTCGACATCGGCTACGCCTACCTGTCGTCGCTCGATGTCGAACGTCTGGCCGAACCGTCCATGGAGGCGCTGGTCGAACAGACGCACGAGTCGTGCTCGGCGGCGGTGCTGGACGGCGCCGAGATCGTGTACGTGGCCCGGGTGCCGACCAAGCGGATCATGACGATCGCCCTCGGGCTGGGATCGCGCCTGCCGGCCTACCTCACCTCCATGGGTCGGGTGCTGCTGGCCGAGCTCGACGATGACGAGGTCGACCGTGTGCTCGGCCCGGGTCCCTACGAGGCCCGGACCTCCCGGACGGTCATCAAGCCCGATGACCTCCACGAGGAACTGGCTCGGGTGCGGCGCCAGGGCTGGGCCCTGGTCGACCAGGAGCTCGAGGACGGCCTCCGTTCCATTGCGGCGCCGCTCCGCGACCGGAACGGGAGGGCGATCGCGGCGGTGAACATCTCGAGCCACGCTGGTCGGGTCAGCCTCGAGACGGTGCGGCGGGAGTTCCTGCCGGCGCTGCTGTCCACGTGCGCCGAGATCAACGAGCGCCTGGCCCGGCGCTGACTCCTCAGGTCGGCCTGTACGAGGCCGACCAGGATCCGTCACGAGCCACGGACCGGCTCGGTGGAGCACAGGAGTGGCATGAGGCGGATCGCAGTCGCAGTGGCCGTGGTGGCCACGCTGTTGGTTGCCGTCCGGGCGCTGGCCCCCGAAAAGGTTGCCGCCGCCGCCACCGTGCCCGAGCTGCGGTCCCGTCCCGCCGACGTGGTGCTCGACGATGGGTTCCGCCACCTGGTCGTGCACGCCGAGGCCGGCCCGCCCGCCGGCGTCGACGCCCGTCCCATGGGTGGTGGCGACTGGTCGGTGCGGACCAAGCTGAGTGACGAGGCCGTCCGGGCCCTGCCAGGCGTGGCCGCCGTGTCCCACGACGTGTGGGCCGACCCGTATGCCGCCGATCCCGACCTGGGCGCGGCGTGGGGCCTGGAGAACGACGGCCGCTCGGCCGGTGGTTGGGCGGGCCGGGTCGACGCCGACATCGACGCGTCCTCGGCGTGGGACCGCACGCGCGGCGAGGGCGTGGTCGTGGCCGTGATCGACACCGCCGTCGATCGGACCCACCCTGAGCTCGCTGGGCGCATGTGGCGGAACGCAGACGAGGTCTGCGGCAACAGCGTCGACGACGACGGCAACGGCTACGTCGACGACTGTGACGGCTGGGACTTCGCCCGGAACGACAACACGCCCTACGACCTCGGCGTCGAAGCCGACCATGGGACCCACATCGCCGGCACCATCGCCGCCGAATCCGACAACGGCCTTGGCATCTCGGGGGTGGCGCCCCGGGCCACGATCATGCCGCTCAAGGTGGGCGACACCGGCTCGTTCTCGCTGTCGGCGGCGGCCGCCGCCATCAACTACGCCGTCGACAACGGTGCCAAGGTCATCAACGCCTCGTGGGGGACCACCGGCGTCACCCGGGCTCAGGTCCCGTGGCTCGAGGCGGCCGTCGAGCGGGCCCGCCAGGCCGGTGTGCTGATCGTGGCCGCCGCCGGCAACGACGCCCGCAACATCGATGCCTCGCCGTCGTTCCCGGCGTCGTTTCCCGAGGACAACGTCATCACCGTCGGGGCGTCCACCAACGCCGATGCGGCCGCCTACTTCTCCAACTACGGGGCCACGTCGGTCGACGTGTACGCCCCCGGCTGGTTCGTCTACGCCACGCTGCCCGGAGGCCGCTACGGCACCATGAGCGGCACGTCGATGGCGGCCCCCCATGTGGTCGGGGTGGCCGCCCTGGCCATCGCCGCCGACCCGTCGGCGCCGTACACGACGATCAAGGGCAACCTGCTCGCGACCGTCGACCGGTCCGACGCCTTCGCCGGCCGCTCGGTGAGCGGCGGGCGGGTGAACGCGGCGGCCGCCGTGGGCGAGTCCGACCAGCCGGTGACCCTCAACTTCTCCGGCTTCGCCGGGCTCGAGGCGGGCCGGGCCGGCCAGTGGCAGGTGCGGGCCCAGGCCGACGCCGCGCTGGGCGCCTCCGGTTACGAGCTCAGCCTGGTGACCGAGGAGGCGGGAGACGTCTACGCCGTGAGCGGCCACGCCGTCACCGTGGGCGGGACATCGCTGCGCACCGATGACGGTGGCTGGGTCCGGGTGCCGACGTCGTCCGCGCTCACGAGCGGGGGCGAGACGCTGACGGTGGGGACCACGCTGCCGGCCGGGCAGTACGTGCTCGCCGCCCGGCTGGTCGACGCCCAGGGGGCGCCCGTGGCGCCGGCCCAGGCGCTGTGGTTCTCCGTGGCCGGTCCGGCCGCCGAGGTGCCGCCGGTTCCCCCGACCCCACCGGTCTCGGAGCCGGCGCCGGCCCCGCAGACCCCGGGGGGTGGCTACCAGCCGGCCCCGCTGCCGAACGAGGGCCAACCCGTCCCGCCCGCCCCCACCACGCCGCCTCCGTGCTCGAGCTGCGGCCAGCCGGGGCCCCAGGTGCCGGTGTTCGTGCCGCCGCCGCCCGCCCCGAGCACGCCGTCCACCCCCGCGCCACCTACGCCGCCGCCGTCCACATCGACGCCGTCGACAACTTCGCCCTCGACGCCCTCGACGCCCACGACGGCTGCGTCGGCACCGAGCACGCCGACGACCGCGGCCGGCCCGCCGAGCACGCCGACCACCGCGCCATCGACGCCGACCACGGCGGCGTCGGCGCCGACCACCGCGCCATCACCGAGCAGCACCACCACCACGACCGTGGTCCCCTCCCCGGCGGCCCCTGCTCCGACGCGCCCCCTGCGGATCGTGTCGGTGTCCCCGGACAACGGTTCCCGCTCGGGCGGCAGCACGATCGTGATCGGTGGCGAAGGCTTCCCCGAGCGTCCGGTGGTCCGCCTCGGCGGAGCCGTGGCCCAGGTGTCGGTGGCATGGCCGACCATGCTCCTGGTGCACACGCCGGCCCACACCCCGGGTGTGGTCGACGTGTCGGTCTCCGACGGGACCACCACGGTGGTGTCCACCGGGGCCTACACCTACCTGAGCGACGCGCCTGCCCCGAGCCAGCCGCCGGCCGGGTCGCCGACACCGTCGCCCAGCACGACCACCACGACGTTGGCGGCAGGACCCACGACGACAACCACGACCGAGGTTCCGTCGCCGTCGACCACCCCTACGACCGAGGCACCCACCGCGTCGTCCACCACCTCGACCACAGCCGGGCCCCGCGTGCCCCAGCCCATCGACGCTCGCGGGCTGCACCTGGTGCCGTTGGCCAGCGGCCACCCGCTCATCGGCGTCAGCCCGAGCGGCTGGCCCCAGCGCCGGTGCACCTCCGGCTCGTGCGCGGGATCGCAGGTGGGCTGACGCCTCGAGAGCGGTGGTCGGTCAGGGTTGCAGCACCACCTTCACGCACTCGTTCTCCTTGTGCTTGAAGGTGTCGTAGCCCGCCGGCGTCTCTTCCAACGGCAGGCGGTGGGTGACGATGAAGCTCGGGTCGATGCGGCCCTGCTCGATGTGGTCGAGCAGCGGACGCATGTACCGGTGCACGTGGCACTGGCCCGACTTGATGGTGAGCGACCGGTTGACCACGGCGCCCATCGGAAACTTGTCGAGGAACCCGCCGTAGACACCTATCACCGACACGGTGCCGCCGTTGCGGCAGCTGGTGATGGCCTGGCGCAGGGCGTGGGGCCGATCGGTCTCGGCGCGGAGCGCCTGCTTGACGCGGTCGTAGGCGGCGATGGGTCCGGTCCCGTGGTCGGCCTCCATGCCCACAGCGTCGATGCACGCGTCCGGCCCGCGTCCGCCGGTCAGCTCGAGGAGCTCCTCTCGCACGTCCGTCTGGTCGAGGTTGATGGGGGTTGCGCCCACCTGCCGTTCCGCCATGGCCAGCCGGAAGTCCACGTGGTCGATGGCGATCACCTCCTCCGCCCCGAGCAGGCGGGCGCTGGCCATGGCCAACTGGCCGACCGGACCGGCGCCCCACACCGCCACGACATCGCCGGGCTGGATGTCGCACATCTCGGCCCCCATGTAGCCGGTGGGCAGGATGTCCGACAAGAACAGCACCTGCTCGTCGGGCAGGTCGTTCTCGATCTTGAGCGGTCCGATGTCGGCGAACGGCACCCGGACGTACTCCGCCTGGCCACCGGCGAACCCGCCCAGCATGTGGGAGTAGCCGAAGATCCCGCAGGGCGAGTTGCCCCACATCCGCTCGGCCAGCTCGGCGTTCGGGTTCGAGTTCTCGCAGAGCGAGTACTCCTCGCGCTCGCACGCCAGGCAGTGGCCGCAGGCGATGGGGAAGGGCACGACGACCCGGTCGCCGATTTGGAGGTTGTCGACGCCCGAGCCGACCTCGACGACCTCGCCCATGAACTCGTGCCCGAGCACGTCGCCCTCCTTCATGGTGGGGACGTAGCCGTCGTAGAGGTGGAGGTCGGAGCCGCAGATGGCCGAGGAGGTGATGCGGATGATGGCGTCACGGCGGTTGAGGATCTTGGGGTCGGGCACCTCTTGGACCTCGACCTCGTTGACGCCCATCCAGCAGTTCGCCCTCATCGCAGCGCTCCCAACTCGTCCAGTTCGGCGTCGGACAGGGGCCGGGCCGGGCGCTGATGGAGAAGCCGCCAGCTGTCCGGACCCTCGGGGCTCCCGTCGGAGCGGAGCACCTCGCCGGCCTCGAGCACCTGCTTGAACCGGCGCAGGTCCTCCTTCAGCTGCATCCCCGGTTCGTCACCGCGGAGCTTCTTCACCAGCGAGGCGACCTTGGGCTCGCTGGACTGGTAATCGACCTCGACCACGACCTCGGTGCCGCGGTCACCGGGAGCCGGGGCGAACCGGACGGTGCCTTCGCTGGCGACGTCGGAACCAGCGACCGACCGCCAGGCGATCACGGCCGCCTCGTCCGTGACGATCTCGATGTCCCACTCGGCGACCTCTTCGTCCCGGGCCTTCGACCGCCAGTGCCATCGACCGCCGCCGCGGTCTTCCACCGACCCCACGTTGGTCATGAAGTCGGCGAGGTGGGCGAAGTCGTGCCAGTACTGGTACACCTCGGCCGGTGGCCGGTTGACCGTGACCGCTGTCTTGCCGTGCATGCGCGCCTCCCCAGATCACCCGATCACCGGGCCGCTATCCCGATCGGCGCGGCTCCAAACTGCGTGGTCTCGTAGTGCCCAACCCGACTCGGCCGCGTCAGGCGGGGGTGTGCACGTCCTGGGCGACGACGTGGGTGACCGGAAGCCCGAACGCCCCGAGCCGGCGGACCACGTTGTGGCTCAGCCATCGGCTGAGCCCTTTCGGCAGCGTCGACACCACGATCTCGTCGAAGGCCTGGCGCCGCAGGACGTCGGCGACGGCCGTGACCGGGCTCGGGTCGCCGATCTCGCCTGCGGCCGGAATCCCCTCCTCGCCCAGGGCGCCGATGATCGCCGTCAACCGCTCCTGGGCCTCGCGCTCCGCCTGGGCGTCGGTCCAGAACCCCGACGGGTGCGACGCCGGCACGACCAGATGGAGCTGCACCGGCCCGTCCCGGGAGCGCGCTCGCAGCACCTGGAGTAGCGCCGAGTCGCAGAGCGTTCGGTTGGCGACGACGAGCACCCGTCTCATGCCCATGAGTCCTCGTGCTCATCCAACGCCCGATCCCGGCGCGGGTCAACCCGGACCTGCGACGCTGCGGGCGTGCTCGACGCGCTGGCTGACCAGGCCTTCGACGAGGCGGGGCCGCTGGCTCCCACCTACGCCCTGCTGGTGGTCCAGGGTGGCGAGGTGGTGCTGGAGCGATACGGCACCCTGCCCAATGGGCAGCCGGTCGACGCCGACACGCCGCTGCGGTCGTGGTCGATCGCCAAGTCGATGCTGCACTCGGCCGTCGGGCTGCTGGTCGGCGACGACCGTCTGCGGGTGGAGGACCCGGCGCCGGTGCCGGCATGGCAGGGCGACCACCGGGCGGCCATCACGATCGACGACCTCCTGGCCATGCGCGACGGCCTCGACTTCACCGAGGACTACCTCGACGAGCGGGCGTCGGACGTCATCGAGATGCTGTTCGGCTCGGGCGGCGACGACGTGGCCGCCTATGCCACCAGCCGGCCGGCGGTGGCCGCACCGGGCCTGCGGTTCAACTACTCGAGCGGGACGTCGAACATCCTGTCGTCCCTCGTCGCCGGCGTGGTCGGTCCGGGGGAGGCCTATCAGCGGTTCCTGCACGAGCGGCTGTTCCGGCCGCTGGGCATGACGTCGGCCCGGCCCGGCTTCGATGCTGCCGGCACGTGGGTGGCGTCGACGTACGTGAACGCCACCGCCCGGGACTTCGCCAGGTTCGGCGCCCTCTACCTGCACGGCGGCCGGGACCTGCTGCCCGACGGCTGGGTCGAGCACGGCATCCGCGTGCGCTCGATCGACGAGGAGAGCGGCCACGGCTACGGCGCCCACTGGTGGTTGCCGCCCGGCGACCAGGGCGTGTTCGAGGCCCGAGGGTATGAAGGGCAGTCGATCACGGTGGCGCCAGACCTCGACGCCGTCGTGGTGCGGTTGGGGCGCACGCCGGCCACCCGCAACGGTCCGCTGCGGGCCTGGCGGGCGGCCATGGTCGACGCCCTAGGTTGACAAACTGTCAGCTTCTTTTCACGGACGAGCAGCGCGGCGTCCTCTGACTTGAAACACGGTCCAACCCATCATCTCCGGATGACGACGTCGCCGTTCCACCTCGGGTGGTTCATGAACTTCACGGCCCTGCAGTGGAACGACCAGTTCGGCAGCACCGAGAACCCGTGGACCGGCCAGTTCTACGTCGAGATGGCGCAGGCGCTGGAACGAGCCTGCTTCGACTACATGCTCATCGAGGACACGTTGATGGTGCCGGACGCCTATGGCGAGTCGTTCGACGCCTACCTGAAGCACGCCATGATGACCCCCAAGCACGACCCGGTGCCCCTGGCCACGCTCATGGCGGGCGCCACCTCGCGGCTGGGGCTGGTGGCGACGATGTCGACGAGCTTCTACCCGCCGTTCATGCTGGCCCGGCTGGCCTCCACCGTCGATCACATCTCGAGCGGTCGGTTCGGCTGGAACATCGTCACGTCGGGCGAGGACTCGGCGGCGCAGAACTTCGGGATGGACAAGCTCACCGAGCACGACCTCCGCTACGA
Source organism: Acidimicrobiales bacterium (assembly GCA_025463335.1). Lineage (GTDB taxonomy): Bacteria > Actinomycetota > Acidimicrobiia > Acidimicrobiales > CADCSY01 > RYN-34. The sequence continues at coordinate 21,601 of JAOBWJ010000379.1, forward strand.
CATCGCCGAGGAGTACCTCGACCTGGTCTGCCAGCTGTGGGACTCGTGGGACGCGGATGCCGTGGTCATGGACCGCGAGACCGGCGTGTGGGCCCAGGGCGACAAGGTGCGGACCATCGACTTCCAAGGTCGCTGGTTCAAGTCTCGGGGCCCGCTCAACACGGTCCGTCCGCCCGCCGACCGGCCGGTGTTCGTGCAGGCGGGTGGCTCGCCCAAGGGTCGGCAGTTCGCCGCCAAGTGGGCCGACTCCATCGTGGCCATCGCCAACGGCGTCGAGGGCATGAAGGCGTACCGCGACGACGTGCGGGCCCGGGCCGAGGCCATGGGCCGCAAGCCCGACGACATCAAGGTGCTGTTCCTGGTGTCGCCGGTGCTGGCCGAGACCACGGCAGAGGCCCACGCCAAGAAGGAGCGACTCCAGACCAGCGACCGCTACGCCGAGCAGACCCTCCTGCTCATGTCGTCGATCACGGACATCGACTTTTCCCAGTTCGACCTCGACGAGGTCCTGCCGCCGCTCACGACCAACGGCGAGCGGGCCTCGCTGGAGAAGTTCATGCAGGTCGGGAGCGGCAAGACGCTCCGGCAACTGGCCAAGGAGGGCACGGCCAACTCCGTCCACTTGGTCGGGACACCCGACGACGTGGCCGACCAGATGGGCGAGATCATGGAGGAGGTGGGTGGTGACGGCTTCCTCCTGACCTCCAACGCCGTCTCGCTGGACCGGCGCTACATCGCCGAGATCACCGACGGCCTGGTGCCGGCCCTGCAGCGGCGTGGTTTGGCCCGCACGTCGTACACGCACGAGCACTTCCGCGACAACCTCCTCGAGTTCTGAATGGGCACCGTCGCCGTGGTCGTCGGCAACCCCAAGCCGAAGTCACGCACGTTCGAGGCGGCCATGCTGGTGGCCGAACGCCTGGCCGATCGGCCCCCCGACGTGGTGGTCGACGTGGTCGACCTCGGGCCGGGGCTGCTGGGCTGGGGCGACCCGGCTGTGGCCGAGGCCGTGGCGTCGGTGTGCGCCGCGTCGCTCGTGGTGGTGGCCAGCCCGACGTACAAGGCCACCTACACCGGCCTGCTCAAGCTCTTCCTCGACCAGGTGCCGACCGACGGGCTGGCGGGGGTGGGGGCAGTGCCGCTCATGCTTGGTGCCGGTCCCGGGCATGCCCTGGCTCCGGAGCTGCTGCTCAAGCCGGTGCTGGTCGAGCTCGGGGCCACCTGCCCGACCCGGGCGCTGTACCTGCTGGACTCGGACTGGTCGAACGAGGAGGTGCTCGGACCGTGGTTGGCCACGGCTCGGACGCAGCTCCCGCGCCCGTGACAGGATCGGGCCGTGCCCAACGCCATCGTCACCGGAGCGAACTCAGGGATCGGCCTGGAGACGGCGAGGGAGCTGGCCCGAAGCGGGCACCACGTCGTCCTCCTGTGCCGCAACCGTGAGCGGGCGGAAGCGGCCAAGGCCGACATCGACGGCTCGGTCGAGGGTGCGTCGACCGAGATCGTGCTGGCCGACCTCGGGCTCCAGGCCGACGTGCGCCGGGCGGCGGCCGAGCTCGCCGACCGGCTCGACGGCCTCGACGTGCTGGTCGACAACGCCGGGCTGAGCGTCCGCAGGCGGGAGCGCACGGCCGAGGGCCACGACCAGATGCTGGCCGTCAACCACCTGGGCCCGTTCCTGCTCACCAACCTGCTGCTGCCCCTGCTGCAGGCCTCGGCACCCAGCCGCATCGTGGTGGTGGCCTCCGAGGCCCACAAGTTCCGGAAGCTCAACATCGACGACCTCGAGGGCGACACCCGGGGCTACGGCATCGGCGGCCTGCCCCGCTACGGCGAGACCAAGCTCATGAACATCCTCTTCACCCGGGAGCTGGCCCGTCGCATCGAGGGCACCGGGGTGACCGTGAACGCGGTCCACCCGGGCACGGTGAGCACCAACCTCGGCTCACCGCCCGCCATCCTGGCCGGCCTGATCGGCCGGTTCATGAAGACGCCCGAGCAGGGCGCGTTCACGTCCCTGGTGGTGGCCACCGACCCCGCGCTCGACGGGGTCAGCGGCAGCTACTTCATCAACGGCAAGCGGGCCGACGACAAGCTCAACGCCCAAGCCCGCGACGACGCCCTCGCCAAGGAGTTGTGGGACCGCTCTGCGGCCCTGGTCGGCCTGCCCTAGCGAGCTCCGGTTCGCCGGACGGCCTACGCCTCGGCCGCCTGCTTGAGCTTGGCCAGGGTGGCGGCCATGCCGTCACGGGCCATGGCGGCCATGCCGTCGATGTTGGCGGTCACATCCATGTCGGGGTCGTCGCCCCGCACGAAGTCGACGTAGTCGGGCAGGACCTGCCAGGACTCGACGACCTCGGTGCCGTCAGCGGTCGGCACGAACGAATAGCCCCAGCGCACGAGCTCGACGTCACCGGCGGCGCCGCAGTTGACGAACACGAACTCGACGCCTGGCTCGGCGACCTCGACGCGACACCGGGTGTCCCAGGTGAACTCGCCGATGGCGTTGTGGCCCGTGAACCAGGCACCGGGCGTGGCGCCGGCAACAGCGTCGTCCCACACGCCCGAGGCGCAGACCGGGCTGAGCTCGCCGATGCGACTGACGTCGGCCACCACGGCGTACACGGCCTCGGGCGGGCGGGCCACGGTGATGCGATCGGTGTGCTGATAGGCGGTGAGGTCCATGGCCGGCAGCTTCACACGACCACGGTCTCGGTGCCCTCGAAGGCGAGCACGTCGGGACGGCAGCAGTACCGCACGGGCGGCAAGGTGGCCCGGCCCACGGCGATCGAGGCCGACACCGGGTACCAGGGGTCGAGCAGGTCGTTGCCCCAGCCGGCGGCGTCGAACGCGCCGATCGCGGGTCGCAGCCGCTCGACGCGGTCGGCGTCGACCTCGAGGTCGAGCTGCACCAGTCGCAGCCCGTTGGGGGTGTGGGCCAGGTTGAGGGTCGACGAGTACCCGACGTCGTGCGGGCCGAGCGGGTCGGGATCGGCGCCGGCCAGGCGCAGGACAGGGTGGCCGTCGAGGTCGACCTCGGCTGTCGTCTCGTCGTAGTAGCGCCGCAGCCGGACCTCGCCCAGGGTCGGCGCGAAGCCCCATCCGGCGGCCAGTCCGGAACCGGCCGCCTCGTTGTCGACGACGGCGCCGATGACGAAGCCTCGCGGCCGCAACCCGCTGCGGCACTGGACCCGCACCTGGGCCAGCTCGAACGGTCCCCACGGCGATCCGGCGCACCGCCACACCTGGACCACAAGGGTCGGCGGGTTGGTGGGGTGCAGTGCGGGCGGCAGCACCGACTGTCGCCCGGCCGTGCGCAGCTCGAACAGGGCCTGGACGATCTCGAAGCCGTCGAGGGTCACCGGCTCGATGTCCCACGTCGGCACGGTGCCGGCGGGCAGGTCGTCGATGGTGGCGGTGCCGGTGAGCATCAGGCGCCCTTCTGGAAGCGAGGCATGACCTCGGCGGCGAACAGGCGCATGCTGTCCAGGACCTGGTCCTGGGGCAGGACCTCCAAGGCGTTGACGAGGAAGTTCACACCGTCGACCCCCACCGACTCCCAGCGCTCGATGGCCTTGTAGACGAGGTCGGGATCACCGACCACGATCCCCTCCGGGATGCCGTACTTCTCGCCCGGGCTCCCGGACCCGGACCGAGCGCCGGGGGAGAGGTTGCCGAGCGACTGGTACGCCCGGGTCGGGTACGCCTCGCGGGTCCACAGCAGGTGCGAGTTGGCCAGGCCGAACAAGCCGACCATGCCCATGCCCCGCTTGGCGGCGACGGCCGGATCCTCGTGGCAGTAGAGGAAGTTCAACGTCGTCACCTGGTCGTTGACCACCGAGCTGACCGGGTCACACTGCTGGATGCGGCGGTGGTACTCCTTGGTCCGACGCTCCTGCTCGTCGTAGCCGGCGGCGGCCACGCCGAGGCAGCCGAGGCCCCGGTCGGCGGCGTCGAGCTCGGTCCCTGGGCTGGTGACGGTGACCCACAGGGGAGGGTGGGGGTCCTGCAGCGGCTTGGGCAGGACGTTGCGTTCGGGCATGGAGAAGGCGTGGCCCTGGTGAGACACCGGGCCCGGCCCCCACAGCTTGGGCAGAACCCGGACGTACTCGTCCCACGTCTTCTTGGTCTCGTCGGGGTCGGCCTCGAAGCCGCCGAGCTCGGTCCACGTCGAGGAGCGGGCGGTGCCGAGCTCGAGCCGGCCGCCCGAGATGATGTCGAGCACGGCAGCCCGCTCGGCGACCCGGATGGGGTGGTTCATCTCCGGCACGCAGACCACGGCGCCGTGGCCCACCCGGATGCGGCTGGTCTGCCCGGCGATGGCGGCCAGCACCACCTCGGGCGCCGAGCAGTGGGAGTACTCCTCGAGGAAGTGGTGCTCGACCGCCCACACCGTGTCGAAGCCCAGCTCGTCGGCCAGGCGGGCCTGCTCGAGGGCGTTGTCGTACACCTGGCGCTCGATCCCGCCGGTGAACGGCCGGGGCGTGCTCATCTCGAAGAAGATCCCGAACTTCACGGCGTGCTCCCCCTGTGCATGACCCTTGTTAGCGCGCCACCGCCATGCGCGCTCGCGCAGGAAGGAAATGTGACGCCTGTCGCAGGAGCGGGTTGGCCCGCCGACGAAGTCCATCGAGAACCGGTTCTCGTCGGGGGGTGGGATCGTGTCGGTGTTGCACGTAGCGGATGTCTCCGTGTTGTTCGGGGGCGTGCTGGCGCTCGACGACGTCGAGCTGGCCGTGGACGCCGGTCAGGTCACTGGCCTGATCGGTCCCAACGGCGCCGGCAAGACCACCTTGTTCAACGTCGTCTGCGGCCTCCAGCCTCCGACCCGCGGCCAGGTGGCGCTCGACGGTGACGACATCACCGCCCTGCGCCCCTTCGACCGGGCCCGGCGTGGCGTCGGCCGCACGTTCCAGCGGCTGGAGATCTTCGGCTCCATGACGGCGTACGAGAACGTGCGGCTCGGCGCCGAGATCCGTCAGCAGTGGGACCGGTCGTGGCCGGATCCCGACGAGAAGGCCGCCGAAGTGATGGCGCGCGTCGGTCTCTGGCATGTCGCCGACGAGCGGGCCGACGCGTTGCCCACCGGGCATGCCCGGCTGGTCGAGCTGGGTCGGGCGTTGGCGGCCGGGCCACGGGTGCTGCTCCTCGACGAGCCGTCGTCGGGTCTGAGTGAGGACGAGAGCGACCAGCTCGGCCTGCTGCTCCGCGACCTGGCCGGCGACGGGTTGGCCATCCTGCTCGTCGAGCACGACGTCGACCTGGTGATGGGCGTGTGCGATCGCATCCACGTGCTCGACTTCGGCCACATCCTCGCCGTGGGCACGCCGGGCGAGGTCCGACGCAGCGAAGCGGTGCAACAGGCCTCCCTGGGCACCACGGCCGCGGTGTGATGCGCCGGTACCTTCGCCTCCTCGCCATTCTGGTGCTGCCCGTGCTGGTCGGCGCCGCCTGCGGGTCGCGCCTGCCGGACAAGACGCTCGAGACGATCGACGCCGAGCTGACTGGCGCTGGCACCCGGCAGGCTGGCTCCGACCAGGCCTTCGCCCCCCGCTCGGGCGAGACCACCGAGGTCGCGCCCGGTGAGGCTCCCGCCGAGCTGACCACAACTTCCACGACGACCGCTGCCACCGGCGCCGCCTCCGCCCCCGCTGGCGCCGTCGCCACCAACTGTCGCCCGGGAGCCGCCACCAGCCCGGGTGTCACGCCGGGTGAGATCAAGGTCGCGTCGATCGTCACCGACTCTGGTCCGCTGCCCGGTGCGACCGAGGGTTCCTACCGAGGGGCCGCCGCCTACTTCGCCATGGTCAACTCGCAGGGCGGCGTGTGCGGTCGCAAGCTCACGCTGGTCAAGGGCGACGACGGCCTCGACCCGGCCCGTGCCCGCGGCGAGTTCCTCCGCCTCGAACCCAAGGTGCTCGGCTTCGTGGGCTCCTACTCGGTGGCCGACTCCGGCTACGTCGACCTGATCGAGAAGTCGAAGGTGCCCTACGTCGGGCTCCCCATCGACCCGTCGGGCCGCAGGCTGGCGAACGTCTTCCCGAAGACCCGGGAGGACATCATCAACACCGGCCCATTCGCCTGGTGGAAGCAGCAGCACCCGAAGGTCACCAAGGCCGCCATCCTCTTCGCCGATGTCGGCGGCGTGGCGGCCAACATCGATGGCACGGCCAAGGCCATGCAGAAGGCAGGCTTCCAGCTCGTCGAGCCGCCGATCGCCGTGGGTGTGGCCGACCCCGATTACACCGGCCAGGTCCGCAACCTGCAGGACAAGGGCGTCGAGTTCGTCTACCTGTTCGCCTTCGAGGTGAACATGCACGTGCGCTTCAACCGCAACATGCGCCAACAGCGTTACGAACCCGAGATCAAGGGCTCGAACGTCGCCTTCAACGACCGCTTCTCGAAGCTGTTGAAGACGGATGGCGACGGGTGGGAGAACAACCTCGCCTACCTGCCGTTCCTCGACCCCGGCGAGGCGAAGCGGTCGAAGCCGGTCGCCGACTTCCTGGCCTGGAACCAGCGGGTGTTCCCCGGCTCGCAGCTCGACCTGTTCAACGTCGCCGGCTGGGGCCGGGCGGCGATGTTCGTGGAGGCGCTGCGCAAGGCCGGCGGGGAGGTGAACCGGACCTCGCTGCTCCAAAGCCTCGGGCAGGTGCCGGTCTACGACGACGGCGGCATCGGCGTGAAGATCGCCCAGCCTTCGGGTGCCATCGACCGGTGCTTCGTGATGGCCCGCCACGAGGGCGGCAGTTGGAAGCGGAAACACCCGGCCAACGGCTACGAGTGCGGCCTCGGTGAGACGTTGAAGTTCAAGTAGATGGACGTCGAGAAGCTCTTCGTCTTCCTCACCATCGGCGTCAGCGTCAGCGCGATCTACGCGGTGTCGGCCACAGGCCTGGTCGTCACCTACATCACGTCCGGCGTGTTCAACTTCGCCCACGGCGCCATCGGCATGTTCCTGGCGTTCGTCTACTGGGAGCTGAGCGTCAACCAGGGATGGCCGGTCCCCTTGGCGCTGGCCGTCACCCTCCTGGTGATCGCCCCGGCCATCGGTGTGGCCCTCGACGTCCTGGTCATGCGCCGGCTGGTCCAGGGAGCGTCGTTGGCAACCAAGCTGGTGGTCACGCTCGCCCTCCTGGTCGTGTTCCAGGGGGCGGTCCTCGGCATCTGGGGCGTCGAGCTGCGGACGCTGCCCGCGTTCCTGGAGGGCCGGCAGTACTCCCTCGCCGGGCTCCAGATCACGTACCACCAGACGATCACGGTGCTCGCCGCCCTCGTCGTGGCGTTCGGCCTCCGATTCCTCTTCAAGCGCACCCGACTCGGCGTGGCCATGCGGGCCGTCGTCGACAACCCCGAGCTGTGCGCCGTGAAGGGCCTGAGCCCGAACGTGGTGACGGCGGCGTCCTGGGCCATGGGGTCGTCGCTGGCCGGTCTGGCCGCCATCCTCATCGCCCCCGGCCTGAACCTCGAGGTCAACACGCTGAGCCTGCTCGTCGTATCGGCGTACGCGGCGGCGGTGGTCGGCCGGCTCCAGAGCCTGCCGGCCACGTTCGTCGGTGCGCTCATCCTCGGTGTGAGCGGCGAGCTGGTCGGGGCCTACGTGCCCGCCGGCAACGAGTGGCTGGCCAACCTCCGTCCGGCCCTCCCGTTCGTCCTGCTTTTCGTGGCCCTCTTGGTGCGCAGCGAGACGCGCCTGCCGGAGAAGTTGAAGACCCACGCCGAGCCGGCGCCACCGCCCCTTCGCACCGGCATCGTCCTCGGGGGCCTCGCCGTGGGCGTGGCCCTCACCGTGTCCGGCGGCCTGTCGCCGTTCCAACTGCTGATCGGCTCCAAGGGGCTGATCTTCGCCTGCATCGTGCTCAGCCTGGTGCTGCTCACCGGCCTGTCGGGTCAGGTGTCGCTCATGCAGATGTCGTTCGTCGGCATCGGTGCCGTGCTGGTCGGCAAGCTGCCCGAAGCGTTCCCCTATCCGGTGGCGCTCGCGGTCGCCGGCCTGGTGACCGGGCTGGTCGGCGTGCTCGTGGCCCTCCCGGCCGTCAGGTTGCGAGGCATCTACATCGCCCTGTCGACCTTGGCGTTCGCCATCCTCATGGACAAGATCGTGTTCGGGAACCGCGACGTGCTGGGCGGTGGCACCACCCTCGCCGTCGAGCGCCCGAACGTCTTCGGCCTCGACTTCTCGAGTGAGCGGGCGCTGTTCGTCGTGCTCGCGGTGGTGGCCGTGGTGTTCGCCAACCTCTTCCTCATCGTGCGGCGCAGTCGCTTCGGACGGCTGCTCACCGCGGTCCGGGACGCCCCGAACGCCTGCCAGACGCTGGGCATGGACGTGACCAGGGCCAAGCTCAAGGTGTTCTTCCTGTCGGCGACCATGGCCGGGGTCGCCGGTGCCTTCTTCGGCGGCCTGCAGTCCCGCGTCGGCCAGCTCGACTTCCTCTACTTCCGATCGCTGACCGTGCTGCTGGTGGCGACCATCTTCGGCATCACCAGCGTGTCGGGCGCCTTCCTCGGGGCGGCGTTCTTCGTGGTGCTGCCGGAGCTGACGCGCAACGCCGACTCGGCCGGCGGCCAGGCGCTGCAACCGCTGATCATCGGCCTGCTGGCCATCCTCACCGCCCGGCGCCCCGAAGGCCTGGCCGGTCGGCTGCGGGCCGCCCTACGCCCGGCCCTGCGTCGGGTCATCGGGTTCCGGCCCGTGGCCAGCCGGCCGGAGCTGCCCATCGAGCTGTCGACCACGCCGGAGATCGACATCCGGGAGGTGGGGACCGTTGGCGCTGCTCGATGAGACCCTGATCGAGACGCCGCTGCTCGAGCTGCGAGGCGTGCGGGCCGGTTACGGCGGCGTCGAGGCCCTCCACGGCATCGACCTGACCGTGCCGGGCGGCTCGATGGTGGCCCTGCTCGGGCCCAACGGTGCCGGCAAGACCACCACGCTGCGAGTGGTCAGCGGGCTGGTGACGCCCACCGCCGGCAGCGTGCAGCTGGAAGGCAACGAGGTGGCCGGGGCGTCGACCGTGGCCCTGGCCCGCGCCGGTGTGTGCCTGATCCCCGAGGGGCGGGGCATCTTCCCGAACCTCACCGTGCGGGAGAACCTCCTGATGGACACCTACGCCGCCGGGCGCAGCGTGAGCCAGGTCGAGGAGGTCGCCTACGCCCGGTTCCCACGGCTGGGGGAGCGGCGCGGCCAGGTGGCCGGGACGATGTCGGGCGGTGAGCAACAGATGCTCGCCCTGTCGCGGGCCCTCTCCAGTGATCCCGCCCTCCTGCTCCTCGACGAGCTGTCGATGGGCTTGGCGCCGCTGATCGTCGAGGAGCTCTTCGCCGTCGTCCACGATCTGACGACGACTGGCGTGACGATCCTCGTCGTCGAGCAGTTCGCGAGCGTCGTGCTGGACGTCGCCGACCACGTGGTCGTGATGGCCCAGGGGACCGTGCGCCTCGAGGGTCGCCCCGACGACGTGCGGGACGCCCTGTCAGCCGCGTACCTCGGAGGTGAGGGTTGAAGCGCATGCTGGTGGCGTTCGCGGTGGTCGCCGTGGCGCTGGGGATGACCCCGGTGGCCGGTGCCCAGGACGCCGAGGAGGAGCTCGCCGGCTACGTCGGCATGGCCTCCGGCGCCGCCTTCTCGCTCCAACCGATCTTCCCCGGGCTCCTGCCCACGGGCGACGCCCCGTTCGAGGTGACCGGCGGCCTCACCGCCGCCAACGTGAAGTCCGGCGGCAACGCCTACGGGCAGGCAGCCGCGCTGTGGCCGGGCTCCGCCGCCGCCAACCTCGGGCCCCTCCTCGGCACCGCAGCCGGCCAGCCCATCTTCACCGAGCTGATCCCGCCCTATCCGCTGGCGGTCGACGCCAACCAGGACGAGGGCGAGCAGTCGCAGGGCGCGCCGCCCGGGCCGCTCCTGCGGGCCAAGGGCGAGGCGGGCGCGTCGGACGCCACATCCAGCGCCGGTGGCCTCGACGTCCCCGGCATCGTGCACGCCGATGCGGTGACGTCGACCAGCCGGACCGCGGTGGAGGGCCGCCTGCTGATCTCGGAGGCCGCCGTCACCCTGACCGGGGTGGTGCTCGGCGACGGCGCCGTCACCATCGACTCGCTCAAGACCGTGGCCCGGGCCACGAGCGACGGTGACCACAGCACCTCCACCGGATCCACTGTCCTGTCGGGGCTCGAGATCGCCGGCCGGGCCGCCGAGCTCTCGGAGAAGGGCCTGACGTCGGCCGGGCTGCCGGTGGCGATCCTGGAGAAGGCGCTGGATGACGCCGGCCTGACGGTGTCGATCACCGAGGCCGGTGGCAGCGCCGACGGTGGCAGCGCCGATCGCGTTTCGTCGGGCCTGGTCGTCACTCTCGTGAACCCGGCGGCCGCCGCCAACCCGCAGTTCGAGGGCAGCAAGTTCGTCCTCCTACTCGGCCCCACTGCGGTGGGTGCCCTGGCCAGCCCGCCGTTCGACTTCGAGTTCGTCGACCAGCTCCCGCTCGCCGGTGTCGACTCCGGCGGGGGCTTCAGCACCGTCGCCAGCACCGTGACCGACACGTTCGCCGGCGGCGGTACCCCGGCCGGCACCGCGACGCCGATCGCCTTCGAGCCGGCCCGCCGGGTCCTCGACGGGGTCGGCGGTGTCTCGGCCGGCCTGCTGCTCGGCCTGCTGCTCGTGACCGTCCTCGGCGCCCGGTGGCTGAGCCGGTACGTCCGCCGGCTCGTCTCCATCGAGGAGTGACCCCATGACCTCCGTTCCCATCGACACCACGACCGAGCTGCGGGTCGACGCCCGCCGGGCCCGCTTCCGAGAGGCCGTGAGCGCGCTGTCGACCCGCGCCCGCTCGGGCGACCTGCTGCGCATGCTCGTGCTTCCGGCCAGCACCCTGGTCGTGGTCGGCTTCGGCCTCATGCTGCTCGGGTGGTGGGGTGCCGCGCACACCCACCGACAGATCGAACAGATTCCCTACCTCATCTCGGGTGGGCTGATCGGCCTCGGGCTGGCCATGCTCGGGGGCCTGCTCCTGGCCACGGCGGTCTGGATGGCCGGCCTGCAGCGGATGCGCCAGCAGTCCGACGAGCGCAGCCGGGCCCAGCTGGCCGAGCTCATCGCCGCCATGCCCCAGCCAGCGCCTGCACGGTCGAAGCGCACGTGACCGAAGCGGGCCAAGGCGCCGCGATCACGACGGTCGCCGGCCCCACCATCAACAGGTCGGACCGCCGTCGCTGGATTCCTGATCTCGGGGGAGCGTCGGCCACGCCGTTGCTGGTGCTCTTCGGCTTGAACCTGGTCGACGAGTTCGACCGTGTGGCCTTCGCCACCCTGACGCCCGAGATCCGGGAGACGTTCGGGCTGGCCGACGCCCAGATCGTCGCCGTGGGCGCCCTGTCGGCCGTCTTCATCCTCGTGGGCGCCCTACCCCTCGGCTACCTGGGCGACCGGTACCCCCGCACCCGAATCGCCGGTGTGGCCGGGATCGTGTGGGGCTCGATGGCCGTGCTCTTGGGGCTGGCGTGGGCGGTGCCGGTCCTGTTCGTCGCCAAGCTGTTCGGCGGGACGGCCCGGACGTCGAACGAGGTGGTGCACCCGAGCCTGCTCGCCGACTACTACGCACCGACCGTCCAGCCCAAGGTCTTCCAGCTCCACCGCCTCGCCACCCCGCTCGGCGCCGGGTCCGGCCTCCTCATCGGCGGGCTGGGCGCCCTCGTCGGTTGGCGCCTCACGTTCGTGCTCGCCGCCGTGCCGACGTTCGTCCTCCTGTCGTTCCTGCTCAAGCTCCACGAGCCTCGGCGCGGCGGCAGCCTGGACCTGTTCGCCGACGACCAACCCGAGGCGCCGCCGCTGAGCTTCCGCGAGGCGCAGCGCTCGCTGTTCGCGGTGCGGACGCTGCGCCGGTGCTGGATGGGCGGGTTCTTCCTCGGCGTGGCCTTCATCGCCAACGCCCAGCTGCTCTCGCTGTTCTTCGAGCACGTGCACGGCTTCGGGCCGTTCCAGCGGGGCGTCGTTCAGTTCGCCTACGGCAGCGGCACCATCCTCGGGATCGTGCTCGGCGCACGCGCTGCCGGCCGGGCCGCCGGGTCGGGCAGGTTCGATCGCCTCACCTACGTGATCGGCGGCTCGTTCCTCACCAGTGCCGCCGCCCTGCTCGGCATGGCCCTGACGCCGTGGGCGCCCGGCGGCGTGATCCTGGTGTTCGTGCTCGGCATCGGGCTCGGCGTCTACCAGCCGGCGTTCTATCCGCTGGTCGCCCGGATCGTGCACCCCCAGATCAAGACCCAGGCGTACGGCTGGACGCTGCTGTTCGTCGGCTTCGGCGCCATCCTGGCCATCCCGCTGGCCCGTTTCGGCGAGCACGGGAGCTATCGGGTTGCCTTCGCCATCCTGGCCGGGCTCATCGCCATGGGTGCCCTGATCATCGCTTCGGCGTCACGCCGGGTGGTGGCCGACATCGAGCGGGCTGACACGGCCGCGTTCAGCCCGCCGGCGAACTGACCGGCCGGGAGGGTCACGGCGGCGGCCGAGGGAGGTACGGTCCGGCCCATGGCTCTCACCGTGCTCGACGGCCCCCAGGCCGTCCTCGACGCCACCGGCACCCACCTCGGCTTCAGTGACTGGCTGGAGATCACCCAGGAGCGGGTCGACCTGTTCGCCGAGGCCACGGGCGACCATCAATGGATCCACGTCGACCCGACGAAGGCCAAAGACGGGCCCTTCGGCGGCACCATCGCCCACGGCTACCTGACGCTCTCACTGTCGAACCTGTTCCTGCCCCAGATCGTGGAGATCACCGGCTTCTCCATGGGGATCAACTACGGGGCCAACAAGGTCCGCTTCCCCGCGCCGGTGCCGGTCGGATCCAAGGTTCGCGGCGGCGCTGAGCTGCTGGCCGTGGAGGAGATCCCCGGCGGGCTTCAGACCACGGTGCTCATCGCCATCGAGATCGACGGTGGCACCAAGCCGGCCTGCGTCATCGAGTCGATCTCCCGCTACCTCGTCTGACACCACGTTTCCCCCGGCCGGGGGTTGTGGAACGGTTCACGCGGACGCGCGTTCGGTCAAGAGGTTGCGTCCGGACAGCGAGGGGCCATGCCCGAGCAGATGCTCACCCGACAGACCACGTTCGCGTGGCTCGGGCTGCTGGCGTCCTCGGCCCACGCCGATCCCAACGATCCGGAGTTCGAGGCCCTGGCGAGGAGTTGCCCGTTCCCGGTGGGGGTGGTCGACCTGGCCGGGCGCCGGCTGGTCACCGGCAGCCCCCGGCTCCTCTCGGTGCTCGGCATCGACGGCGAGGATCCGGCGTCGGTCGACCTCCGGGTCCTGGTGGGAAAGGGCCACCTGCTCGACGCCCTCCTCGACCTGGTCGCCGAGGGGGCCATCGACAGCTACGTGGCCCGGCGCCGGCTCCACCGACCGCACGGGGAGCCGCTGGAGGCCGACAGCTGGGTCACTGGCTGGCACCTTCGCGACCGGGGGCTCGCCCTGTGGCTGGTGGCGCCACTCGAGGAGGTGGACACAGGTGACTCGCTGCCCACGCCGGAGTCCTGGCCCACCAGCCTTGCCGGCGTCGCCATTGGCACGTTCGACTCCGACTGGCGGGTGGAGCGGGTGAGCGTCGGCATCGAGCGCCTGCTCGGCCGTCCGGCGGAGCAGGTGCGCAACGCCCGCTTCATCGATCTGATCGAAGAGCGCGATCGGCCTCGCTTCCTGGGCGCCGTGGGCCGGGCCATCGCCGACCAGGCCGGGGTCTCGACCGATCTGCGGTTGTCCGCCGAGGAGGGCGGCCAGCGGAGGGTGCACGTGCTCGTCGTTCCGCTGATCGACGAGCGCCTCCGGTTCGGCTTCGCCATCGCCAACCACCTCGACGTCGGCCACGACGCCGCTGCCCGCATCTCCACCCTCGAGCAGCACCTCTGGCGCATCGCTCGGGAGGTCGAGGAGGCGGGGGTCGTGCACGGCTTCGACCGCGTGCCCGACCCGGCGGCGGTGCCGGGCCTGGAAGGGCTGTCCGGCCGCCAGTGGGAGGTCCTCACCCGGCTGCTTCGGGGTGAGCGGCCGCCAGGGATCGCCAAGTCCCTGTTCGTCAGTCAGAGCACGGTCCGGAACCACCTCACCGCCATCTTCCGGAAGCTGGGCGTCAACTCCCAGGAAGAGCTGCTCGAGCTCCTGCACGGATCGGCAGACGCGCGGCCATTGAGCTGAGGTCAGCCGGCCAACTGGCCGACCGGGACCACCCGGCATCGGGGCGTCTCCGGGTCGTGTTCGGGCAGGAGGAAGCGCCAGAAGACCGTGCCCCGGCGGTGGCCGCCGGTGTCCAGCCAGTTCGGCACACCCGGGTCGGTGGCGCTGATGACGATCCGGTAGTGCCCGTCGGCGTCGGTGACCATCTGGGCCGAGTTCAGCGAGGAGCGCCGGGAGCGGTACTCGAGCGTCTGCATGTGGACGTTCCAGAGCATCACGTTGGTGAAGCGGCTGGGCGGGAGCGTGCCATCCATGACCAGGGCCTGACCCGGCTCCAGCGAGAAGCTGCCCGAGGAATAGAAGATGTCGACCGCCCCGGCCGCATCGACGCCGGCGTTGCGGAAGCTCCACGGGGTGCCGACCGAGTTCGGCTCGTTGGACACGAACGGCACCTTCACCGGCGACGGCGCCCCGAAGATCCGTGAGCCTGCCGTCGCGGCGTGGAGGAAGGCGTTGGCGTCGCGCAACCGGGCGGCGAAGGTGGCGTCGTCGAGGGCGGGCGCCGGGCCTGGATCGTCGAGCGGTTCGATGTGGAGGCGGACGGCGATGTTGGGGTCGTTCTGGGCCGAGCGCTGCTGGAGCCAGTAGTTGCGCACGAACACGTAGCGGGCCTCGGACGGTAGCCGGACCCATGTTCCCGGCTGCTCGTCGGGGCTGAGGAGCAGCTCGAAGGTGCCGTCCTCGGCGATGTCGAGGTCGGCGTCGTTGATGTCGGCCAACACCGGTCCGTTGATGCCGCCGGCCGGGTCGGCCCCGTGGACGGTGAACGACACGTAGCACTGCTCGTCCCGTCGGCCGGTGATGCGGTAGCCGCGATCGCCCCGGATCAGTGCCTGGAAGTAGATGGCATCGGGGTTGTCACCGAGGTACTTGCGGGACGGTGTGACCATCGAGGTGAACCGCGGGCGCTCGGCGTCACCCTCGATGAGGAGGTCGTTTGCCTCCGACAGCAGGTGCATGGCGTAGCGGAAGCCCTCGACCGCCTCGAGCTCGTCGAGGTTGCGCTCGGGGGCGTTGACGTAGCCGTCACGGATGTCGGTCAGCGTCGAGAGCAGCTCGTCGAACGCGGCGGTGGAGCGCGGGGCCCGGGCCATGTCCATTGCTAGCGCGAACGAGGGGAGCCCGGCGGCCTGAACGACACTGTTGTCACCCATGCACCCGCTGCGGTAGCAGGCCGAGCGGCGCCAGCCGGCTCACCAGGCTCAGCCGGTCGGTGGCGTCGAGGGTGCGGAGCAGCGTTGCCACCTCGCGCTTCACGGTCGCCTCCGAGACCCGGAGGCCGCGGGCGATGAGGAGGTTGGTCTGCCCGGCGGCGATGGCGCCGGCGATCTGCCGCTGCCGGGCCGATAGCTCGGGCAGCGTCGCCGCCTGCTCGAGCACCCGAGCCGGGATCAGGCACCAGACGTCGTCGAGGGCGTCGAGGGCGTCGGTGAGACTGTCGGGTTCGTCGGCGCACACGACCGCGCGCACCTGTCGCCCGACAACGGCGTCCATGCCCGTTCGACAACCGAGCGGGGTGGGCTCGACCACGAGGATGTCGACGTCGTCGCCGCTCGAGAGGCGGTCGCTCACCACGGCGACGTCGTGGCGGTGCCGGGTCGTCCGCCAACCGGCCGCTTCCACGACGTGCAGGAGGGCGTGCTCGAGCACACGGCTCTCGACGTCGATGTGGACGCTCGGCTCGCGCACCTCGGAGGTCAGCACGCCCGGTACTTCTTGATCGGCTTCGGGGGGATCTCCCGGCCGTCGGGCGTGAGCTCGGCGATGGCCTGGTGGGCGTCGAAGGCGACGCCATAGGCGACCCGGTAGCCCGCGTAGGCGCTGCTGCGCACCTCGGCGAATGGAACGTCGCGGCGGGTGACGAAGGTGTCGGGGTCGGTGAGCCACCACCGGACGGTGACGCCTTGTCGCTCGGCGGCCGCCGCCACCGCCTCGGCCGTGGATCCCTGCTGGCAGGCCAGAGGTTCGCCCGGCGCGAGGGCGTCGCTCGGCTGGCCGTAGGCCTCGCCTCCCCGGGCCGGGCGCCCGATCAGCAGACCGAGTCGGCCCTTCCAGTTCAGGGGGAAGCTGATGGTTCGGGACCCGTGGGTGATGCCGCCGGTGAAGTCGACCTCCGGGGGGACCACGGTGCTCGGGAACATCTGCCCGACCAGCGACGGCCCCACCGGGACCTCCGTCACGTCGATGTTGAGCCCATTGCGATGGGCGATCTCCTGGATCTCCGACGCCGGTGGCGCAGTGCCGAAGACGCGGAGCACGACGTGGGCGCCCGACCGGCGCACGTCGACCCCGGCGCTCACCGGCTCGGACCGCCAGGCGCTGAAGGCAATGACACCGAACGCGATGACCACCACGGCGGCGGCGACCCGGAGCACGAGCCCGGTGTGGCGGGCTGGGGGCGGGGGGGTGGCGTGCCGGAGCTGGTCGCCGAGCCGGTCGAGGAAGGGGATGTCGTCGGTCATCCGATCTCCATCACGGCTTGGAGGCGGGCCAGGCCACGTGAAACGCGGACGCGGGCGGCGCCGACGCTGCAGTCGAGGCGGCGAGCGACCTCCTCGTAGGTGAGGTCATTGCCGATCCGCAGGAGCACCGCGTCGCGTAGCAGGGGTGAGAGATCGGCGAGTGCGGCGGTGACCGCCGCCTGGAGCGGCGCGAAGTCGACCAGGGCGTCGATGCGCTCGAGGTCCTCGGAGCTGAGCTCGATGGGTTGGATGCCCATCCGGCTCCTGGCCCGATCGGCGACCCGACCCCGCCGGAGCCACTGCCGGTACTCGTTGCCGGCGATGCCGTACAGCCAAGAGGTCGCCGTGCCCCGCTTCGGCGAGAAGCGATGGATGCTGGCCAGGGCCTCGGCGAACGTCTCCGCCGTCAGATCGGCCGAGACGAACGGGCAGGCCGTCCGCCGGTAGAAGAACGCGAGGATGCGTGTGCTCTGGTCGCCGTAGAAGGCGGCAAAGGCGTCGCGGTCACCGCGGGCGGCGAGGAGGAGGCGGTCCTCCTCCTCGCCCACGGGGAACCGGCCGCTGCTCATGACCAGTCATTGAACTTCACCACCCGGTTCGTTACATGACCCGCGGCGCTCAGCTCGTGTACTGGATCGACCAGGCGTGGTGGTGGTACGGCGGGACGAGGTTCCCGCCGGACCCAGTCGTTGCCTGCGACGCCCCGGCGAGGTTCTGCCCGTAGAAGTGCCTCACCACCGAGCAGCCGTTCTGGGTCGACTCCATCTCATTGGCCCAATACGTGCTCGTGTTCAGCCAGCCGCCGAGGCAATCCGAGCCGTAGACGGCGGTGGAGGACCCGGTCCAGCTCGGCCCGTCGTAGTGGGTGGCCAGCACGAACGAGCTGGCAGCCCGCTGCTGGGAGGTGGACGACGTGGCGGCTTGGCGGGCCTGGGCGGCGGTCGCGTAACAGGCCGGCTCGGTGGTGACCAGCTCCCCGTCGGCCTGTTGTCCGATGACTCGGACGTAGCAGTGCTTCCCGCGTGGGGTCGCGGCACCCGCGGGATCGGCGGCACCGAGCAGGGCGACGACTGTCACCAGCACCGACACGGGCATTCGGTTCATGGAGGTCTCCTTCGCCTGGAGCAGCCGGGCGGCTGCGCAGGGTGAGGAGCATCCAGTGGGCGGCGGCGCACCGACAGGAACCGTGTGGCGCATCGAATGAGCCGGTCGGCGCACGGTGTGATCCCAGGGTCCCCATCCCGTGGGCCGGGTTCGGGCAACGTGTCGGGCGGTGAACTTCCGCGTCCCGGTTGAGGCCGGCCACATCCTCCAGTTCCGCCGAGCCGTCGGGCAGCTCGACGCTGCGTTGGCCGACGACGCCGTGGCCCCGCCGACCTACCTGATGGCGGCCGATCACTTCGCTCCCGACTACGAGCGCCGACCGCAGGCCGGACGACCCTGGCCCGGCCCGGTCGTCGCTCCGGCCGGCGGCGGTGGGGGTTTCCACGCCGAGCAGGTGTTCGAGTACCACCGCCACGTGCGGGCGGGTGACGTCCTCACCGCCACGGTGCGCCCCGGGCGCACGTGGGAGAAGGCGGGCCGCCGGGGAGGCCGGCTCGAGTTCCACGAGACGGTGACCGAGTACCGCGACGCGGCCGGTGAGCTGGTCGTCACCGCCACGTGGGTGTCGGTCGCCACCGAACGGATCCCCGAATGACTGCCGTGTTCCACGTTGGCGACTCGTGGGAGCGGGTCGTGGTCCACGACCTCACCCGCACCCAGATCGTGATGTACGCCGGGGCCTCGGGGGACTTTCACCCCCTCCACCACGACGAGCCGACGGCGGTCGCGCTCGGATACCCGTCGATCTTCGCCCACGGCATGCTCACCATGGGCCTGTCCGGCCAACTGCTCACCGATGTCGTCGGCGACGAGGGCCTGACCCGCTACGCCGCCCGCATGGTGGGCCAGGTGTGGCCGGGCGACACGCTCACCACCACGCTGACGGTCGACGCCGTACGTGCGGGCGAGGTCGACCTGGCCGTGCGCACCGTGAACCAGGACGGCGCTGTCGTGCTGCTCGGTTCGGCCACCGCTCGTCAGTAGGGTCGCCCGGTGCGCGCTGCCATCTTCGTCGGCCAGGACCAGCCCCCCTCGATCGAGGATGTCATCGCCGTGGAACCGGGCCCGGGCGACGTGGTCGTTCGGGTCGGCGCCAGCGGCGTGTGCCACAGCGACCTGTCGGTGCTCAACGGCACGCTGCCGGTGCCGCCGCCCATGGTGCTCGG
Organism: Acidimicrobiales bacterium; assembly: GCA_025463335.1. Taxonomy (GTDB): domain Bacteria; phylum Actinomycetota; class Acidimicrobiia; order Acidimicrobiales; family CADCSY01; genus RYN-34. The sequence continues at coordinate 40,548 of JAOBWJ010000379.1, forward strand.
CCACGAAGGCGCCGGGACCGTCGAGTGGGTTGGGAGCGAGGTCACCCGGGTGCGGTTGGGCGACCGGGTGATCGCCTCACTCACCCCGGTGTGCGGCTCGTGCTGGCATTGCATCCGGGGCGAGACCCATCTGTGCGAGGCGGGGAGCGCCTTCGGCCGGGTCACCCGGGTGCATCGCCACGACGGCTCGACCGCCCCTGCGCTGTCGGGCCTGGGCACGTTCGTTGACGTGATGACCACGAGCGAGTTCGCCCTCGTGCCGGTGCGCACCGACCTGCCCGACGAGCAACTGGCCCTCATCGGATGCGGTGTCACGACCGGAGTGGGCGCTGCCCTCAACACGGCCAAGGTGTTCCCGGGGGCGACCGTCGCCGTCATCGGGTGCGGCGGCGTAGGTACGGCGGTCATCCAGGGGGCCCGCATCGCCGGCGCCGCCCGAATCGTGGCCATCGACCCGGTCGCGGCCAAGCGGGAGGCCGCCCTCGGGTTCGGCGCCACCGACGCCGTCGACCCCGCCGACGATCCGGTCGAGCAGGTGAAGGCCCTCACCGACGGGCGGGGCGTGGACTTCGCCTTCGAGGTGGTGGGCGCCGAGACCCTGATGCAGCAGGCCATGGGCATGACGCGCCGGGGCGGCACGACCGTGCTGGTCGGGGTGCCCCGCTTCGACGCGGCCCTGGCCGTCCCGGTGTTCCCGCTGATCCTGGCCGACCGGACGATCAAGGGCAGCTACTACGGCTCGGCGCAGGCCCTGCGCGACTTCCCGAGGTTCATCGCCCTCATCGAGAGCGGGCGGCTCGACCTCGGTTCGATGGTCTCGCAACGCCTCCCGCTCGACCGGCTGGAGGACGCCTTCGAGACCATGCGGACCGGCGACGCCATCCGCTCGGTGATCTCGGCGACGTCCTGAACTCGGAGAGACGCGCCGTATGCGATGGCGCCGAGCGTCACGACGAACCCCGTGAGCTGCAGCGGCGACAGTGACTGGTCGAGGACGACCCAACCGAGCACGGCGCCGGTGACGGGTGCGGCCAGGCCCAGCAGGGGCGGAGCCGCGGAGGGCAGGCGGCGGATGCCGTTGAACCACAGCACGAAGGCCAGCGCCGTGCCCACCAGGCTGAGGTAGCCGAACCCGGCGACGTTGCGTCCGGTCAGCGACGGGGGCAGGCCCTCGACGATTGCGGTCAATGGGACCAGCACCAGGCCGCCCATCAGCAGCTGCCAGCCGGTGGCTGCCACCTGGTTCGACGGCGTCGGCCAGCGCTTGGTGAGCACCACGCCGACGGCGAACGAGAGATTGGCTCCGACGGCGGCAACCAGGCCGACGGGGTCGAGGTCGGCACCGGGGCGGATCACGACCAGGCCGACGCCGAGGGCGGCGACCATTCCGACGACCAGCCCCAGCGCCCGGGGCCGGCGCCCGTTGACCAGCCAGGACAGGCCGGCCACGAAGAGGGGCTGCAGGCCGCCGACGGCGGCCGCCACGCCACCGGGCAGCCGGTACACGGCGGCTACCAGCAACGGGAAGAAGACGCCGAAGTTGAACACGGCCAGCACGCCGGTGCGCCACCACTCGGCACCCCGCGGCCGCCAGCGGGAGGCGAACAGGCTGGCGGCGACCAGGGCCAGGCCGGAGGGCACGACCCGCATGGTGGCCACCAGCAAGGGGCGACCTTCGGGGAGCAGCTCGGTGATGGTGACGTAGGTGGTCCCCCAGGCGATGGGTGCCAGCACCGTCGCCGATGACGCCTTCATGGTCAGTATCTTAACATCGAGACGATGACCGTCAAGGCGTCCCCTCGCTACAGTGCCGCCGTGGCACGCCAACAACCCGACGCCGTCGACCGGATCACGAGCCAGTGGCAGGATGTGCGCCCCGACGTCGACTCGTCACCGATTGCGGTGATCGGCCGAGTGTCTCGGCTGTCGCGGCTGGTCGACCGGCGCCTGACCGAAAGCTTCGCCCGCTACGGCATCGAGAGCTGGATGTACGACGTGCTGGCCACGTTGCGCCGATCGGGCGAGCCCTACGAGCTCAGCGCCGGCGACCTGGTGCGCCACACCATGGTGACCACGGGCGCCATCACCAACCGGATCGACCGGCTCGAGCAACGGGGCCTGGTCGAGCGGACGAGCACCGACGACCGCCGCAAGGTCATCGTCCGCCTGACGGCGCAGGGCCTCGCCGTCGTCGACGAGGTCGTGGTGGCCCACATGGCCACCGAGCGCGACCTCCTGGCCGCCCTGTCACCCCGCCAGCAGGACGACCTGGCCAAGCTCCTGCGCACCACCCTCGTCGCCCTCGGCGACGCCTGACAGGCCGAGCGGAGAGCCGGCACGGGCGAGGTCCTGATACCGCCCCTTCCCTAGGGCCTCAAAGACAAGGACGCAACCACGGGGGCGAGGGTCACATGACTCACGTCGGTGCCGCCCGCCGATCCGTTCTGGGGCCCTAGGAAGGCCGATGATGGTCGGATCTGGGCCCCGGAATGGCTGAAGACCCCGCGACGACCTTCGGCCACCCCGCCTCTGGGCGCGTCTTTGTCCTTTGGCGTAACCCCCGCAGTACGCCCGAACTCCTGGGCCTCTAGGCCGGACGGAGGACGACGGCTTGATCGGGGGCCAGGGTGCCCGTCCAGGTGGTGGCGCCGTCACTGGTGACGTCGAGGTCCCAGTCGCCGTC
>JAOBWJ010000118.1 GCA_025463335.1 Acidimicrobiales bacterium
TCCACGCCATCTGCGGCCCCGGCGTGGTGAGCGACATGGTGCTCACCGGCCGCATCCTCAGCGCCGAGGAGGCCCTGCACCACGGCATCGTCAGCCGCATCGTCACCGACGACGAGCTCGAGCCCACCGTCTACGAGATGGCCCAGCAGATCGCCGCCGCCCCCGCCATCACCGTGAAGATGGCCCGCACCGTGATCCGCCACCTCTCGATCCCCGACGTGCGGGCGTCGATGGAGGACGAGCTGATCTACCAGACCTTCGTCAACAAGAGCGACGACGCCGCCGAGCTCCGGGCCGCCCGGGCCGAGGAGCGCCAGCCGAGCTACAAGGGGAGCTGACCATGCCCGAGCCCACCGGACTCCCGCACCCGCCCGACGTCGGGGCCTCCGCCCTCCCGGCCGGCACCTACGACGGCGTGACCGTGGTCGTCACCGGCGGTGGCACCGGCCTGGGCAAGGGGATCGCCGCCGAGTTCGCCCGCCTGGGCGCGTCGATCGTGATCACCAGCCGCAAGGACGAGCACCTCCAGGCCGGCAAGGAGGCCATGGAGGCCATCGGCGCCCCGGTGCTCACGGTGCCCTGCGACATCCGCGAGCCCGACTCCATCGCCGCCTGCTTCGATGCTGCGACCGAGGCCTTCGGCCTGCCCCAGGTGCTGGTGAACAACGCGGCGGCCAACTTCCCGGTGCCGGCCGAGGACATGTCGCCCAACGCCTGGCGCACGGTGATCGACATCACCCTCAACGGCACGTTCTTCATGACCCGCGAGTTCGGCCGGCGCCACCTCGAGGCGGCGACCCCGGGTTCGATCATCAACGTCGGGGCGTCGTACGCCTGGACCGGCGGGCCCGGCTTCGCCCACAGCGCGGCAGCCAAGGCCGGGATCAAGAACATGACCGAGACGCTCGCCGTCGAATGGGGCCCCTACGGGATCCAGGTCAACGGCCTCGTCCCCGGCCTCTTCCCCCACGAGGACATGACGGCCGACATCCAGGGCAACCTCGAGCGCACCAACGACAAGGACGTCTGCCAGCCGGCGTTGCGGGTCGGGCAGCGCCAGGAGCTCGGGTGGGCGGCCACCTTCCTCGCCTCGCCCTACGCCCGCTTCATCTCCGGCCACACGCTCGTGGTCGACGGCGCCAACTGGCAGCGCCGCCTGCTCACCAACCCGCCGGTCGTCACGGTCCGCGACCAGATGGGCAAGGGCCCCTTCGAACTGTGACCCCCGCGGCGTAGATCTGTGGTCCTCCCGACCACAGATCTACGCCGGCAGGGCCGTTACTTCTTGGCGAGGGCGGCCTCGCGGTAGCGGTCGGTGGAGTGCTTGGGGTCCTTGTCGAGCTTCGGGATGATGTGCTCGCCGAACAGCCGGATCGTCTCCAGCGTCTCCTCCAGCGGGGCCGGGCCGATGCCGAGCGAGAGCTGGTCGACGCCTGCGTCGGCCCACTTCTGGCACGCCTCCAGCACGACGTCGGGCGTGCCCGCCATCGAGCCGCCGGCTGCCATCATCGCCCGTGCCCCCTCGTCATCGAGGTCGGGGATGAGCTCGGGCCAGCTCGGGATCTCCGGCGGGTGCGGGAACGTGTCGTGGTACCGGTACACGTTGCTCACCAGGTACATGGGCCGAGCGTTGACGAACGACCGCATGGCCGCCTCCTCCGTCTCGGCGACGTAGGCGGAGGTGGTGATCATCACGTTGTCGTTCACGAAGGCGCCGATCGGTTCGGCGTCCTGGATGGCCTCCTTGTAGGCACCCAGCACCGGCTTCAGTCCCTCGAAGTCCTGCACCGAGAAGCCCAGGATGCCGAGGCCCTTCTTGGCCGCCATGGTCCAGCTCGACTGGTTGCCGGCGGCGTACCACATCGCCGGATGCGGCTTCTTGTAGGGCTTGGGCAGGATCTTCCGGGGCGGCAGCGACCAGAACTTCCCCTGGTAGCCCTCGTAGGTGTCCTGCATCCACATCTTCGGGAACTCGGCGATGACGTCCTCCCAGATCTCCCGGGTGCCGCTGAGATCCTTCATGTCGGGCAGGAAGCCGAGGATCTCGTGGCTGCCGGCGCCCCGGCCGGTCCCGAACTCGAACCGGCCGTTCGACAGGTGGTCGAGCATGGCGACGCGCTCGGCGACCTTGGCCGGGTGGTTCACCGGAGGCAGCGGGTTGAAGATGCCCGAGCCGATGTGGATGCGCTCCGTGGCATGCGCCAGGTAGCCGCAGATCACGTCGTTGGCCGACAGGTGCGAGTACTCGTCGAGGAAGTGGTGCTCGGTCACCCACACGTACTTGAAGCCAGCCTTGTCGGCGGCGATGACGGCGGCGAGCTCGTCCATGAACGCCTTGTGCTCTGCCTCGACCGGGTCGTCTCCCCGGCGGAAGTCCGGGTTGTAGCCCTGAATGAAGATGCCGAACTCCACGTTTCCCCCTAGTGGTTGCCAGTGGAAAGAGTCTGCACCCGCGGGCACGCTGCTTGCCGGGCGCGACCTACCTACCCGCCGACTAGTTGACCGAAGGGTCGACGGGAGCGTTGGCCAGCCACGCCGTCGTGCCGCCCTGGCGAAGCAGGACGCGCCGCCACAGGTCCTCGGGCGGGCCCATCACGTCGTCGGCTTCGCTGGGGATGACGACCCACGCGTGGTTGGCCAGCTCCTCCTCGAGCTGCCCCGGTCCCCACCCGGCGTAGCCGGCGAAGATCCGCACGGCGGCGATGTCGGCGTACACATCGTCGGGATCGCAATGGAGGTCGATGGTGCCGACCTCGGCCACCACCGGCAGCCACCCGACACCGGCATCGGTGCGCCGGGCCGCGCCCAGGGCGATCGCCGCGTCCTCGGCCACCGGACCTCCCACGAAGAGGTTGCTGGGTTCGGAGGCCAGGTACTCCCAGCCGGGGAGGGCCTCGGCGACCCGTGTCTCGCTGGGTCGGTTGAGCACCACCCCGACCGCCCCGGCGTCGCCGTGCTCGAGGAGCAGCACGACGGTCCGGTCGAAGTTCGGGTCGACAAGGGGCGGCGTGGCGACGAGGAGCATCCCCTTGCCTGGCACGGCGATCATCGCTCCCCATGATGCCCCCGCAGCCGGGTCAGGAACGAGGCACCTCGAACCAGACCTCCTTGCCGTCGTCCTCGTGGACCTCGACGCCCCAGGCCGACGACAGTTGCGCCACGAGCGCCAGTCCCCGGCCCGAGGTGGCATCGAGGCTGACGTGGCGGGGATCCACCGCCCGGCGGCTCGCATCGTGCACGGCAACGCGCCAGGCGCGGTCGACCGGCGTGACCTGGAGGACGATCCGACCCTGGACGTAGAGGAGGGCGTTGGTGACGAGCTCGCTGGCGAGGAGGACGCCGATGTCGCGGATGCCGGGATCGACCGACCGCAGGGCGCGGGCCACGAACTTCCGTGCTTCCCCTGCACTGGCCGGCCGCGGCTGCAGCTCCACCCGCTGCTCGTTCGTGCCCATCGGTCCAGTTCTCCCCTCTAGCGTGCTGCCCCATGCCGATCCTGGCCCTCATCACCCAGGCCGAGACGGCCGCGTGCGGCGGCAATGCCAGCGCCGCGTGCCTGTTCGTCTTCGACCGGACCCACAACGAGGTCCTTGCTCGGTCGGCCGACTGGCTGCTCACCCGCCCGCCGAAGATCCTCCTGATCCTCTTTCTGGCGTACGTCGCCAGCCGCGTGCTCTCGTCGGCGATCCGCCGGTTCGTCGACGGCGTCGAACGTTCGTCGGTGCGGCGGGGCCTGGCTCAGCCGGGCGACTCGGCGTCGCTCTTCGCCACCGGTCTCGGTGACCGGGCCCACCAGCGTGCCGAGACGCTGGCCGCCGTCCTGCGCAGCCTGGGCCGGGCCGTCATCTGGACCGTCGCCGGCCTCACCGTGCTGGGCGAGTTCGCCATCAACCTCGGGCCGTTGCTGGCCGGCGCCGGCATCGTCGGCGTGGCCGTCGGCTTCGGCGCCCAAAGCCTGGTGCGTGACTTCCTCTCCGGGATGTTCATGCTCATCGAGGATCAGTTCGGAGTGGGTGACGTCATCGACGCCGGTGACGCCTCCGGCGTGGTCGAAGGCCTGAGCCTCCGGACCACCCGCCTGCGCGACGTCGAGGGCACGGTGTGGCATATCCCCAACGGCGAGATCAAGCGGGTCGGCAACAAGTCACAGGAGTGGTCGCGGGCGGTGCTCGACATCCAGGTCGCCCACGGGACCGACCTGAGCCGGGCCGAGGAGGTCATCAAGGAGGTGGCCGACCGGGTGTGGCGCGATGAGCGCTGGTCCGCTTCGGTCATCGAGGAGCCGGAGGTGTGGGGCGTGCAGGGCATGGGCGCCACCGGCATCACCATCCGCCTGGTGGTGAAGACCCGTCCCGGCGACCAGGACCGTGTGCTGCGGGCGCTCCGCTCGGCCATCTCGGACGCCTTCCGCGAGGCCGGCATCCAGGTGCCGGTCGTGCAGAACATGCACACGCCGCCGGAGGGCGGGTAGGCACGACCGGTGGAACCCGACCTGGCCCTGTTGGCCGTCGCCTTCGGTGACGCCCTGCACCGGGCCGGGGTGCCGATCACGCCCGAACGCGCGGGCCGGCTGGCCCAGGCGATGGCCCTCGTCCGTCCGGCGACCACGACCGAGCTGTACTGGGTGGCCCGGGTGACCTGCCTCACCGGGCACGCCCAGCTCGATGCCTTCGACCGGGTGTTCGCCCAGGTGTTCGGCGGGCTCGCCGACCCGGCCGACTGGCGGGGCGACGACTCGGCACCGCCACCGGCCTCGGTCCGCTCCGGACCTCCGCCCGAAGCCAACACCTCGCCCCGCCCCTCCACGGGTGGCTCCGACCCCGGGACGTCGACGCCCAGCGCCGGCCAGGCCGTCGAGGGAGTCGACGAGCGTGAGGTGGCGGTCGGCGTGGCCAGCGCCACCGAGCGACTCGCCACCACCGACTTCGCCGCCCTCGGGCCCGACGAGCTGCTTGCCCTGCGCCGCCTCATGGCCGACCTGCGGGTGGCCCCGCCGCGGCGCTCGAGCCGACGGGCCCGCCGGCACCCCCATGGCGACCGCCTCGACGTTCGGGCCACGCTGGCCCGGAGCCGCCGAACCGGCGGCGATCCGGCGGTGCCGGTCCGCCGCCGGCGCCGAACCCGGCCCCGGCGGGTGGTGGTCCTCTGCGACATCTCGGCGTCGATGGCGCCCTACGCGCGGGCCTACATGCAGTTCCTCCACGCCACCGCCGGCGCCCTTCACGCCGAGGTGTTCACGTTCGCCACCCGCTTGACCCGCCTCACCCGTGCCCTGTCGGTGAGTGAGCCCCAGGTGGCGCTGGAGCGGGCGGCCCGGGCGGCCCCCGACTGGGAGGGCGGCACCCGCATCGGCTCGGCCCTGGCCGAGTTCCTCGACCGCTACGGGCGTCGGGGCATGGCCCGGGGCGCGGTGGTGGTGATCGTGTCCGACGGCTGGGAGCAGGATGACGCCACCCTCCTCGGCGAGCAGATGGCCCGACTCCACCGCTTGGCCCACCGCGTCGTCTGGGTCAACCCCCGGGCCGCCGACCCCCGCTACCAGCCGTTGGCGGGCGGTATGGCTGCCGCGCTCCCGTACTGCGATGCCGTGGTGAGCGGGCACGACCTGGCTGCGCTGCAGCAGGTGGTCGACGTCATAGGGAGCCAACGAGCCAGTCGAGACCCCGGGCCCGAGCCGCCTCCAGGTCCTCGCGGTACTTGAGGACGGAACCGAGGGTGGCATCGGCCGCAGCGTCGTCGATGCGATCGACGCCGAGGAGCTGAAGTGCGCCCACCCAGTCGATGGTCTCCGCCACGCCCGGCTGCTTCTGCACCTCGAGCGTGCGCAGCCGAGACACGATCTCGGCGGCGTGCTGGGCCAGCGACGCCGTGGCCCCGGGCACCCGCCGGCGGACGATGCGGACGGCGTGCTCGACGTCGGGGTAGTCGATCCAGTGGTAGAGGCAGCGCCGCTTCAACGCGTCGTGCAGGTCGCGCGTACGGTTCGAGGTGAGGACGACCACGGGCGGCACGGTCGCCCGGATGGTCCCGAGCTCGGGGATGGTGACGGCCGACTCGGCCAACAGCTCGAACAGGAACGCCTCGAACTCGTCGTCGGCCCGGTCGACCTCGTCCACCAGGAGGACGGCGGGCCGGGGTCCGGGGTGCTCGATGGCCTGGAGCAGCGGCCGGGCCACGAGGTAGTCGGGCCCGAACAGGTCGGTCTCGGCCAGGTCGCCACCCGACGCCTCGGCCAGGCGGATGGCGAGGAGCTGCCGGGGATAGTTCCACTCGTACAGCGCCTCACTGGCGTCGATGCCCTCGTAGCACTGGAGGCGCAGCAGCGGCGTGTCGAGCACGCGGGCCAGGGCTTTGGCCGCCTCGGTCTTGCCCACGCCCGCCTCGCCCTCCAGAAGGATGGGCTGGGGGAGGCCGACCGCCAGGTGGAGGGCCGTGGCCAGGCCGATGTCCGCGAGGTAGTCGGCCTCGTCGAGTCGCTGCCGGAGCGCCCCGACGTCGGCGAACGGTGGGCTCACCGGTCCGCGAACGCCCCGGGGTCGGCCGCGAAGGCGTCCCGGCAGCCGGAGCCGCAGAACCACCGGCGCCGACCCTCGTGGTCGAGGTGGAGCGACGACTCGACCGCGGCCACGGTCATGCCGCACACCGGGTCGACGGCGGTGGCCACCGGGCCATCGGGCGGCGCCACCGGGTCGGCCGGCGGCGGGGCGGGCCGAACCGACACGATCTCGGCCAGGATCGCCAGCGCCGCCTCCGCCGGGGTGCGGGCGCCGATGTCGATGCCGGCCGGGGTGTGGACGCGCGCTCGTTCCTCCTCGGTGAGGTCGAGGCCGGCCAGGACGGCGGCGCCCCGCCGGGCCGACGCCACCAGCGCGACGTACGGGACACCCGAGCGCACGGCCGTCACCAGCACGTCGGCCTCACCCCGGCCGTGCGAGGCCACGACCACGGCTTCGGCGTCGTCGGGAACGCCGCCAGCCGTCGCGTACCCGAGGTGCTCGGCCAGGTCCACGAGCGCTCGGGCGATGGGTCCCTCGCCGTGCACGGCGACCAGCGGCGGAGGAAGTTCGGGCTCGAGGAAGATCTCCAACGTCCCCCCGGACAGGCACGGGTTGTGCACCGTCACCGAGCCGACCTCGTCGGCCGGCCCGTCGGCGTCGGGCCGGATCCGGAGGAGCACCGGCTTCCCGTCGGCCAGCGCACCGAGGGCGTGGACCTGCACGCTGGCCTCGGCGCACTCGCCGCCGACGAACCCGACCACCGTGCCGTCGGCCAGCACGAGTGCCGTGTCACCGGGCTTGGCCGACGTCGGCCGTTCGGCCCGCACCACGGTGGCGTTGACGAACGGCTGACGGAGGGCCCGCAGGTCGTCGGCCCGGGACCGGAGCTCGATGGACCCGGTCATTCGATGGCGAGATCCGTCCGGAACGGGCTGCCCTGCATGGTGCGCCACACCTGGGCGGGGGTGAGCGGCATGTCGGCGTGGCGCACGCCGATGGCGTCGAGCACGGCGTTGACCACGGCGGCCGGCGAGCCGACGGTGGCCGACTCGCCCACCCCCTTGACCCCCAGCGGGTGGTGGGGCGACGGGGTCACCGTCTGCCCGACCTCCCAGCTCGGGCACTCGAGCGCGGTGGGGAGCAGGTAGTCCATGAACGAGCCACCAAGGCAGTTGCCATCCTCGTCGAAGGCGATGACCTCCATGAGGGCCATGCCGACCCCGTCGGCCAGGCCGCCGTGGATCTGGCCTTCGACGATCATGGGGTTGATGCGGGGGCCGCAGTCATCGACGGCGATGAACCGGCGGACCTTGACCTGGCCGGTGCCGGGGTCGACGTCGACCACGCAGATGTACGCCCCGAAGGGGTACGTCAGGTTGGGCGGGTCGTACACGCACGACGCATCGAGGTGGCCCTCCACCCCCTCGGGCAGCTCGAGCGAGCCGTGGGAGGCGAGGGCGATCTCCTGGATGGTCTTGCCGGCGGCCGGGTCACCCTTGACGAACCAGCGACCCTTCTCCCACTCGAGGTCGTCGACGGCGACCTCGAGCATGGCCGAGGCCACGATCTTGGCCTTGTCACGCACCCGTCGGGAGGCCACGGCGACCGCGGCGCCCGACACCGGGGTCGAGCGCGACCCGTAGGTGCCCAGGCCGAAGGGTGTGTTGTCGGTGTCGCCGTGGACGACGTCGATGTCATCGGGGGAGATCCCGAGCTCCTGGGCCACGATCTGGGCGAACGTCGTCTCGTGGCCCTGGCCCTGGCTCTGGCACGACAGGCGCACCACGGCCTTGCCGGTCGGGTGCACACGGACCTCGGCGCCGTCGGCCATGCCCAACCCGAGGATGTCCATGTGCTTGCGGGGGCCGGCACCAACCGTCTCGGTGAAGAACGAGATGCCGATGCCCATGAGCTCGCCCCGCGTCCGCTTGTCGGCCTGTTCCTTGCGCAGGTCGTCGTAGCCGGCCATCTCCAGGGCCAGGCGCAGCGCGCGCGGGTAGTCACCCGAGTCGTACTCCCACCCGGTCGGGCAGGTGTATGGGAACTGCTCTGGCTTCAGCAGGTTCTTCAGGCGCAGCTCGGCCGGGTCCATCCCCATCTCGTCGGCCAGGCAGTCGACCATGCGCTCGACGAGGTAGGCGGCCTCGGTGACGCGGAAGGAGCAGGCATACGCCACGCCACCAGGCGCCTTGTTGGTGTACACGCCGGTCACCTCGCAGTGGGCGGCCTGCAGGTCGTAGGAGCCGGTGAAGATGTGGAAGAAGCCGGCCGGGAACTTGGTCGGCTGGGCCGTGTTGTTGAACGCCCCGTGATCGGCCAGCACCTTGACCCGGAGGGCGGTGATCTTGCCGTCGTTCGTCGCGGCGATCTCGCCGTGCATGTGGTAGTCCCGGGCGAAGCTGGTCGACATCAGGTTCTCGGACCGGTCCTCCATCCACTTCACGGGCCGCTTGGTGACGATCGAGCCGACGATGGCGCACACGTAGCCGGGGTAGATGCCGACCTTGTTGCCGAACCCGCCACCGATGTCGGGGCTGATGACCCGGATCTTGTGCTCCGGCAGACCGGCGACGAGGGCGTAGAGGGTTCGATGGGCGTGCGGTGCCTGGGTCCCGCACCAGATCGTGAGCTTGCCGCTGACGGGGTCCATGTCGGCCACCGCCCCACACGTCTCCATCGGGGCCGGGTGCACGCGCGGGTACAGCATGTCCTGGCTCACCACGACGTCGGCCGCGGCGAACGCAGCGTCGGTGGCGGCCTCATCGCCCGCGTCCCAGTCGAAGATGTGGTTGTCGGTCTTGCCCTGCACGTCGTCGCGGATGACCGGCGCGTCGGGCTCGAGCGCCCTGCGGGCATCCATCACCGGCGGGAGCGGCTCGTACTCGACCTCGATGAGCTCGAGGGCGTCGCGAGCCGAGTAGTGGTCGTCGGCGACCACGAAGGCGACCTCCTGGCCCTGGAAGCGAACCTTGTCGGTGGCCAGCACGGCGACCACGTCGTGGGACAGCGAGGGCATCCATGCCAGCCCGAGGGTCTCGAGCGTGGCACCCGTGATCACGGCCCGCACCTTGGGGTGGGCCTCGGCTGCGGAGGTGTCGATGCGCACGATGCGGGCGTGGGCGTACGTGCTGCGCAGCACGGCGCCGTGGAGCATGCCGGGCAGGACCACGTCGTCCACGTAGTGGCCCTTGCCGCGGATGAAGCGCACGTCCTCCTTGCGCTTCATCCGACCGAAGCCCATGGGGGTGGGGGCCGGGGGTTCCTCGATCGTGGTCATCAGGCATGCACCTCCGAGGTGGCTGGGTGTTCGGCCGCCCAGCGAACGGCGCGGACGATGTTCTCGTAGCCGGTGCAGCGGCAGATCTGGCCGGAGATGGCCTCGCGGATCGTGGCCTCGTCGGGATCGGGGTCCCGGTCGAGCAGCCACCGGGCGGTCATCATCATCCCGGGGGTGCAGAACCCGCACTGCAGGCCGTGCTCGTCCATGAAGCCCTGCTGCACGGGATCGAGCCCTCCGGCGCGTTCGAGGTCCTCGACCGTGCGGATGCGGTGGCCGTGGGCCATGGCGGCGAGGACGGTGCAGCTCTTGACCGGCTCGTCGTCCATCCACACCACGCACGTGCCGCAGTTCGACGTGTCGCAGCCCCAGTGGGTGCCGGTGAGCCCGAGCTCCTCGCGGATGAAGTGGACGAGAAGCAGCCGGGGCTCGATCTCGCGCGCCACCTCGTCGCCGTTGACGGTCATCGTCACCTGCACGTCAGCCCTCCTGTCCTCGCGCCCGGGCGGTCGCCCGGCGCAGTGCCCGCCGGGTGAGCTCCCCGGCGAGGTGGCGCTTGTAGTCGGCTGGGCCCCGCTGGTCGCTCTGCGGGTCGCAGTCGGCCGACGCGGCGACGGCCGCCGCGTCGAACGTGGCCTCGCTGGGCTCGGCCCCGCGCAGGATCTCCTCGGCCGCCGGCGACCGGAAGTGCTCGGCCCCGACGGCAGCCAGTCCGACGCCGGCATCGGTGATCCGGTCGCCGTCGAGGCAGACGAGGGCGCCGACGGCCACCACCGCCCAATCACCGGCTCGGCGCTCGACCTTCTCGTAGGCGCTGCCGCAGCCCGTCCGGATCGGCACCCGTACCTCGAGCAGGATCTCGGCCGGACCCACCGCCGTCGTGTAGGCGCCGAGGTGGAAGTCGTCCATGGCGACCACGCGGGTGCCCGACGACGAGCGGATGACGGCTCTGGCCCCGAGCGTGGCGAACACGGCCGAGAGGTCCTCCGACGGGTCCGCTTGGCAGATCGATCCGCCGACCGTGCCCCGGTTGCGGACGACCGGGTCGGCGATGACGCGCTCGGCGTCGTGGAGGATGCGGTAGTGCTCGCCGGCCACGGGCGACTCGAGCAGCTCGCGGTGCCGGGTCATGGCGCCGATGCACAGGTCGTCCCCGTCGATGCGGACGTAGGCGAGCTCCTCGGCCAGGTCGTTGATGTCGATGAGCACGTCGGGCCGAGCCAGCCGGAGCTTCATCATCGGCAGCAGGCTGTGGCCCCCGGCGATGAGCCGGGCCTCGGGACCGTGGCGTTCGAGCAGGGCGATCGCGTCGTCCACGCTCGCCGCGCGCTCGTACTCGACCGGCGCCGGTGTCTGCACGGCAGCCCCCTCCCTGTCGGATGGGCTGAACGTCGCGCCGGGCCGCGGCATGGTCAACGGCCCCATAAGCGAACCCTTATTCGGGGTGCTAACACTCTGGACGGTGACGCTCACCCAGCTGGAGGCGTTCGTGCTGGTGGCCCGGCTCGGGTCGGTGACCGCCGCCGCTCGGACGCTCGGCGTCAGCGAGCCTGCCGTCTCCGGCGCTCTCGCCGCCCTTCGCACCCAGTTCGGTGACCGGCTGGTCGAGCGCAGCCCGACCGGCATGGTGCTCACGCCCGGCGGTCGGCGGCTGGTGGGCATCGCCTCCCAGATGGTGGCCCTGGGCGCCGAGGCCGAGGCCGCCATCCGCCAGGCCCAGGGCGCGCCCGAGCAGCTGCGGGTGGTGGCCACGAGCACCATCGCCGAGTCCGTGGGGCCGGCCCTGCTGGCCGCGTTCACCAGCCGGGGAGCGGTGGTGGAGACGTCGCTCGGGGTGGCGTCGAGCGCCGAGATGGCAGCGGTGCTCCACGAGCGCCTGGCCGATGTCGCCCTGGGCCCTCGGATCACCGGCGAGCAGGCCATCGGGCTCGAGTCGGTGCCCCTGTTCCGCTACCGGTTCCTGCTGGTGGCCGCGCCCGGTCACCCGTTGGCCGGTGCCCGGGGCATCGCCCCCCGGAAGCTGCACGAGCAGACATGGCTGGTCGATCCCGACGCGACCGACGGCGCGTCGCCCACCCGCCGGCTGCTCGAGCAGCTGCAGGTCGACGAGGCACGCATCCGCGTCTTCCCCAGCCAGGCATCGGCCTGGGTGGCGGCAGGGGAGGGCCAAGGCATCGCCCCGGCGGTGGGTCACCTCGTCGCCGCCGAGCTGGCCCGGGGTTCGTTGGTGGAGCTCCACGTCGACGGCATGCCGTTCGAGTTGCTGTGGCACGCCACCCTGCTGGCCACTGATCGGCGAAGCCCGGCCGCCGCCGGCCTGCGCCGCTTCATCGGCACGCCGCTCGCCACGCAGGCCATGCACGCGCCGGTCGGCGGCGTGCCGCCCAGTCGGTTCCGGCCGCCGGTCTACGTCACGATCTGGAGCTGAGCCCGGACGGCGTCGTAGTCGGCCCACGTGTCGACGTCGAGCGGCAGCGGCCGGTCGACGGCGAGGCGGCGGACGCGCTCGGCGGGCTGCCCGTCCACCAGCTTCCACACCGCCTTGTCGCCGTGGAGCGTCCGCAGCGTCGGGAACGCCTCGGCGGCGAACACGAACGGGTGCCCCAGGTCGCCGCGATAGGAGGTCACGGCGGCCCACGTCGGGTCGGACGTCCAGCTCGCCAGCACGGTGTCGATGACGGCGGCGTCGACGCCCGGCATGTCACCGAGCAGGAGCACCACCGCTCGGCAGTCACCCGCAGCGTCGAGCCCGGCCAGCAGGGACGAGGCGCAGCCGGTTCCATAGGCATCGTTGCGGGCGATGGTCGCTCGGGTCGGCCGGAGCGAGCGCTCGACGGCGTCGCCGCCACCACCCACCACCACGATCACCCGGTCGAGGGCGGAGCGCTCCGCCTGGTCGATCACCCAGCCGAGGAGCGTGGTGTCGCCGAGTGGGAGCAGCTGCTTGGGCTGGCCGAGGCGCGTCGAGGAACCGGCCCCGAGCACCACACCGACGACGTCGTCGCCCATGGCTTGGGTCTACGCGTCTTCCCACGCCTCGGTCAACCAGCCCTTGGACTCAGTTCAGGCTGCGGAGCAGGGTGCCGTAACGGGCGACGGCCTCGGGGTCGCCCTCGAGCTTGGTGAGACCGGCCTCACGGGCGCCGGCGATCGTGAGCTGGCCGATGCCGATCTTCATGACCGTGTCGAGATCGAGCGAGATCCGCACCACGGCGTCGGGGACCTCGCCTCGTTCGACCGTGATCCGACCGTCGTCGGCCGTGATGGCGTAGGGCTCGTCGTCGACCCGCATCTCGTAGCGCTCGCGGATCCCCACCGACTTCGTCGGGTCGAACCGGGCCTGGAGCTGCAGCGCCAGCCAATCGGCCCGCACGTCCTCCTGCTCGATGGGCTCCACGCGCTCGAGCCCCCAGGCGGCGAGGGGCACCATCGCTTCCCACAGGTCGCGCCCGCTGTCGGTGAGCTCGTACACGACCGCACCCACCTCGCTGGAGAACGTGCGCCGCACGAGGTCCTCTGCCTCCAGGTGGCGGAGGCGCTGGGCCAGGAGACCTTCGCCGATCCCGGGGAGGCCATCGAGCAGCTCGCCGTAGCGCCGTGGTCCGAGCGCGAGGTCCCGGACGAGGAGCATCGTCCAACGCTCGCCCACCACGTCGAGGGCGGCCGCCAGGCCACAGAGCTGCCGGTACGTCCGCCGCGTCCCCATCCCGCTCATCGTAGGACGCCTCCTGAACTTTCCATTGACATCCTCTTCACAACGCAGGTTAACTTCAGAATTATGAGGTTGTCGAGACGAAAGTTCAGGGCCTGGTCCCAACCGTGGGAGGACCTCGAGCCGCTCGACTGGTTCGCCGGTCTGGCGCCAGACGTCCGCAAGGCGTTGAGCCGCCACGCTGACTGGGTGGTCGTCACCCCCGGCACCCGGCTGCAGCAGCAGGGCGTGCACGCCGGTTGGGTGTGGGTGGTGGCCTCGGGCGTGCTGGAGCTGCAGCGAGACGGGGAGGTCGTGGGACTCGTCGTCGAAGGGGCGGCGGCCTGCGAGATCGAGGTGCTCCTCGGGGCGCCGTCGGCCGTCGATGTGGTGGC
>JAOBWJ010000122.1 GCA_025463335.1 Acidimicrobiales bacterium
GGACCAGCGTGGCCCTGGCGTTCGTGCGCAGTCCCACGCTCACCGCCTACGCGGCGTGGGACCTGTCGGCGTTCTCGGGCGGACGGTTCCAGCTCGGGCTCGGCACCCAGATCCGCCAGAACGTGACGGAGCGCATGGCCATGCCGTGGTCGGAGCCGGTGACCCGCCTGCGGGAGTACCTCGATGTGCTCGACGGCTTGTACGCCGCGTTCCGCACCGGCGAGCGCCCGCGCGTCGAAGGCGACGTGTACTCGGTCACCCGGCTCCAGCCGTACTTCAACCCCGGGCCCGACGGCGACACGACGGCACCGCCGACCTGGCTCGGGGGCGTGAACGCCGGGGTGTGCGAGCTGGCAGGGGAGCGGGCGGCCGGCTTCATCACCCACCCGACGAACTCGAACCCGCGCTACCTCGAGGCAATCTGCCTGCCGCACCTGCGGGCCGGCGCCGAGCGGGCCGGGCGGGACGTGCCCGAGCTGGTGGTCGGCGCCACCTTCATCACGGGCGCCACCGAGGCCGACGTGGCCGCCGAACGGGAGCGGCAGCGGCGCATGTTCGCCTTCCTCTACTCCACGCCGGCGTATCGCCGGACGCTCGAGCTCCACGGATGGG
Source organism: Acidimicrobiales bacterium (assembly GCA_025463335.1). GTDB lineage: Bacteria > Actinomycetota > Acidimicrobiia > Acidimicrobiales > CADCSY01 > RYN-34. The sequence goes on from JAOBWJ010000122.1 coordinate 613, forward strand.
ACGACCTGGGTGGTGAGCTGCAGGCGCTGACCCGGGCCGACCGGTGGGACGACCTGCCGGCCCTCGTCACCGACGAGGTGCTCGACACCCTGCTGCCGACCGGCACCTACGACGAGCTGGCGCCGGTGCTGGTCGAGCGCTTCGGCCACCTCGCCGACGGCCTGCTGCTGGGGCCCCAGCCCGACCCGGCCAACGACGAGGGCGTGGCCGGGCTGGTGTCCGCCATCAGGGAAAGAGCGGCCCGTCGACCTTGAAGTCGAGCGGCTGGCCCCAGTGGTTCTGGAACGAGACGTCCTCCACCGGGGTGCGGGCGGCCACGCCCCACTTCCCGGTCGGGTAGCCGAACGTCACGCACGCGGACATGTGCCAGCCCTCGCCCTCGGGCACGCCGAGGACGGGCAGCACGTCGTTGATCTTGAACAACATGGCCGACGTCAGCGCCGAGCCCACACCCTCGCCGCGGGCGGCGAGCATGGCGTTCCAGACGGCGGGATAGATGGAGCCGCCCGACGGGTCGTGCTGGGAGAAGGCGAACAGCAGCAGCGGATAGCCCTCGAAGTGGTCGGCCAGGTGCTGGGCCGACTTCTTGACCCGGAAGAACTGCTTCGAGTCCTCCGACTCGGCGTCGGCCTCCGCTTCGGCGATGCGCTCGGCGTAGTAGCTGCTCCAGAGGATGTCCATGCAGTCCCGGTAGATGGGCCCGAGCTGAGCCTTCACCGCCGGATCGTCGACCAGCAGGAAGCGCCAGTTCTGGGCGTTGCCTCCACTCGGTGCCCGCACGGCGGCGTCGAGGATGCGGGCCTGCACATCCTTCGGGATCGGCTTGTCCGACACCCGCCGCATGGCCCGGGTCGTGTACAGCGCTTCACGGAGTTCCACGGTCCGGCACCGTACTGTTGGCGAACCCGCGACGACTGGTCAACAGATCTGTTGACCATCCGTCGCGGGTTCGGCAGTCGGGGAGGTGGAGTACGTGACCGAGGTCCTCTGGGAGCCGACGGGGAAGCCGACGAACATCGCCCGGTACCTCGACCACCTCGGCCGGTTCGGCTCGTACGAGGAGCTGTGGCGGTGGTCCGTCGAGGACCTCGAGGGGTTCTGGGCGTCACTGTGGGATTTCTTCGGGATCGGTTCGTCGTACGAGACCGTCGTGCGGGGACAGATGCCGGCGGCCGAGTGGTTCCCGGGGGCGACGCTCAACTACGCGGAGCGGGCGCTGGCAGGGGACGGGCCGGCGGTGGTGGCCCGGTCGCAGACCCGGGGCCCGATCGACCTCACGTTCGAGGAGCTGCGCGACCAGGTGGCGCGGTGCCGCGCCGGCCTGCAGCGCCTCGGCGTGGGCGAGGGCGATCGGGTGGTCGCCTACCTGCCGAACGCCCCCGAGGCACTGGTGGCGTTCCTGGCTTCGGCCAGCCTGGGGGCCATCTGGGCCTCGTGTCCCCCCGAGTTCGGCGTGCGCAGCGTGATCGACCGCTTCGGCCAGCTCGACCCGACCGTGTTGTTGGCGGTCGGCGGCTACCGCTACGGCACCAAGGACATCGACCGCTCGGCCGAGGTGACCGCCATCCGGGAGGCGCTGCCGACGCTCACGGCCGTGGTCGAGGTGCCCTACTTCGGCGACCCGTTGCCCGACGCCGTGGGCTGGGACCACCTGCTGGGCGAACCGGCCGAGCTGGCGTTCCAGTCCGTGCCCTTCGACCACCCGCTCTACGTGCTGTTCTCCTCGGGCACGACCGGGTTGCCGAAGGCCATCGTGCACGGCCACGGCGGCATCCTGCTCGAACACCTGAAGTCGTTGGTGCTCCATCACGACCTCGGTCCCGGCGACCGCTTCTTCTGGTTCTCCACCACCGGCTGGATGATGTGGAACCTGCTGGTGTCGGGGCTCTGTGCCGGTGCCGCCGTCGTGCTGTTCGACGGCGATCCCGGCCACCCGGATCTGGGCGCGTTGTGGGACCTGGCGCGGGAGACGGAGACGACGGTCTTCGGCGTGAGCGCGCCCTTCCTCATGAACTGCCGCAAGGCCGGCGTTGACGTGGGCGATCAGCCGACGATCCGCTCGGTCGGCTCTACCGGTGCGCCGCTGCCGGCCGAGGGTTTCCGCTGGGTCTACGAGCAGCTGCCGGACGTGTGGCTCACGTCGGTCAGCGGCGGCACCGACGTGTGCACCGCCTTCGTGGGCGGCTCACCCCTCGTGCCCGTCTACGCCGGGGAGATCTCGTGCCGCTACCTGGGTGCGGCCGTCGAGGCGTTCGACCAGGACGGCCGTTCGCTGATCGGCGAGCAGGGTGAGCTGGTGGTCACCAAGCCCATGCCGTCAATGCCGGTCGGCTTCTGGGGCGACCCCGATGGCGGCGCCTACCGGGCCGCGTACTTCGAGCGCTTCCCCGGGGTGTGGTGCCACGGCGACTGGATCACCATCACCGAGCGGGGTACGTGCACGATCACCGGCCGGTCCGACGCCACCTTGAACCGGGGTGGTGTGCGGCTGGGCACGAGCGAGTTCTACTCGGTGGTCGAGTCCTTCGCCGAGGTGGCCGACAGCCTGGTGGTCGACATCGACGGTCGGCTGCTGCTGTTCGTCCAGCTGGCGCGGGGTGCCGAGCTCGATGACGACCTGCGGCGCCGCATCGCCGGCGAGTTGCGCACCCACCTGTCACCCCGGCACGTGCCCGACGAGGTGCACGCCGTTCGGGCCATCCCACGCACCCACTCGGGCAAGAAGCTCGAGATCCCGGTCAAGCGCATCCTCACCGGCGTGCCCGCGGCCGAGGTTGTCAGCCCCGGCGCCCTCGCCGACCCCGGCGCCATCGAAGACTTCGAGGCCATCGCCCGCTCGGGGTGACCCCGATGCGTCTCCGGGTCATCCCCCATGGCGCACTCCCCGCCATGCGTCGATGCTGGCGCCGTGCAACCAGTCATCGAAGTGGACGGCCTCTGCAAGGACTACCGGCAGCGGCGTAGGGGCCGCGTGCGGGCCGTCGACGGGTTGGAGCTGTCGGTCCCGGCCGGCGGGGTGTTCGGGTTCCTGGGCCCGAACGGCTCGGGCAAGACCACCACCATCCGTTGCCTGCTGGGCCTGTCCAGCCCGAGCGCCGGGCACTGCCGGCTGCTGGGCGCTGACGCGCCGAGCGGCCTGCCGGGGGTGATCGGTCGGGTCGGGGCATTGGTGGAGATGCCGGGACTGAACCCCGGCGTCTCCGGCCGCCAGACCCTCGCCATCCTGGCCACGACCGCCGGGATCGGTCGGTCGACCGTCGAGGCCGTGCTCGAGCGTGTGGGCCTGGCCGAACGGGGCGACGACCTGGTGAAGGGCTACTCGCTCGGCATGCGTCAGCGGCTCGGGCTGGCCGTGGCCCTGTTGAAGGACCCCGAGGTGCTGATCCTCGACGAGCCGGCCAACGGGCTCGACCCCGCCGGCATCCGGGAGATCCGTGAGCTGATCCGCCGGCTGGGCGACGAAGGCCGCACCGTCTTCCTGTCCAGCCACCTGCTCGGCGAGGTCGAGCTGATCTGTGACCGGGTCGCCATCGTGGCCCGGGGCCGGACCGTCACCACCGGTACGATTGCCGACGTGCTGGCCGCCGCCCGACCGACGGCCATGTGGGTCAAGGTCACCGACCTCGACGGCGCGGCCCGGGCCCTCGGCGCCGCCGGCTTCGAGGTGCTGGCCGACGGCGATCACCTCCAGGTGGTGGCCGACCCGGATCGCGGTGAGCACGTGACCCGGGCGCTGGTCGCCGCCGGGCACTTCCCCAGCGAGCTGCGACCGGTCGAGAGCAGCCTGGAGGACGCCTTCTTCGCCCTTACGGACGAGCCGGTCGAGGTTGGGCAGTGACCCGGCTGTTGGTCGCCGAGCTGCGCCGGGTGCTGGCCCGGCGGCTCGTCCGCATGACGGTCCTGCTGGCCGCCGTGGGCCTCGTGGTCGGTGGCATCGCCGTCTTCGCCACCTCCGCGTCGCTGCCCGAGGCGACCTACCAACAACGGGTCCGCGCAGCCGAGGCCCAGCGCACCGCCGACCGGACGAAGGCCGCGCAATGCCTGCAGTCGCACGGGTACCGGCTCGAGCAGGACATCCCCCGGAGCGTCCGCGACCAGTGCGCCCCGAAGGAGTTCCCCACGGCCAAGGACACCCGGTTCCACCGGTCGCGCCTCGAGTCCATCCTCGAGGGCGTGAGCGGCGTGCTGGCGATCATGGGTTGGGCCATCGGCGCCTCGCTGGTGGGGGCCGAGCTGGCATCCCGCGGCATGACCACCTCGCTCACCTGGGAGACCCGCCGGGGTCGGGTGCTCGGGACCAAGGCGCTCGTCGCCGTCGCCTCGGTCGCCGTCCTGGCCCTGGCCACCCTGCTGGGCCTGGTGGCGGTGATGCTGCCGGCGCTGGCGGCGCACGGAGGGCCGATCGGGCCGGGCGACCCGACCGTGGCCAACCTGGCCGGTCTCGTCCTCCGGGGCACGGCGTTGGCCGCGCTTGCCGCGGGCATGGGGTTCGCCATCGCCACCGTGGGCCGCAGCACGTCGGCGGCCCTGGGTGTCGGCTTCGCCTACATCGTGGTGCTCGAGAACATCCTCGGGAACTCGCTCGCCGGGTGGCGGCGCTGGCTCCTGCTGGGGAACGTGATCGTCTTCGTCACCGGTGAGAACAGTGGCGGCGACGTCCCGGGCCGCTCGGTGATCGGTGCCGGCATCTTCCTCGTCGCCGTCACCATCACGCTGCTGGTCGCCGCCGCCGGCGCCTTCCGCACCCGCGACGTCGCCTGATCAGTCGACGGCGGCAGGCAGGGGCCGGCGCATGACCAGCACCAGGCCCAGCACCAGGAGCAGTGCGGCCGGGTAGGTGGCGGCGGGCGGACGCTCGCCGAACCACCACCAGGCCAGCAACGAGGCGCCCACGATCTCGAACAGGATCGACACCGACACGAGCACCGCGCCCAACCGCTGGAGCACGGCGTTGATCAACGTGTGGCCCAGCAGTTGGGGGCCGACGGTCACGGCCACGATCCATCCCCAGGTCGCGGCGTGGTTGGGGACGAGGTCGGTGCCCGACGCCAGCGCGGCGACGAGCAGGACCACCGCCGCGGTGCCGTAGCACCCGGCCGTGTAGGTGGCGGTGGGGACGGACCGGCGGACCTCGGCGCCGACCAGGACGTAGCCGGCGGCCAGCACCGCGCCCGCAAGGGCGAGCAGGTCGCCGAACACGGCCCGGCCCGACACCGACACGTCGACGCCGGTGATGGCGACGGCGCCCAGCAGGGCCACGCCGATGCCGGTCCAGACCCGCCGGTCGACGTGCTCGCGCGTCAGCAGCGCGGCCCACACCGGTTGGGTGGCGACGAGGGCGACGGACGATGACACCGACGTGAAGGACAGGCTGGAGATCCACGCTGCGAAGTGGGCGGCGAGGAACACGCCGGCCAGCACGATGCGCCGGCGGTTGGTCGAGTCAGCGGTCTCCGGCCGGGCGAACGGGGCGAGCACGCCGGTGGCGAGGGCCGTGCGCCAGAAGGCGATGAGCAGCGACGGGGCGGCCGCCTCCCGGATGAGGGGCGCCGACGTGGACACGGCCGCCACGGCCACGGCCAGCAGGAGGAGGTCGGGTCTCCGACGCTGGTCGTGCACGGTGCGTCATCATGCCGGGATGCGTCGCACCCTGGTCGTGCTCGTCCTCCTGCTCGCCGGCTGTAGTGGCTCGAACGAGCAGACGGCGAACCCCACGACATCGACCGCGGTGCCGGTCACGGCATCGGCCGGCTGCCAGGCAGCACCCATCCCCCCTGGCGAGCAGAGGGTCACGACCACCTCGGGCGGTCAGGAGCGCTGGTACCTCCGCCATGCGGTCCAGACCACGAAGCCGCTGCCCCTGGTCGTCGACCTCCACGGCTACAGCGAGGGCGCCGAGATCCACGCCAAGCTCTCCGACCTCGGCGCCGACGGTGACCGATGGGGCTTCCACACCATCACCCCGCAGGGCACGGGCGACCCCGTCCGCTGGGACACCGCGTTCGACTCCGCCGACGTGCGTTTCATCGGCGACCTGCTCGACGAGGCCGAAGACGCGCTGTGCGTCGACACCAACCGCGTGTACGTCACCGGGCTCTCGAACGGCGCGTTCATGACCTCGACGATCGGGTGCGTCTACGCCGACCGGGTGGCCGCCATCGCACCGGTCGCCGGCATCCGCAACCCCGAGGGCTGCAAGCCCTCCCGGCCGGTGCCGGTCCTCGCCATCCACGGGACCGCCGACACGTTCGTGGGCTACGACGGTGGGTTGGGGGAGGGGGCGCTGGATCTCCCGGCGCCTGACGGCTCGGGCCGGACGTTGCGCGACATCGGGGCGGCGAACCAGGCCAAGGGTCCGAGCATCCCCGAGACCACCGCCGCGTGGGCGAAGCGCGACGGCTGCGGGTCGACGCCCAAGGAGTCGAAGGTCAGCGTTGACGTCGACCGGTTCCGCTACCCGTGCCCGGCCGGCAGGGAGGTCGCCCTCTACCGGGTCAACGGCGGCGGTCACTCCTGGCCCGGCAGCCCCTTCGGCCCGGCGATCGAGAAGGTCGTGGGCAAGACCACCGACACCATCGAGGCCAACCGCGTGGTCTTCGACTTCTTCCGGCGCCACCCGCTCCGCTGAGCAGCGGATTGGTCCACGTCGCCGATCGCCAGGTCGGTACGCGGGTCGACTACTGGTAGGTCGGCTCCCTCGGCTGGAGACCGGCGGCCCGGTAGGCGGCGTCGAGCACCCGCATGTTGGCCACGCTCTCCGAGGGCGGGGTGAGCGTCGGCGCCCCGTCCCGCACGGCGGCCACGAACGCCCGGAGCTGGTGGACGTAGGTCGACTCGCCGGCGACCGTCTCCCACCTCCGTCCACGTGCGCTGCGCACGGTGAGAAGGTGCCCGTGCTGGGGGGAGGTGGGATTGAGCACCGACATCGTCCCGTCGCTGCCTTCCACCCGAGCCATCATCCGGAGCACTGACGACGACCACATCGAGGCCGTGACCCGACCGGTGGCGCCACCGGGGAAGCCGAGGTCGGCGCGCAGGTACCGGTCGATCCCCGGCGACCGCAGCTTGGCCGTGGCGCTCACCACCTGCGGCTCCTCGCCGAGCAGCGTGCGGGCCACGTGCACGACGTAGCAACCGGTGTCCATGAACGCGCCACCGGCCAGCGTCGGCTGCCAACGGATGTCGCCGCGGTTGAAGAGCGGGAAGCACATGGCCGCCTCCACATGGCGGATGTCGCCCAGCTCACCGCTGCGGACGATGTCGACCATGCGTTGGGCCAGCGGGTGATAGCGCCAGTGGAACGCCTCCATGACGACCAGGCCCGTGCCATCGGCGGCCGCCGCCACCTCCACGGCTTCGGCGGCGTTGGCCGTGAACGGCTTCTCGCACAGCACGTGCTTGCCGGCGGCGAGGGCGGCCAGCATCCACCGCCCGTGCAGGCCGTTGGGCAGCGGGATGTAGACGGCATCGACGTCGGGGTCGCTCACCACGGCGTCGTACGACTCGAGCACCCGCGGGATGCCGTGCTCCGCTGCGAACACGCGGGCCCGCTCCGGGTCGCGGGCGGCGATGGCCGTGACCTCCACGCCGTCGACGTTCCTCGCCGGCTTGGTCACGGCGCCCGGAACGATCTTGGCCGCGCCCAGCACGCCCACCCGAATGGTCATGCCGTCCTCAGGTCGCACCGGTGCATGTCGCGGGACGTTCGGACGTCAGCCCTTTTCCTTCTTGCGCTGCTCGGCCGCCCACTCGATGACGGGCAGGTCGGGCAGCTTGGCTCGGCCCCGCTTGAGCTCGGCGAAGTCGCCGTGCCGAGTGAGCCAGGCGGTGTGCTTCCACAGCTCGACGGCGGTCTCGTCGTCGGGCACCTTGGAGATCACCGGCCCGAAGATGGCGTTGCCCTCGCCGCCGTCGAGCACGATCGTGGGCACGCCGAAGCTGTGCGTGCGCTGGACCAGCGCCTCGTGCTCGTCGACCACGCGGTCCCACGTCGACCGGTCGGCCATCGCCACGTCGAGCAGGCCGGGGTCGGCACCGATCTCCTCGAGTGACGCCCGGATGGCGTCGAGGTCGTCGACGGCCACGGGTGGCGGCTGCTCCCACACCTTGGCGCCGAAGGCGGCGTAGAACTTGCCGACCGCCTCGGGCCCGACCTTGTCCCGCAGGACGAGCGCGGTGCGCAACGAGGGGCCGGAGACGGCGTCGATGGCGCGGGGATCGCCGCCCTCCTCGAGGTTGACCACCTCGAGGGAGAACACGGCCCAGTCGACCGACACCTCCCCGAGCTCCTCGAGACGGCGGACCCATCGCGAGGTCTGGTAGCACCAGGGACAGCGAGGGTCGAAGTGGAACCGGATTTGCTCCATCGCTCGACGCTACCGACCGATCAGGGGGACGAGACGTGCAAGAGCTGCGCTACGACGGCAAGGTGGCGATCGTGACCGGCGGCGGTCGAGGCCTGGGAGCGGCGTACGCCCGGTTGCTGGCGTCCCGCGGCGCGTCGCTGGTGGTGAACGACGCTGCCGTCGACATCGGCTCGGGCGACGAGCGACCCGACCCGGCCGCTGACCTGGTGGCTGAGCTCGGCGGGTTGGCGGTTGCCGACGGCCACGACGTGGTGACCGACGGCGCCGCCCTGGTCGAGCACGCCCTCGACGCGCTGGGCCGCATCGACATCGTCATCAACAACGCCGGGTTCGCCGGCGGTGGCGCCTTCCACGAGATTCCCGAGGCCGACTTCGACCGGGCGTGCGACGTGCACATCCGCGGCACCCGTTCGGTGCTCCGGGCGGCGTGGCCCCACCTGGTCCGCTCCGGTGCCGGTCGCGTCGTCAACACGTCGTCGGCATCGGTGTTCGGCACCGCTGGCACCAGCCCCTACATCACCGGCAAGGCAGCCGTGTTCGGCCTCACCCGGGCCCTCGCCCACGAGGGTCGGCCAGTCGGCATCAACGTGAACTCGATCATGCCGTCGGCCTTCACCCGGCTCACCGCCCTCGTCCCCGATGACACGTTCCGCGAGTTCCTGGCCACCCACTTCCAGCCCGAGCGGGTGGCCCCGTTCGTGGCCTGGCTGTGCCACACGTCCACCGAGGTGAACGGTGAGTGCTTCTCGGTGGGGGCCGGCCGGGCCGCCCGCGTGTTCCTGGCCGAGGCGCCCGGCGTGGCCCTTCCCGGCGGGGGGCAGCCCGAGGACTGGGCCGAGCGTGTGGACGACCTGTTCGCCATCGAGGGGTTCGGCATTCCCTCGGACATGCTGAACGAGGTGGTGTACCAGGTGGAGCAACTCGGTGGTCTCGGCGAGGGGCCCATGACATCGATGGAGAGTGGCGAGTGGTCGGCCAAGCGGGCGTCGAGCACCTGACGGCGGCGGCCGCCGAGGCCGCCATGCGTCGGGTCGCCGGGGGCCTGCGGGCCCGCGGCGTCGGTGACGGCGACCGAGTGGTGTTCGCCCTTCCCAACTCGGCCGGGTTGTTGGCCGCCCTCGTCGGAACCATGCGGGCCGGGGCCGTGGCCGTGCCCCTCAACCCGACCCTGCTCGACCACGAGCGGGCCGCCCTGGTCACCGACGCCGAGCCGGTCCTGGTGGTCGACGACCAGGCCACGTTGGCCGCCCTGCTCGACGGTCCCGAAGCCGAGCTGGCCCCGGTGCCTCGCTCTCGACCCATGCACTACACCTCCGGCACCACGGGCCAGCCGAAAGGGGTGTGGTCGGGCCTGCTCGACGATGCCCACGCCCGGGCCCTGGCCGAGGAGGAGGTCGAGCTGTGGGGCTTCGGTGCCGGGGATGTGAACCTGGTCGTGTCGCCGCTGTACCACTCGGCGCCGCTGCGGTTCGCGGCGGCGACCCTGCTGCACGGTGGCGACGTCGTCGTCCTACCGAAGTTCGACGCTGCCCTCATGGGTCGGGTGGTGGCCGAGCTCCGGCCGACCACGGCGTTCCTGGTGCCCGCGCACCTCCAGCGACTGTTCGCCCTCGACGAGCTGCCCCCGCTCGACTCGTTCCGGCTGGTGCTCCACGCCGGGGCACCGTGCCCGCAGCACGTCAAGCAGGCCGCCGTCGACGCCTTCGGCGTCGACCGGCTGTGGGAGTTCTACGGCTCGACCGAGGGACAGTTCACGGTCTGCTCGTCGAACGAGTGGTTCGATCGGCCCGGCACCGTGGGACGGGCCCGACCCGGTCGCCGCCTGTCGATCGACGACGGCGGCATGATCTGGTGCGACGTCCCGCCCCACGCCCGCTTCGAGTACTGGCGGGCGCCGGAGAAGACGGCCGACGCGTGGCGGGGGAGCGCGTTCACCGTCGGCGACCTCGGCCGGCTGGACGACGACGGCTACCTGTGGCTCGCCGGCCGCCGGGACGATCTCGTCATCACCGGCGGCGTGAACGTCTACCCGCTCGAGGTCGAGCAAGCGCTCGCCGACCTCCCGGGCCTTGAAGACATCGCCGTGTTCGGAGCCGACGACGAGCGCTGGGGCCAGCGGGTCTGCGCGGCCGTCGTCGGGGACGTGTCGTCGGACGCGGTTCTGGCCTGGGCCCGCGAGCGCCTCGCCCCGTACAAGGTGCCCAAGGAGGTCCACCGCGTGACTGAGCTCCCGAGGACCGGCACCGGCAAGGTTCGCCGCTCGAAGCTCGCCGCCGAGCTCGGCCTGGACTGATGCGCCGGCCGGTCCCCGCCACGCTTCTCGTCGCGCTTTCGTCGACACGTCTGACGTGTCGTCTTGCACGTCTGACACCAGGGTGAGGGGAACGAGGGCCGCTCCCTGGCGCCGAGTCGCGGTCGTGGCCGTTGCGGCGTTGACGGTGGGGTGCAGTTCCGGGGGTGGTTCGCAGGCGAGCGCGCCGCCGACCTCTCGGTTGCGACAGATCTCGCCCGCCGCCTACCTCGCCGAGGCGATCCGGGCGGTGCGAACGACGGCGTACTACGCCGACCAGGTCGACTGGCCGACCTGGGAGGCGGAGGCCAAGAGGGTCGCCACCAGTGCCACGTCGACCGAGGACACGTACCCGTTCGTCGATCGTCTGGTCGCGGCCCTCGGCGACCACCGCCACAGCCAGTTCATCCCTCCGTCGAGGACCGGCGGGGATCCGGGCGCACCTGGGCCGATGCCGACGGGCAGCCGGCGGGGCTCCGGTGTCGCCATGGTGGCGTTGCCAGGGTTCTCGGGAACGTCCGGCGCCGGTCGCTACATCGACCGCGGCCGCGCCCTGACAGCCGCCGGGCCGTGTGGGTGGGTCCTCGACCTGCGGCAGGACGTTGGCGGCAACGCCACGGTGATGCTGAGCGCCATCGCGCCGCTCCTCGGTCCGGGTCCAGCAGTGCGCTTCCGGGACAGCGATGGCGCGATGTACCCGCTCACGATCTCACCGCGAGGCGCGATCCTCGAAGCCGGCCATCTGGTGGTGCCGGCGCGTGGTCACCTCACGCGCGTGCCGAGCGGCACCCGGATCGCCGTCGTCCAGGGCGTCGCGACGAACAGCGCCGGTGAAGCGGTGGTGCTGACGTTCCGAGGCCGGGCGACGAGTCGGTCCTTCGGCTTCACGACCGCGGGCCGGCCCAGCAGTACGACATCGGTGGCGCTCGCCGACGGATCGGTGCTCCGCCTCACGAACGCCATCGACGTCGATCACGCCGGCGTCGCCCACGAAGGTCCGATCGAACCCGACGAGCGCATCCTCGACCCCGACGCCGCGCTGGCAGCGGCCCGCGCATGGTCGGCCGCCGGCGCGCGCTGTCGGTGATGCGTCCGGCGTAGTTCTGTGGTCCTGACGACCACAGAACTACGCCAGCGTCAGAGGATGGCGGCCGGGATGGTGCCGAGGCGGCCGGCGTTGAAGTCGTCGATGGCCTGGTTGATCTCGGCTTTGGTGTTCATGACGAACGGGCCGTACTGGACGACGGGCTCGCGGATGGGGAGGCCGCCGAGCAGGAGCACCTCGAGGTCCTCACCGTCGGCCGCCCGCAGCGTGATCGAGTCGCCGGGGCCGAACACCACGAGGTCGTGGGCGTCGACCGGGCGCTCGGTCTCGCCGGCGAAGGCCTTGCCGGAGAGCACGTAGGCCATGGCGTTGTACCCCGGGTTCCACGGGATCGACAGGCGGGCGCCGGGCGACACGGTGGCGTGGGCGTAGGTGATGGGCGTGTGGGTCACGCCGGGGGCGCCGTGGCCGGCCAGGTCACCGGCGATGAGGCGCACTAGGGCGCCGCCGTCGTCGGAGGAGAGCAGCGTGAGCTGCTCGCCGGTGATGCCCTGGTAGCGGGGCGGCGTGAACTTGAGTGAGGCCGGCAGGTTGACCCACAGCTGGACGCCGTGCATGCGGCCACCGCTCATGACCAGGCGCTCGGTCGGCACCTCGTCGTGGAGGATGCCGGCACCAGCCGTCATCCACTGGGTGTCGCCGCCGTAGAGGACGCCACCACCACCGTTCGAGTCGTGGTGGGCGAACTCACCGTCGAGCAGGTAGGTGACCGTCTCGAAGCCGCGGTGGGGGTGCCACGGGGCGCCCTTGGCCTCACCGGGACCGTTGTCGGTCGGGCCCATCTGGTCGAGCAGGAGGAAGGGGTCGGCCTCGGCGAAGGAGACGCCGCCGGGGAAGGGGCGGTACACCTCGAAGCCGGCACCCTCGATGGCGTGCTGGGCAGGCACGACCCGGGAGACCGGTCGTGCGGTGGTGGTGGACTGGTCCGGCCTCGGGATCCGGGGGAGGACCAACGGGTTGTCGACGCTGATCGCAGGCATGCACTGGTGAACCTAGTTGCAGCCGCAACTATTCCGCAACGCTACGGTCGGCGCCCGTGAAGCGGTCGTTCCTGGTGGCCCTGCTCCTGCCCGTGCTCGCCGCCTGTAGCTCGGACCATGATCCGCAGGCCTCGGCGGCGCCGAGCACGAGCGTCGCCGTCGGCGTGGTGGTCGATCGCGGCGTCGAGTACGGCACGGCCGAGATGGGCTCCGCCGGCGAGCGGGCCCCGCTGCTGATGGACGTGTATCGGCCCGGCGGCACTGGTCGGCGCCGCCCGGTGGTCGTGCTGGTCCACGGTGGGGGGTTCACCCAGCTGAGCCGGACCGACAACGTGATCGTGAAGATCGCCGAGGCGCTGGCCGAGCGGGGGATCGTGGCTGTCAGCATCGACTACCGACTCATCCCGCAGGTGCCGGTGCCGTCGCCGCGGGTCCAGCCTCTCCTCGACGCCCTCCCCGATGGGGATGAGTCCACGGCCATGGCATCGGCCGTCGACGACACGCTCACCGCCCTCGACCACCTGGCAGAACACGCCGACGAGCTCGGCATCGACATGCGCCGCCTGGGCCTCGTCGGTGGCTCCGCCGGCGCCATGACCGTCGACCACGTGGCCTACGTGCTCGACGACCACGGCATCGACGGGCCGGCAATCACGTTCGTGGCCAGCCTGTGGGGCGGCATCTTCGTGGGCGCCGCCGACCAGCTCGACGCCGGGGAGGCGGCGCTGTTCGCCGTGCACGGCGACGCCGACGAGCAGGTGCCGGTGCAGCGCTCCGACGAGCTGGTGGCGCGCGCCGAGGCCGAGGGCGTGGCAACCGAGTACCACCGGCTGCCCGGTGCCGGCCACGGCTTCTACCCGTCGGGGTTCCTCCTGACGCCGGTGGACGGCGGGGGGACGTCGTTCGATCGGCTCCTCGACTTCGCCGAGGCCCAGCTCAGTCCGCAACGTCCTTGACGGCGACCACGTGGGTGGGCCGGACCCGGACGACCAGCTCGCCGGGCACGCCGTTGCGGGCGCCCAGGGCCTCGGCCCGGTCGGCGCCCATGTAGCGGCCGCCGATCCGGGTGGCCACGGCCCGCAGGTCGTCGAG
>JAOBWJ010000152.1 GCA_025463335.1 Acidimicrobiales bacterium
CCGGCGGACAGCGGCCGCCGCAGTCCCTGCCGCCGGGGGTCGACCAGAAGACGTTTGACGCCGCCCAGTCGGCGTGCGCGTCGAAGCGGCCCACCGGAGGCTTCGGTGGTGGTGGGGGAGCGAACAACACCGCGTTTGCGGCCTACGCGAGCTGCCTCGCCGACCACGGGGTGACCGTCACCACCGCGGGCACCGGAACGCAGCAGCGCCAACAGATCGATCGGACCGACCCGGACTTCGCCGCTGCCGACACGGCGTGTGCTGCCCTGCGGCCGCAGGCCGGGGCGCCGGGCTCGCCTACCACGACGGCGGCCGGCGGGCAGTCGTGAACAAGAAGCTCCTCGTCAACGCCGGCCTCGGCGTTGCGGCGGTCAGCATCGCCTTCACCGGATGGAACTCGCTGGGTTCGTCCTCCCAGTCGTCGGCGGCAGTGGCCACCGCCCAGGTGACCCGCGGCGTCGTGCTGGCCAGCGTGTCGGCGACCGGCAACGTCGCCTCCAGCAAGGAGGTCGGCCTCGACTTCGGCGCCGCCGGCGATGTGACCGAGGTGCTGGTCAAGGCGGGCGACAGCGTGAAGGCGGGGCAGGTGCTCGCCCGCATCGACTCGACCGACGCCGACATCGCGCTGAAGGAGGCACAGGCCAACCTGTTGTCGGCGACCGAGAAGCTGAACGAGGCCAAGGCAGGGCTCACCGCGGCCGAGCGGGCCCAGCTCGAGATCAGTGACGAGCAGGCGCAAGCCCAGATCAGTTCGGCCGAGAAGTCGCTGCAGAACGCCAAGGACAGCGCGGCCATGGACGTGGTCACCTCGAAGGCGTCGGTCGACCAGGCCAAGGCGGCCATCGACACGGCCAAGGCGACCGCCGCCCAAAACGCCATCCAATACCAAGCGGCGCTCGACCAGGCGACGAGCCAGCAGGCCACCGACCTCGCGCAGTACAACGCGGACGTGGCGTCCCTGGCTACCGCCACGCCGGTCCTCGCCTCGGCGCAGAGCACCTACGACGCCTACACCACGACGGTCACCAACGAGCTGGCCGACAAGGACTACTGCACGACCAACCCGAGCAGCACCGGGCCGAGCTCCGGCATCGCGTGCAGCAGCCTCGCCTCCCGGACGTCTCAGGACCAGGCCGCGCAGTCGCGGGCGAACTCGGTGCTGTCGGACGCCAAGTCGTCGTACAACACCTACAACTCGGCCGTCACGTCGGGGAAGGCGAAGGTGACGAGCAACCAGAACGCCGTCACCAACGCCACCAACAACAAGGCAGCCGGCCTGCTCAAGGACAACCAGGCGATCGTCAACGCGCAGACGGCCTCCACGAACGCCCAGAACAACCAGGCGGCGACCCAGCTCAAGGACAAGCAGTCGGTCAGCAGCTCCGAGACGGCGTTGGCCTCGGCGCAGCTGGCGCTGCGGGCGACGCAGGCGGGTGACCTGGTGAAACTGGAGCCGGCCAAGGCCGCCGAGATCGCGACCGATCAGGCCGGCGTGCTCGGCGCCCAGGCGACCGTCGACACGGCCCAGAAGGCGTTCGAGGAGACGGCGCTGGTGGCACCCGCCGACGCCACCGTCTCGAGCGTGTCGGGCAAGGTCGGCGACACCGTGACCGGCACGAGCACCAGCGGTTCGTCGGGCGCCAACGCGGCGGCGTCCACCTCGTCCACCACGTCGACCTCGTCGGCCACGAGCGGCTTCATCGTCCTCACCGACCTGAAGGCGCTGCAGGTCGTGGCCGGCTTCAGCGAAGCCGATGCGGCCAAGGTCCAGGTCGGCCAGTCGGCGATCGTCACCTTCGACGCCCTGCCCACCGAGAAGGCCTCCGGCCACGTCGTCTCGGTGGACACCACCTCCACGGTGGTCAACAACGTCGTGACCTACTACGTCACCGTGCTGTTGACCCAGGCCGTGGACAAGGTGAAGCCCGGCATGACCGCCTCGGCACAGGTCGTCATCGACCAGAAGGACAACGCCCTGAAGGTCCCCAGCTCGGCCGTGACCACCCAGGGCGGACAGTCGACGGTCACCCTCGAAACCAACGGGAAAGAGGAGCGGCGCCCGGTCGTCGTGGGCCTGGTGGGGGATGACAGCACCGAGATCGTGAACGGCCTCAAGCAGGGCGACACCGTGGTCACCAGCAGCGGCGCCCTGCCGACGGCGGGCGTCGGTGCGCGACCCGCGGGCGGCGCCGGGGGCCTCACGGGCGGCGGTGCGCCCGGCGGTGCGCCCGGGGGCGCCCCGATCGGTGGCGCCGGTGCCGGGCGATGACGGAGGAGCCCCGCCGGCTGCCGACCCCGGTCATCGTCGTGCACCAGGTGACCAAGACCTACGGCATGGGTGACACCGAGGTGCATGCCCTGGCGGGCGTGTCCCTCGCCATCCAGCGGGGCGACTTCGTGGCCATCATGGGCGCGTCAGGTTCGGGCAAGAGCACGCTGATGAACATCCTCGGCTGCCTCGACCTACCGAGCACCGGCCGCTACCTGCTCGACGGCGTCGATGTGCAAGGGCTTGACGAGACGCAGCTCGCCGAGGTGCGCAACCGGAAGATCGGCTTCATCTTCCAGAGCTTCAACCTCATCCCCCGTACCTCGGCGATCGCCAACGTCGAGTTGCCGATGGTCTACGCCGGGGTGAAGAAGGCCGAGCGGCGGGAGCGGGCGTTGCTCGCCATGGAGTCGGTCGGTCTGGCCAAGCGGCTGAACCACACGCCCGCCGAGCTGTCGGGTGGCCAACAGCAACGGGTGGCGGTCGCCCGGGCCATCGCGACCAACCCGGCGATGATCCTCGCCGACGAGCCGACCGGCAACCTCGATTCGGCGGCCTCGGCCGATGTGCTCGACCTGTTCGAAGCGCTCAACGCCGAGGGTCGGACGGTCGTGCTCATCACCCACGAGAACGAGGTGGCGGACCGCGCCAAGCGCGTCATCCGGCTCCGCGACGGCCGGATCCTGGAGGACGTACGGAACCAGCCGCTGGCGCCGACGGCCATCACGGCATGAGTACGGCATGAGTCTCGACAATCTCCGGATCGCGTTGCAGGGGCTGCTGGCCAACCGGCTGCGCTCGGCGCTCACCATGCTCGGCATCCTCATCGGTGTCGGCGCCGTGATCGTGCTCGTGGCGGTGGGCAACGGGTCGTCGATCGCCGTGCAGAGCCAGATCCAAGGTCTGGGCACCAACGTCCTCACGGTTCAGACCGGGGGCTTCGGCGGCTTCGGCGGGGGCGGGGCAGGCGGGGGTGGCCGGCGCAACGGCACGACCAGCCGGAGCGTGACGTTGACCAAGGCCGACGTCACCGGTCTCGGAAACACGACCCTGGTGCCGGACGTGAAGGAAGTCGCTCCGACGGTGAACGCCAGCGTCACCGGCACCTACGACGGGACGACGTACCAGCCGTCGCAGTTCGTCGGGACCACGGCGAACTACGCCCAGATCCGCAACTACGAGGTGGCCTCGGGCAGCTTCTTCACCGACGAGGACCAGGCGCAGCACCGCAAGGTCGTGGTGCTCGGCACCACGGTCGTGTCCCAGCTCTTCGGGCAGGGGGTCAACCCGATCGACCGCGTGGTGAAGTTCGGGAGCGCCCGCTTCCGGGTGATCGGTGTGTTCAAGCCGAGGGGCACCAACGGGGTCCAGGATCAGGACGACATCGCCATGGCGCCGCTGGCAGCGGTGCAGGATTCGCTCACGGGCAACAGCGGGACGTTCCAGAGCATCACGCTGGAGGCCACGTCGAGCAAGACCACCGACGCCGCCCAGGCCGAGGTCCTCGCCGTGTTGGGTTCCAACCACAAGCTGTCGAGCGCCCAGGCGAGCACCACGTTCCGGGTGCTCAACCAGGCCAGCCTGCTGCAGACCTCGAACGCGTCGAACCGGGTGTTCACCGTGCTGCTCGGCGCCGTCGCCGCCATCTCGCTGCTCGTCGGCGGCATCGGCGTGATGAACATCATGTTGGTGACGGTCACCGAGCGGACCAGGGAGATCGGCATCCGCAAGGCCGTCGGCGCCAAGAAGGGCGACATCCTCGGCCAGTTCCTCGTCGAAGCAGTGCTGTTGAGCCTGCTCGGCGGGGTCACCGGCGTGGTCGGTGGCCTGATCGGCAGCCAGTTCAAGATCGTCGGCATCACGCCCGTCGTGGCGCCCTACTCCGTGGGCCTGGCCTTCGGCGTGGCCGTGCTGGTCGGCCTGTTCTTCGGCATCTACCCCGCCAACCGCGCCGCCTCGATGCGTCCGATCGACGCCCTTCGGTACGAATGACCAGCCAGGAGACCTTCGTGGAGACCGAGCCAACCGAGCCGACCGAGGCCACCGAGCCCGCCGAGGCCACCGAGCCCGACGGCACGGCGTACGAGTCGGTCGAGGAGGACACGTCCGTCTACCTCGCCGACCTGCCCATGACCTCACCGCCCCGACCGACCCGGTCGGTGGGCTTCGTGACCAGCGGTCTCCTGGTCGTGGTCGTCGCCGCGCTCGGCTTCCTCGTCGGCGTGAAGGTGCAGCAGCACAAGGGCGGCTCGACTGCCGGAGGCGCGGCGGCCGGCTTCGCGGCGCGCCTCGGGCAGCGACCGGGCGGTGCCGGGGCCGGTGCCGCGGGCGGCGGCCCCGCGGCTGCGGGCGGTGGCGCCACCGCCGGCACCGTCAAGTTGGTCGACGGCGACGTCATCTACGTGACCTCCACGAGCGGCGACATCATCAAGGTCCGCACGACCAGCGGGTCGACGATCACCAAGTCGTCGACGGCCACAGTGGGTGACATCCGGCCCGGCGACACGGTCGTCGTCCAGGGTCAGGCCGGGAGTGACGGCACGGTGGCGGCCACGAGGGTCACGGACAACGGGGCCGGGGCCGCGGGTGGTGGCTTCGGCGGTGCCGGTGGCGGTGGCTTCGGCGGTGGCGGCGGCGGCGGTATCGCCCCTGGTGGGTGAAGCCTCAAGGTTCGTCCCTTTCCCGCCGAAGAGTCACCTATGGCTCGCCCGTCTGCTCCCATCCACTCGTGCCCGAGCTGCCTCGCCCCGCTGATCGAGATCCGGCTCGGCGCTGAGCTGACGCTGCGGTCGTGCTCGCGGTGCGACAGCCGGTTCTGGTCGCACGGCGATCAGCCGGCCCGCCTCGACCAGGTGCTGTCCGTGGTCGCCGATGACGATCGCCGTCGCCGTCCGGCCGCCGCTGCACGCTGAACCCCCGGCCCGGTGCACGCCGTAGCGCCCCGGGGGATGCCAAGCTGTCGCCGTGTCCCGGGTGATCGACTGGCTTCGGCGACGCCCTCTCGAGGGTGCGGTGACCGCGGCGTTGGTCGTCTGTTCGGTCGGCTTCATCCTGATCCAGCTGCAGCCCAGCTTGCTGCTCGCCAACACCACAGCGGCCGGTGGCGACATGGGTGCTCACGTCTGGGGCCCCGCGTTCCTCCGTGAGGAGCTGCTGCCCCGCTTTCGACTCTCCGGCTGGGCGCCCGACTGGTACGACGGCTTCCCCGCGTACCAGTTCTACATGGTGCTCCCCAGCCTTCTGATCGTCTTCCTCGACGTCGTGCTGTTCCTGCCGTACAACGTCGCCTTCAAGCTGGTGACGGTGTCCGGCCTGCTGGCCCTGCCCGTCGCCGCGTGGGCGCTCGGCAAGCTGGCCCGCCTGCCGTTCCCGGCGCCGGCGGCCCTGGCGGTCGCCACTGTGCCCTTCGTGTTCGACCGGTCCTTCAGCATCTACGGCGGCAACGCGGCGTCGACGCTGGCCGGCGAGTTCGCCTTCTCCATCAGCCTGGCCTTCGCCGTCCTGTTCCTCGGCGTGGTGTTGCGGGGCCTCGACACCGGCCGGAGTCGGGCCCTGGCCGCAGTGCTGCTCGGGCTCACGGTCTGTTGCCACATCATCCCGGCGATCTTCGCCCTCATCGGGGCGGGCGTGGCCGTGGCCATGTCGCTGGAGTGGACCCGCCGGGGCGTGGCGGCCGTGGTCGGCGCCGTCGGTGCGCTCTACCTCTCCGTCAGCTTCCTCGGTCCAAAGATCACCCTGGTCCTGCTGGTGGTCGCGGGGGTGGCCGCCGTGCTCCTCCGGTGGCGCGACCGCGACGAGCTCCTGGCCCGCTTCCCCGGCAACCGCCTCCGCCTGTGGTGGGCGGCGTCCGCCGTGGGTGTGGGCGGCCTCCTGACCTCGTTCTGGACCGTCCCGTTCGTGCTTCGCCGCAGCTACATGACCGACATGGGCTGGGAGAAGCTGCCGAACTACTGGCAGCCGCTGTTCCCCGGCCACATCGGCGACCGCATGGCTCACATCACCCGAGGTCTCTCGGAGCTGATCGGCCACCACCCCGGCAAGGTCACCCAGGTCGTGACCCAGGCCGGCTCGACGGCCCCGGCCGACATGACCCTGGTGATCGCCTTCGCCTTCATCGGCGTGGGCACGGCCATCGCCTACCGCCGCCGCTTCGGCATCTGGCTGACCTTGGTCGCCCTCGTGCTGGCCATCGGCGTGGTGGTCACGCCCCAGGGCCGGCTCTGGAACGCCCGCCTGCTGCCGTTCTGGTACCTCTGCCTCTACCTGCTGGCCGCCCTGGCCGTGGTCGAGCTGATCCACGCCGTCGCCGTGCTCCTCCAGCGGGAGCGGGAGGCGCCGACCCGGCGGGCGTTGCTGGTCGGACCGGTCGTGGGTGCCCTCGTCGTGTTCGGCCTCGTCGCCCTGCCCCTGCGGGCCCTGCCGTTCTTCGGCCGGACCACCGTCGACAGTCAGGGCCGGGCGGAGTATTCGTGGCTGTTCCTGCGCACCCACGACCTTCCCGTCGTGTCCGACTGGGCCAAGTGGAACTACTCGGGCTACGAGCGCAAGGCCGCGTACCCCGAGTACCAGCAGGTGGTGTCCACCATGCAGAAGCTCGGTGAGCAGCGGGGGTGCGGCCGAGCCATGTGGGAGTACAGCGGCGACCTCGACCGCTTCGGCACCCCGATGGCGCTCATGCTCCTGCCCTACTGGACCGACGGCTGCATCGGCTCGATGGAGGGTCTGTACTTCGAGGCGTCGGCCACCACGCCGTACCACTTCCTCAACCAGTCCGAGCTCTCGGCCGCGCCGTCCCGGGCCCAACGGGATCTGCCCTATGGCGGGCTCAGTGTCCCGCTCGGCGTCGACCACATGCAGCTGATGGGCGTGAAGTACTACATGGCGTCCTCCCCCGAGGCCATCGCCCAGGCCGACCAGGAGAAGGACCTCACGGAAGTGCAGCGGTCCGGCAAGTGGCGCATCTACGAGGTCGCCAATTCGGATCTGATCCAGCCGTTGGCCAACCAGCCGGCCGTGATCAAGGGTGTCCCCAAGGGCGCCAAGGGTTGGCAGGACATGGCCGTGAACTGGTATCTCGACCGCTCCCGCTGGGGCGTCATGCTGGCCGCCGACGGTCCGGCGTCGTGGCAGCGGGTGCGCGACGGTGAGTCGCCGCGGCAGACGTCGCTCTCGAAGACGACCGTGACCGACGTCCAGACCAGTCCCGAGCAGATCAAGTTCACGGTCAACCGGACCGGCGCGCCGATCCTGATCAAGTCGTCGTACTTCCCGAACTGGAAGGCCACCAACGCCGAGGGGCCTTACCGGGTGGCGCCCAACCTCATGGTCGTGGTGCCGACCGACAACATCGTCACGCTGAACTACTCGAGGACGTCGGTCGACTGGGCGGGCATCCTGCTCACCGTTGGCGGCATCGCCCTGGTGGTCGTGCTCGCCCGGAGTCGCCGGCTCCGGATCCCGCCCCGCCCGCCTCGTGTGCGACGCGAGCCGCCCCCGCCGCCGCCCGGACCGAGCTGGGACGACGAGGTGTTCGCCACCGTCGGCTCCGGCAGCCCCGACCGCGAGCGCTGGGGCCCACCGCCCGACTCGTGAGGCGCCGGTTCCGGCGGTTCGCCGCTGTCAGCTCGGTCGTCACCGTGGCCGACCTGGCGGTCCTTGCGCTGGCGAACAGCGTCGGACTGCACGTGGCGGCCGCCGATGTGATCGCCGTGCTCGCCGCGTCGCTGCTCTCGTGGCTCCTGCACCGCTCGGTGACCCTGGCCGACGACCCCTTCGTCCGGTGGGTGGGCCAGCCGCGCTCGTTCGTCCTCACCGCAGCCCTCGCCGGCGCCGTCGACGTGATCGTCACCACCTCGCTCGCCGGCTCCGGGCCGCTCCTCGCGGCCAAGATCGTGGGGCTCCTGCTCGCCGGCTTCGTGCGGTTCACCCTCTATCGGGCAATCCTCTTCACCGACACGCGCCGCGACCTGCAAACCCGGCGTGACCTGCCGGCATCCCCGGGTGAGCACCGCTTCACGGTGGTGCTCCCCGCCTTCGGCGAGGCGGGGCGTGTGGCCGACAGCGTGGCCCGGGTCGGCGCAGCCCTCGACGGCATCGACGTCGAGATCATCGTCGTCGACGACGGCTCACCCGACGCCACGGCCGAACGGGCCGCCGAGGCCGGGGCCACCGTCGTCCGGCTTCCCGTCAACCGGGGGAAGGGCGCGGCGGTGCGGGCTGGGATGCTGGCGGCGTCGGGCCGCACGGTGGCGTTCACCGACGTCGACCTGGCCTACCCGCCCGAGCAGCTCCGGTCCCTCCTCGAGGCGGTCGAAGCCGGTTGGGACGTGGCCGTGGGCAACCGCTGGCTCCCCGGGTCGGAGGCGCTGGCCCGCCCGTCGCTGCTCCGGCAGGCGTCGAGCCGGCTGTTCAACCTCCTGACCGCCACCGTGCTGCTCGGGCAGTACCGGGACACCCAATGTGGGTGCAAGGCGTTCCGCGGCGATGTGGCCCGGCTCGTGTTCGGGCGCACCCGCCTCGACAGCTTCGCCTTCGACGTGGAGGTCCTGCACCTGGTCGAGCGCTACCGGCTGTCGCTCACCGAGGTGGCCGTCCGGGTGGACGACGACGGAACCTCGACCGTGAGCGTGGCCCGCGTGGCGGCCGGCATGGTGCGCGATCTGTTCCGCGTCCGCCGCTGGGGGAGTGAGGGCCTGTACGACCTCGACCCCTCCGAGGTGGAGGTTGAGGGCGGGTAACGTGCCGAGGGCCATGGCGTCCCTCGACACGATCTTCAAGGCCTACGACATCCGCGGCACGTACCCCGACCAGATCGATGCCGAGGTGGTGCGCCGGATCGGCGCCGCCTTCGCCCGCTTTGCCGGGGCGCCGGTGATCCTGATGGCCCGCGACATGCGGCCGTCCGGCGTCGAGCTGTGCGCGGCCTTCGCCGAGGGCGCCACCTCGCAGGGGGCCGACGTGGTCGATCTGGGCCTGGCCTCGACCGACCTCCTGTACTACGCCAGCGGCATCTTCGATGCTCCCGGCGCCATGTTCACCGCCTCCCACAACCCGGCCGGTTACAACGGCATCAAGCTCACCCTGGCCGGTGCCAAGCCCGTGGGCGAGGACACCGGGCTGGCCGACATCAAGGCCATGGCCGCCGAGCAGCTGCCTCCGGGCGACCGGAAGGGCACCGGGTCGGAGCGCGACGTGGTCGCCGACTACGCGGCCCACGTGCGCTCGTTCGTCGACACCTCGGTGCTCCGTCCCCTGAAGGTGGTGGCCGACACGGCCAACGGCATGGGCGGTTACGTGGCGCCCCGGGTCTTCGAAGGTCTGCCGTTCGACGTCACCTACCTGTTCCAGGAGCTCGACGGCACGTTCCCGAACCACCCGGCCGATCCGATCCAGGTCGAGAACCTGCGCGACCTCCAGGCCAAGGTGCTGGAGACCGGAGCCGACGTCGGCCTGGCGTTCGACGGCGATGCCGACCGGGTGTTCCTCGTCGACGAGAAGGGTCAGCCCGTGTCGGGGTCGCTGACCACGGCGCTGCTGGCCAAGGGCATCCTGGCCAAGTCGCCGGGCGAGACGATCCTGCACAACCTGATCTGCTCGAAGTCGGTGCCCGAGGTGATCCGTGAGTCGGGTGGGACGCCGGTCCGCACCAAGGTCGGCCACAGCTTCATCAAGGCGATTATGGCCGAGACCGGGGCGGTTTTCGGTGGCGAGCACTCGGCCCACTACTACTTCCGGGACAACTACCGGGCCGACTCCGGGCTCATCGCCTCGCTGATCGTGCTCGAGCAGCTGTCGGTGAGCGGCAAGCCGCTCTCGGAGCTGTTGGCGCCGCTCGACCGGTGGACCGCCTCGGGCGAGATCAACTCGAAGGTCGACGA
>JAOBWJ010000171.1 GCA_025463335.1 Acidimicrobiales bacterium
GTCTTGAACCGTCGGTAGAACTGCCCCTCCACGGCCGAGACGTTGACCACGTGCTTGTCCCGCTCGGGCGTCCGCAACATCAGCGGCTTGAGCCGGGCGTTCAAAACGAACGGGGCCACGGCGTTGACCAGTTGGGTCTCGAGCAGCTCGACCGAGGACACCTCGGCCAGGGTGAGGCGCCACGAGTTCCGGCCGCGGAGGTCGACCTGCTGGAGGTCCTGGTCGAGCCGGCCGGCCGGGAACAGGTGGCCCTGGTCGGCGTCGTCGGGCAGCAACGGCACCTGGGACAGCTGGGCCGAGGGGAGGGCGGTCGGTCCGGCGGCGACCAGGTCGTGGCCGCCGAGCCCCTCCTGCTCACCGACCAGGGCCCGCACCGGTTCGGGCATGGTGGCCAGCGCGGCGGCTTCCAGCTCCATCATGTGGGCGTAGAAGTCCGGCGGGCGTCGCACCGTCTGGCAGGCGTTGTTGATGATGAAGTCGAGGCGCGGGCGCGTGGTGGTGAGGTCGTGGCAGAAGGCTTCCACGCTCGGGGTGTGGCGCAGGTCGAGCCCGAAGATCGACAGCCGCTGGCCCCACTCGTCGAAGTCGGGCTCGGCGGCGTAGCGCACGGCCGAGTCACGCGGGAACCGGGTGGTGACGATCAGCTCGGCGCCCGCCCGAAGCAACTTGATGCCGGCCTGGTAGCCGATCTTGACCCGGCCCCCGGTGAGCAGGGCCACCCGGCCTCGCAGGTCGGCCGTCTCGGTCCGCTTGGCGAAGTTCAGCTCCGCGCACGAGGGGCAGAGCTGGTCGTAGAAGTGGTGGACAGCCGTGAACTTGTCCTTGCACACGTAGCAGTGCTGGCGGTCGACGACCTCGCGCTCGACGTCGACCTCGTCGGGCGGGAAGACGTTGGGTGTGGTGAACACGGTCTGGGCCCGCAGCTTGCGGATGCCGGTCTCGGCGAGCACACCTTCCTCCCGCTCCAGCCGGTCGGCCCGAGCCTGCTTGCGCCGGGACTTCAGCCGCTGGCGCCGGACCTCGACGTCGGGGCAGAAGGCGTCGCCGGCCGCCCTGCGGAAGCGCGCTCGCTCCTCGTCGGAAAGCCCCCGCAACGTCGTCTGGTCACGCGCCACCGCCTCCAGCAGCTCCGTGGCCGCCCGCAGTCGTTCCGCCATCGCCTGCTCATCCAAGGCAGAGAGGATGCCACTCCCGGTTTGCCCCCGAGGCGCGTGGGTAGCGGCACGGGGTGGTGGACCTGGTCCACGTCGACGACGCCATCCCCGGGATCACCCGCGAACAGGGCGGCTCGGGCTGGGTGTACCGACGCCCAGACGGCACGATCGTGGACGATGCCGACGAGCGAGCCCGGATCGACGCCATCGCCATCCCGCCGGCGTGGACCGATGTCTGGATCAGCCCGGTGCCCAACGGCCACATCCTCGCCACCGGCCGCGACGCCCAGGGCCGGAAGCAGTACCGGTACCACCCCCGCTGGCGGGAGGTCCGCGACGGCACCAAGTACCACCGCATGGCCGGCTTCGGGGCTGCCCTGCCGGGGGTCCGGATCCGCCTCGACGACGATCTGGCCAGCCCCGGACTTCCCCGGCCCAAGGTGCTTGCCGCGGTGGTCCGGTTGCTGGACGAGACGCTCATCCGGATCGGGAACGAGGAGTACGCCCTCCGGTACCAGCACTACGGCATCACGACCCTCCGGGAGGAGCACGCACGGGTCGACGGGACAGTCATCCAGTTCGAGTTCCGGGCCAAGTCGGGCAAGGAGCAGTGGGTCCGCCTGCGCGATCCCCTCCTCGCCGAGGTCGTGCACTTGTGCGAGGAGCTGCCGGGCCAGGAGCTCTTCAAGTACGTCGACGACCACGGCCGCGTGCGCGACGTCGGCTCTGGCGACGTCAATGCCTACCTGCACGCCGTCACGCGGGCCCCGTTCACGGCCAAGGACTTCCGCACCTGGGGTGGCTCGGTGACGGCGGCAGAGGCGCTGGTGGCGCTCGGTCCGCCGAGCTCGGCCACTGATGCCAAGCGGAAGATCTTGGCCGGCATCGACGCCGCCGCGGCACGGCTCAACAACACCCGGGCCGTGTGCCGCAAGTCCTACGTGCACCCTCGAGTGCCGGAGGGTTACGTCGACGGCAGCCTCGAGGCGGCGTTCGATCGAGCCGGGGAGGAAAACCGGCTGTCGTCGGCCGAGTCGGCGGTGCTGGGCCTGGTGGGTGGCTAGCGCGGGTGCGGCCGGTCTGAGCATCTACGGGGTCGCGTGGGGCGCCCATTGCGGTCGCTTGCCAGCATGTCGAGGGGTGGACGAGCCCGACTTGGACGCGGCGCTGCTGGCCGAGACGTCCATGCTGGCCGACACGGCGCGGGTCGAGGCGTTCAGCGATGCGGTGTTCGCCATCGTGATCACCCTGCTCATCCTCGACGTCCGGGTCCCGCAGGCCAGGCCTGGCCACCTCTGGTCGGGGATCATCGAGCAGTGGCCGAACTACCTGGCGTACGTGACGTCGTTCTTGGCCGTCGGCGTCCTCTGGCTCAACCACCACGCAGTTTTCCGCCGCATCGGCTGGGTCGACCGCACCCTTCACTGGCTCAACCTCGGCATCCTGTTCACCGCCGCTCTGCTGCCGTTCCCCACGGCGGTGGTCGCCCACGCCGTCGGCGTCGGCAACCGGACGGACAACCAGGTGGCCATCGGGCTCTACGCCGTCCTGGGCTGCCTCATGTGCCTCAGCTGGGTCGCCCTGTTTCAGTACCTCTCCCGGCGGCCCCACCTCATCGACGCCAGTGTCGACCCGACGTTCCTTGCCCACGAGCGCCGGCGGTTCGCGACCGGTATTGGCCTCTACCTCACCGCCGGCGTGCTCGGGTACCTCCTCCCGTCGCCCGTGGCGTTGGTGGCGTTCGTCGTGCTGCCGATCACCTACGGCGTGACCAGCCACCGCCTCGACGAGGTTCCTGGCCGCCCGAGGAGGGCTGGCTCGCGCCGGCAGGTCGAGGCGAGGCGGCTCCGTACGTAGGCCGTGCGGATAGGCGAGCGTCCACAGGAGATCGGGCGTACTGCGGGGGTTGGCGAAAGACCAAAGACGCGCCCAGGGAGCGGTGCGGCACGTCGGCGAGGGCGGTACCCGTGCTTCTGGTCACGGTGAGCCCGGCTCTAACGGGCTGAGCGTGACGAGAAGGAAGAACGCACCCAGGTCGGCCAGCTGACCGTTCCT
>JAOBWJ010000215.1 GCA_025463335.1 Acidimicrobiales bacterium
GAGTGGATCGACGGCAACATCGGCTCCCGCCTGACCATGAAGTACCCGGCCGTCGTCATGGTCGGCCCCAAGGCCTCGGGCGAGGTCCTGTCGGTCGCCTACGCCGGCGCCGGCCAGCACCAGGACGCCGGGGCCAAGATGACCCACGCCGCCCCCGAGACGACCAGCCGCATCATCTCCAAGTCGATCTCCAAGGACGGCGGGCGCACCTCCTACCGCGGCCTGGTCCGGGTCGAGGAGGGGGCCTACGGCTGCAAGAGCCACGTCCAGTGCGACGCCCTCATCCTCGATGAGGACTCGGTCTCCGACACCTATCCCTACATGGAGGTCGGCGAGCGCGACGCCCAGGTGGCACATGAGGCCACGGTGTCCAAGGTCGGCGACGAGCAGCTCTTCTACCTGATGAGTCGCGGGCTCTCCCAGGAACAGGCCATGGGCATGGTCGTCAACGGCTTCATCGAGCCCGTCACCCGCACGCTGCCCATGGAGTACGCCGTGGAGTGGAGCCGGCTGATCGAGCTCCAGATGGAGGGTTCGGTCGGCTAGCTATGGCCATGCGGGTCGAGTGCAAGAACTTCGAGAGCCGGACCTACGCCAACGGCGAAACGGTTCGGAAGTGCAACCTCGACCTCGCGCCCGAGGCCCCGTGGCGGTGCCCCGACGAGTGCCCGAAGTACGAACGGCGCGTGGCCGACGCGGCGTGGGCCTACGGCACCGCCGTCGTTCCGCCCACGCCGGCCCAACCGCTCGGTGAGGGCATCGCCGAGCTGCTCGACGAGGCCGAGAACGTCGTCAACGCCGTCGGCCCGGAGATCCTCGCCGAGATCCGGGCGGCCGACGCCAAGCGGGCGGCGGCCGAGGCCAAGAGCTGGCGTCGCTTCCTGCCTGGTCGCAAGAAGAAGCGGTGACGGCGCTAGCGCCCCTTGAACTCCGGGGCGCGCTTCTCGAAGAACGCGCCGACCGCTTCGCTGAGGTCGTCCGAATGGATGAACGCCGTGTTCCAGAGCGCCACCAGATCGAGGCCCTGGTCGATGGTGAGCGTGTCGCCCCGCTGCAGGACGGCCTTCGAGCCCTGCACGGCCAGGGGCGAGTTGGCGGCGATCTCGGCCCCCATGGTTCGGGCGGCGGCGACGACGGCGTCGTGGTCGGGGTGCACGTGGTTGACCAGGCCCATGGCACGGGCCCGCTCGGCGTCGATGTCCTTGCCGGTGTAGACGAGCTCGGCCACGTGGCCGGCGGCCAGGATCTTGGGCAGGCGCTGCAGCGTGCCGACGTCGGCGACCATGGCCATGCGGGTCTCGCGCACCGAGAAGGTGGCGTCGGCCGAGGCCAGGCGGATGTCGCAGGCGGTGATGAGGTCGATGCCGCCGCCGATGCACGCACCGTGGATGGCGGCGATCACGGGCTTTGGGCAGTCGGCCACCGACGTGATGCTGGCCTGCAGCCGCTTCACCTCGGCCAGGAAGCGCAGGCGCCGGCTGACGGCCGAGCCGTCGCTCTCGTCGGCCAACGAGGCGCCGAACATGGCGAGGTCGATGCCGGCCGTGAAGTGCCTGCCCTTGGCGGCCAGCACCACCGCCCGCACCGAGTCGTCGGCGCCGAGATCGGCCATCACCAGCGGCAGGTCGGTCCAGAAGGCCGGGCCCATGGCGTTGCGCCGCTCGGCATCGTCGAGCCACAACGTGGCCACGTGGCCGTCGCGCTCGACCGTCAGCACGTCAGATTCGTAGGCCATGGTTGGCACGGTAGTTTCGGGAACCCCTCATGAGCTCCTTCACCGACCTCTCCCTCCCCACCTCCGAGGACGAGCACTGGCGCTACAGCCGGATCGCCGATCTCGACCTGGCCACCTACGAACCGGCGCCCACGCCCGAGGGTGGCGCCGTCGACGTTCCGCCGGTCGGTCCTCGCTCGGCCCTGGTCGTCATCGTCGACGGTCGCCTCGTCGCCTCGGAGGTCGACGCCGCGCTCGAGGCCAAGGGGGTCACGGTGACCTCCGGCGGTGACGTGGCCGGCATCCGAGGCACCCGCTTCGATGGCGTCGACGCCCTGCACGACCACCTGGTGCCCGAGGTCGTCACCATCGACATCCCCCGGGGCGTCGTGGTGCCCCACCCGATCGTCGTCGTCCAGTCCCTCGAGGCCGAGGGGGGCGCAAGCGCTGCCCACCTGGTCGTGCGGGTGGGCGAGGACGCCGACGTGACCGTCTACGACCACCATGCGTCGGAGGACCTGGCGGCCCTGGTGGTGCCCCAGACCGAGCTCGACGTGGCCGACGCCGCCCGCTTCCGGTATGTGAACGTCCAGGCCTACGGCCCGCGGGTGTGGCAGCTGGCCCGCCAGTCGAGCCGGGTGGGGAAGGACGCGACGTTCTCCACGACCATGGTCGCCCTGGGCGGCGACTACGCGCGGATGGCCGTCGAGTCCACCATGGTGGGCAAGGGCGGCAGCGGGGCCATGCGGGCCGTCTACTTCGGCGAGGCCCACCAGATGCACGACTTCCGGACCCTCCAGGACCACGTGGCCCCCAACACGTCGAGCGACCTGCTGTTCAAGGGCGCCGTGGCCGACCACTCGCGAGCCGTCTACACCGGCCTCATCCACATCGGCAAGCAGGCGTCGGGGGTCAACGCCCAGCAGACGAACCGCAACGTGAAGCTCTCCGAGCACGCCTGGGCCGAGTCGGTGCCCAACCTCGAGATCGAGAACAACGACGTGCGGTGCAGCCACGCCTCGGCCGTCGGCCCGGTCGACGAGGACCAGCGCTTCTACCTGGAGAGCCGGGGCGTGCCGCCCGAGATCGCCGACCAGCTGATCGTCCTCGGCTTCCTCGACGAGGTGCTCGAAGGGCTCCCCGTGCCCGATGCCGTGCCTGCCCTCCGCCACGAGCTGGTGGCCAAGCTGGCGAGGACCGAATCGTGAGCGTCACTCGGGTGTGCGCGGTGAGCGACATCGAGCCCAACTCGGCGGCCAGGTTCGTGGTCGACGGCGCGCCGATCGCCATCGTCCGGATCGACGACGACTTCTACGCCATCGGCGACCGCTGCAGCCACGCCGACGTCTCCCTCAGCGAGGGTGAGGTCGACCCCGGCGACCGGCACATCGAGTGCTGGAAGCACGGCAGCCGGTTCTCGCTGGAGACCGGACAGCCCGACGTGTTGCCGGCCACCCGACCGGTGCCCGTCTACACGGTCAAGGTCGAGGGCGACGACGTCCTGGTGGAGGTCTCGTAATGGCACAGCTCACGATCACCGGGCTGCGGGCCGGGGTGCAGGGGCGGGAGATCCTCCGCGGCATCGACCTGACCGTCCGCAGCGGTGAGGTCCACGCCGTGATGGGGCCCAACGGCGCCGGGAAGTCGACCCTGTCGAACGTCCTCATGGGCGCGCCCGGCTACGAGGTGCTCGGCGGCCTGGTCACCCTCGACGGCGAGGACCTGCTCGAGCTGCCCACCTGGAAGCGAGCGGCGGCCGGGCTGTTCCTCGCCATGCAGTACCCGACCGAGGTGCCGGGCGTGGCCCTCGAGACCATGCTCACCGAGGCCCTGGTGGCCACGGGCAAGGCCAGCGGCGACGTGCACGCCCTCATGGCAGCCGAAGCCGAGCGCATCGGCTTCGACGAGCGCTTCCTGTCCCGCCCGCTCAACGTCGACCTCTCGGGCGGCGAGAAGAAGCGCAACGAGACGCTCCAGCTGGGCGTGCTCCAGCCCAAGATCGCCGTGCTCGACGAGATCGACTCCGGCCTCGACGTCGACGCCCTGGCCGATGTCAGCCGCCGGGTCGAGGAGCTCACCAACCAATCCGGTCTCGGCGTTCTGGCCATCACCCATTACCAACGGCTGCTCACCGTGCTGCGGCCCGACGTGGTCCACGTGCTCGTGCAGGGCCGCATCGTGGCCAGCGGCGGTCCGGAGCTGGTCGAGCAGCTCGAGGAGACGGGCTACGCCCCTTACCTGGAGGAGGCCGAGGTGCTCGACGGCGCGCTGGCCGATCCGTTCGCCGACCCCTTCGCCGACCCGTTCAAATGAGCGACGTGGTCGTGCCGCCGGGCTGGGAGGTTGTCGACGGGCGCCTTCACCGCGACCTCGAGTTCCCCGACTTCGCCGACGCCTTCGCCTTCATGACCCGCGTGGCGTTCGCGGCCGAGAAGCTCGATCACCACCCCGACTGGTCGAACTCGTGGAACCGCGTGACGATCGACATCGTGAGCCACGCTGCCGGCGGCATCACCGACCGGTGCGTGGCGCTGGCCGCCGAGGTCAACGCCATCCTCGGCGAACGCTGAGCATCCTCGACCGACCACCGTCCGCGGCCTACCCTGCGCCGGTGGCCATCCCTGCTCACGCCGCGCCTGGCTCGACGCTCGTGCATCGGGTCCGGCGGTGGGCGTTCATCGTCCTCGGCGCCGACTTCGCCGCCCTCGCCGTCGTCGGCATCTGGCTGGCCTTCCGCTACGAGCCCGGGGATTCCAGCGCGTCGGGGATCCATGCGGTGCTCGGCATCGTCGCCATGCTCGCCGCCCTCGTGGCTGCCATCGCCACGGTCGCCGACGACGAGCGCTCGACAGCAGGGATCCTCCCCGCCATCGTCGTGCTGGGCGTGATCGCCGGCCTGTACCTCACCGGCCCCACGCTGGGCTGGGACCGCCTGGCCGCCAACGGGCCCGTCGGCGCCCAGCGGGGCATCACCGTGGTGTTCGACAAGAACGTGGGCGCCGTGGCCCAGGGCAACAAGCAGATGACGGCGCAGACCTACCGCCGCTACGCCTGGCTCCACGCCGTGGCCCTGCCCATCGCCGTGCTGGCCATGGGTGGCGCCGGCATCTGGGCCGTCCGCCGTCGCCGCTCCTACGTGCCCCAGCGGACCATCGACCTCACGGCGGCGGAGGCCGACGCTGGCTGACGCTCCCGTGGTGGTGACGGCGACGTACACCTCCACGCCGAAGGAGATCCTCCGCTCCTACCGGGTGTCTCACCCGGTGGCGTACGGCTTTCGAATCATTGCCGCCGCCGTGCTCGTCGTCACCGGTCTGCTCCGAGGCGACCTCAGCGGCGTCGTGTTGGGTGCCGCCCTGCTCGCCGTGGGCGAGTTCTCGGTCCGGCGCCAGCTGCGGCCATACCTCCAGGGGCCGGTGACGGTCACGGTGACCGCGACCGAGGACGACTACCGGGTGGCGAGCCCGGTCGGCGACACCACGCGACCGTGGAGCGCATTCCGATCGGCTCGCCGGACGCGAGGGTTCTGGGTCCTCCAGTTCAACCGGCTGGCATCGGTGGCCTTGCCGGTCCGTGCCCTCGACGACGCACAGGCCGCGGCGTTCGAGGCGCTCCTGCGGCGCCACCGGCTGCTCTAGGAGGCGTCGAGGATGTATCCCCCTCCAGCCCCTCTTCGCGATCTCCGATCTGCCATCAGGTTGACCGCGGCGGTCGGTTTGGTCCTCGCACTGGTGCTCGCGGGCACTGGCCTAGGGCTGTGGTTCAACTATCGCCCGACGGCGCCGACGGTTGGGGTCCCGAGACTGCGGACGATCCATCGGGCCGCCTCGTCCCTCCTCGTCCTCGACGCCGTTGCCTTTCTGGTCTTGGTGGTCGTCGACTCCCGACGGCGATGGCCCAGGGGTGTGTGGGCAGTGGTCACCGTTCTGGCTCTGGCGTACACCGGCAGCCTCTTGCCG
>JAOBWJ010000231.1 GCA_025463335.1 Acidimicrobiales bacterium
ACGAGGTCTACGACTACTGCCGCCACTGGCTCGAGCACCGCCACGACCTGGCCTACGAGATCGACGGCGTGGTGGTGAAGGTCGACGACCTGGCCCTGCGCGACGAGCTGGGGTTCACGGCCAAGGCCCCGCGCTGGGCCATCGCCTACAAGTTCCCGCCCGAGGAGAAGACCACCAAGCTCCTGAACATCATGGTGTCGATCGGGCGCACCGGGCGGGCGACGCCCTTCGCCCAGCTCGAGCCGGTGTTCGTGAGCGGGTCGACGGTCGCCGTGGCCACCCTGCACAACGAGGACCAGGTGCGGGCGAAGGACGTGCGCCCCGGCGACCTCGTGATCGTGCGCAAGGCCGGTGACGTCATTCCCGAGGTGGTCGGCCCGGTGCTGCCCCGCGACGACCCCGACCGGGCCGAATGGGCGTTCCCGACCGACTGCCCGCGGTGCGGCGAACCGCTCGTGCGGCTGGAGGGCGAGAGCGACACGCTCTGCGTGAACGTCGACTGCCCGGCGCAGCGGGAGGGCCGCATCGAGCACTTCTGCTCACGCGGGGCCATGGACATCGAAGGCTTCGGCGAGCAGCGGGCCCACCTGTTCACCTCGAACGGCATCGTTGACGACATCGGCGACATCTACTCGATCGACGAGGCCCGGCTGCTCGAGCTCGAGGGCTTCGGCGAGATCTCGGTGCGGAACCTGCTCA
Organism: Acidimicrobiales bacterium; assembly: GCA_025463335.1. Classification (GTDB taxonomy): domain Bacteria; phylum Actinomycetota; class Acidimicrobiia; order Acidimicrobiales; family CADCSY01; genus RYN-34. The sequence goes on from JAOBWJ010000231.1 coordinate 700, forward strand.
AGGCCATCGAGGCATCGAAGGACCGACCGCTTCCGAACCTGCTGATCGGGCTCAACATCCGGCGGGTCGGCCCGGCGGCGTCGCAGGTGATGGCCCGCACGTTCGGCCACCTCGACCGGATCATGGACGCCTCCTTGGACGAGCTGTCGGACGCCGAGGGCATCGGCCCGCTCATCGCCCGGAACGTGGTCTCGTTCTTCGCCAACCCCCGCAACCGCGCCGTGATCGAGAAGCTGCGGGCCGCCGGCCTGAACTTCACCGGGCCCGAGGTGCCCGACCAGCCCCAGGTGCTCGCCGGCAAGTCGGTGGTCGTCACCGGCACGCTCGACGGGTGGAGCCGAGAGGGAGCCGAGGACGCCATCAAGGCCCGCGGTGGCAAGTCCCCCGGCAGCGTGTCGAAGAAGACCACGGCCGTGGTCGTCGGCGTCGAGCCCGGGCAGGCCAAGCTCACCAAGGCCGAGGAGCTCGGCGTCCCCATCCTCGACGGGGCCGGCTTCGCCCACCTGCTGGAAACGGGCGACCTGCCGGGTTAGGCGTGGTTCGCCGCGGTCGGCAAAAGGCTCGGACGGCTTCGCCGAGCCTTCGGAACAGCGGCATCCGGCCCGCCGATTCCCGCGCTGTCCCGCCGTGCGGCCGGACTGCCCTGGTTCGGCCCGAGGCTGCTGGCAAGGGCCGAATGCCGCTGTTCGCTACGGCTTTCTCTCTTCGGGGCCGTAGCGCCAGTAGTCGGACAGCAGATCGACGGCGTACCCGTCCTGAAACGGGGTCCGGTCGGCGAAGAAGGGAGCGAGCTGCTCGCCCACCGCCTCGGGTGTCCACGGGGCGTCGGCCATGAACTGGCCGGCGATCCTGGGTTGCTCCATGACCCGCACGGTCTTGCCCCACGCCACGAACAGCTGGCCGGTCACGTTGGCCGCCGCCGGCGAGGCCAGCCACGCCACGAGGGGTGTGACGTTCTCGGGCCCGAGGGGATCCCACCCGGTCTCGTCGGGGCCGGCGGCGAACGCGTTGGTGCCGTCGGTCATGCGGGTGCGGGCACGCGGGGCGATGGCGTTGGCGGTGATCCCGTACTTGGCCATGGCCAGCGCCGCAGTGGTCGTGAGCTGGAGGATGCCGGCCTTGGCCGCCCCGTAGTTGGGCTGGCCGGCCGATTGCCCGATGCCGGACTCCGACGCCGTGTTGATCACCCGCCCGTACACCTCGCCGCCGGCCTTGGCCGTCTCCCGCCAGTGCTCGGTGGCGTGGCGAAGCGTGCAGAAGTGGCCCTTGAGGTGCACTCGCACGACCGAGTCGAACTCGTCCTCGCTCATCGAGAAGAGCATCCGATCGCGCATGAACCCGGCGTTGTTCACGACGACGTCGAGACGACCCCACTCGTCGATGCCCCGGTGGACCATCGCCCGGGCGTCGTCCCAGTCGGCCACGTCGCCGTGATCCGCCAGCGCTTCTCCGCCCTTGGCCCGGATCTCCTCGACCACCTGCTGGGCCGGGCTGTCCTCGACCTCGCCGTGCAGGCCGCGGCCGTAGTCGTTGACGACCACGCGCATCCCCTGCCCGGCCAGCTCCAGCGCCTCGGCCCGCCCGAGCCCCCGTCCGGCGCCGGTGACGAGCGCGACTTTCCCCTCGAGTCCGTCCAGCACGTGCCCTCCCGTGATCGCGGTCAGACTCCTTCTAGTGCCTGGGACGGAGTTGGTCGAGGAGATCGATGCCGACGGGAACACCGTTCGCGTGGTGACACGGGCGGAAATGCGAGCCGGGCGCCTCCGCCACCGCTGCGTCTTCCTGCTCGTGGTGGCCGACGGACGCCTGCTCGTGCACCGCCGAGCGGACCACAAGGACGTGTGGCCGGGCCGCTGGGACGTGGCCGCCGGCGGCGTGGTGACCGCCGGCGAGTCCTGGGACGTCGCCGCCAGCCGGGAGCTGGCCGAGGAGCTCGGGGTGGACGCCGAGCCGGTGGGCGTGGGGGAAGGCTCGTGGTCCGGTGACGAGGCCGAGGTGCTGGGCCGCGTCTACGTGGTCGAGCACCCGGGACCGTTCCGCTTCGACGTCGGCGAGGTGGTCGAGGCCCGCTTCGTCGATCGGGCGGGGCTGGACGACCTCCTCGCCACCGAGGCCACCTGCCCCGACTCGGTGGCCGTGGCCCTGCCCTACGTGGTGGCCCGGCTCTCCTGACGAGTCGTGGCCGCCGTCAGGCCACCCGAAACGACCAGGTCACCTGACGGCTGCCGTTCTCGCGGGTCTCCCCGGCCGTCGGTCGCCAGATGATGGCGGTGACCGTCACCGGGCCGGGGGCGAGGGCCCCGATGACCTTGCCGGGGTCCGGCTTGAAGAACACCTGGTTGAGCCCCACGTTGTTCCGTTCCTCGTCCTGGGGGATGTCGACGCCGTTGATCCGGAGATCGGCGTCCCAGCCCGGGGCCAGATCGATCCCGATCTCGGCCTGGCGGATGGCCGTCGGGGTGTCCCGCGCCGGGACGAGCTGCTCGACGGCCGTGTCGGTGAGCGACGGGGCCGCGGGCTCGCCCTTCACGCTGCCGGAGTACCAGACCATCACGCCGGCGAAGACGAGTAGGGCGGTGATGACGACCCGCCGGACCACCGTGCGGGCGCCCTCGGACATGGCCTGCATCCTGCCCGAACGCGCCCCGCCCGGTGACATCGGGGCTCGCGGAAGGCCGAGGGGATGACCGAAAGGCGCAGTTGCCAGGGCTAGCCTTCGGGCCGTGGTCGCCCGGATGTCGGACCAGCTCGGCCGCGTCCTGGGAGGTCGCTATCGGCTCGTCGCGGCCATCGGGACCGGTGCATCGGCCCAGGTGTTCCTCGCCGACGACGTCACCCTGCGCCGCCGGGTGGCCGTCAAGGTGCTGCATCCGGCGCTCGCCACCGACGAGGCGTTCCTCCGCCGGTTCCGGGCCGAGGCCCGGGCCGCCGCCGCCCTCAGCCACCCCAACCTCATGGCCGTCTACGACTGGGGCGAGGACGACGGCCCCTACCTCGTCCTCGAGTACCTCGGCGGCGGCAGCCTGCGGGCCCTGCTCGACCACGGCGGGCGGCTGAGCCCGGCCCAGGCCCTCCTCGTCGGCCTCGAGGCGGCCCGCGCCCTCGACGTGGCCCATCGCCGAGGCTTCGTCCACCGCGACATCAAGCCGGCCAACCTGCTCTTCGGCGAGGACGCCCGCCTGCGCATCGCCGACTTCGGTCTGGCCCGGGCTCTCTCCGAAGCGGGCTGGACCGAGCCGGGCGACGGGCTGGTGGGCACCGCCCGCTACGCCGCCCCCGAGCAGGCCCGGGGCGGGCGCATCGACGGCAAGGCCGACGTCTACGCCCTCGGGCTGGTGCTGGTCGAGGCCGTCACCGGCACCGTTCCGCTGGTGCGGGACGGCGCGCTGGAGACGATGATGGCCCGGGTCGACACGTCGGTCGACGTGCCGGCCGAGCTCGGTGTCCTCCAACCGATCCTCGAGCTGGCGGGCCGGGCCGATCCGGCCGAGCGGCCCGACGCCGCCGAGCTGGGCCGAGCCCTGGTCGCCGCCGCCCGGGAGATGGAGCGGCCAGCACCGCTGCCCCTGCCGGGCGTCGACACCGCCACCGCCGGCGACGACGACGACGACATCACGTTCTTCCCGGGCGGCCACGTCCAGCACGAGGACCTCACCGTCTTCGGCGGCCACGACCACACCGGCGTGCTGCCGGAGATACCCGAGACCAAGCGGCGCCGGTGGCCGTGGTTGCTCCTCGCCCTGCTCGTGATCGCCGGCGTGGTGGGCGGTGGCCTGGTGACGCGGGCCCAGCTCGCCACCCCGAACGCACCCGTGCCCGGCGTGGTCACCAAGTCCGAGGCTGACGCCAGGACCCTCATCGCCGCCGCCGATCGCAAGGCCACCGACGTGCAGTGGTCGGTGCCGGCGGCCGAGGGGCGGTTCGACGACAACGTGCCGGTCGGGATCGTCCTCAGCCAATCTCCCGTGGCGGGGACCAAGCTCGACGACGGCGGCACGATTCAACTCATCGTGTCCAAGGGCCCGCCGCCCGTGTCCTTGCCCCAGATGGACGGGGCAACCGTTGCCGCGGCCAAGGCGGCCATCCTCGGGGCAGGGCTCACCGTGGGCAAGGAGACGCCCCAGGCCCACGAGGTCATCCCCGCCGGCACCGTGATCAACTGGTCCGTCGCCGGCCAGCCCCGGCCGGTCCAGGCACCCAAGAAGTCGGCGGTCGACCTGGTGGTGTCCTCGGGCCCGGCGCCCCGCCAGATCCCCTCGCTGCAGGGCAGCTCGGAGGCCGACGCCAAGGCCAAGCTCGAGGGGCTCGGGCTGAAGTGGTCGCGGAGCGAGGACTTCAGCGACAGCATCCCGGCCGGCCAGGTGATCGGCACCAACCCGTCGGCCGGCAAGCCGGTCGCCCGCGGCGCCACTGTTGCCATCGTCGTCTCCAAGGGCCCTGATCTGGTGCCCGTGCCCGACGTGTCGAGCGCCTCCAGCCTCGGCGAGGCGGTGGCGTTGCTCGACCAAGCCGGCCTTCAGGCCGGGAGCGTCAACGGCGACGCCAACGGCCGACCCTTCGCCACCGATCCCCCCGCCGGCGAGCAGGTCCGCCGCGGCACGAGCGTCGACATCTTCCTCCGCCGCGCCCGCCGCTAGGTTCCCGGCATGGGTTCCCTCGACGGCCGCGTCGCCATCATCACGGGTGCCGGCCGGGGCATCGGCCGCGAGCACGCGCTTCTGTTCGCCGCCGAGGGGGCGCGTGTCGTGGTCAACGACATCGACCTCGAGCCGGCCGAGGAGGTCTGTGCCGAGATCCGCGCCGCCGGGGGTGAGGCGACCGCGAACGCCGACGACGTTGCCAGCTGGGACGGCGGCGCCCGCGTCGTCGAAGCGGCGGTGGCGACCTTCGGTGACCTCCATGTGCTCGTGAACAACGCCGGCTTCCTTCGGGACCGCATGCTCGTGAACATGAGCGAGGACGACTGGGACGACGTCGTGCGGATCCACCTCAAGGGTCACTTCGTCCCGACCCGCTTCGCCGCCGCCTACTGGCGGGAGCGGGTCAAGCAGGGCGACGAGGTCAAGGCGTCGGTGATCAACACGTCGTCCACCTCCGGCCTGATCGGCAACCCGGGCCAGACGAACTACGGCGCGGCCAAGGCCGGCATCGCCGCCTTCACCGTGATCTTGGCCCAGGAGCTCTCGCGGTACGGCGTGCGGGTGAACGGGCTCGCTCCGGCGGCCCGGACCCGGCTGACCGAGGCCACCCCCGGCCTCGGTGACGTGGTCCAACCGCCGGCCGACAGCGCGACGTTCGACGTGTGGGACCCGGCCAACGTCGCCCCCCTCGCCGCCTACCTGGCCACCGAGTCGGCCCCCGAGACCGGCCGCGTGTACTTCGTGCAGGGCGGACAAGTGCGGCTGTTCGAGGGGTGGACGATGACCGCCACCATCGAGCAGGTCGGTCGGTGGACCGTCGCCGAGCTGGCCGAGGAGATGCCGAAGCTTCAGCCCGGCGCTCGCTGAGGCTGCAACACTGGTTGCAGTGGTCGTCTCGGCGAACGGGCGGGTTCGAGCGATGGTGGGCGTCCTGGTGGTCGCCCTCATAGGGGTGCTGGTCGCGGCCCCGGCCGGTGGTGCCGAGCGGGCCGCGGTGAAGCGGCCCCGGCTCTGGCCGGCGGACGCCGTGCCCGGCTCGCTGCTGGTGACCCGAACCAACGGTCGCGTCCAGCACGTGGTCGTGACGCCCGGGCGGGAGGCCCTCCGTGCCGCCGCGCTCAACGACGACGCCGGCGTGGTGGCCGTGGAGCCCGACTACGTGCGCCACGCCCTGAACGTGCCGAACGACCCCGAGTTCCCC
>JAOBWJ010000274.1 GCA_025463335.1 Acidimicrobiales bacterium
TCGAGGTCCGAGGGCGGCTCGAACGTGTCGTCGAGGACCTCCACGCCCCGGACCCGGTCGATCCGGTACGCCCGCTGCGCGTCCGCGCGGTGGGACCGGCACAGCAGGTACCACCGGCCGTGGCGTACGACGATCGCCCACGGGTCGACGTCGATCAGCCACTCCGACCCGGCTTCCGATCGGTAGTCGAGCCGGACCCGCCGCTGGTCGGTGCAGGCCTGCACGAGGACGGTCGTCGTCCCGGGATCGGGCCGGGCAGCGGCGCGGTCGGGAGCGGGCGCCGTGGTCCGGCGGACGGCTTCCGCCTGGGCCGCCACCGGCTCCGGCAGGGCGCGCACGATCTTGCCGAGCGCGCTGCCGACCGGGTCGGTGGGATCGCCTGCGTCGTGGTGGCCGTCGAGCACGGCCATGACGAGGCCGAGGGCCTCGATCTCGCTGAACATCAGGGGTGGCAGCCGGAGCCCGCGGCCGACGCGGTAGCCGCCGTACGGGCCGCGGACCGACTCGATCGGGATGTCGGCCTCGCGCAGGATGCCGACATAGCGCCGGGCGGCCCGCCCCGAGACACCGAGCTTGTCGCCCAACCGGTCCGCGGTGATGCCGGGGCTGCCCTGGATCAGTTCGAGGGCCAGCAGCGCCCGCGCCGTCGGGCTCGCGTCGAATTTCACGAGTTCTCCGCCTATCCGGAAGCAGCACGTCCGGAATCGAGCCTAGCGTGCGGAGCATGACCGAAGACACCGCTCCGAACACCAGGATCCACGAACCGTCGAAGACGCCCGACGAGATCGAGATGATCCTGTTCGCGCTCGAACGCTCCCGCGCACAGTTCGCCTGGAAGTGCGGGGGCCTGGACTCCGCCGGGCTCAACCGGCAGCAGCCGCCGTCGACCATGACCCTGGGCGGGCTGCTCAAGCACCTCGCCCTCGTCGAGGACCATTACGCCGCCCTCGCCCTCACCGGCGAGCCAGTCGGGGGGCCGTGGGACAAGGTCGACTTCGACGCCGATCCCGAGTGGGAGTGGCGTACGGCGGCCGACGACTCGCCCGAGGAGCTCTACGCGCTGTGGAGCGGCGCCGTGCAGCGCACCGACGCTGCGCTGGCGGAGGCCCTCGTCGACGGGAGCCTCGACCAGCCGTGGAAGCACACCCTCAGCCCGGGCGAGCCACCCAACCTCCGACGGATGCTGGTGGACCTGCACGACGAGTACGCCCGCCACGTCGGCCACGCGGACCTCCTGCGCGAGGCCGTCGACGGTCTGGTGGGTGAGGACCCGCCGCAGCCCTGAGGTCGGCCGCGGAGGCGCCGCGGACGGCGTACCGATGATCACCGAGCCGGGCTCGGAGCATGCAGCGCACCCGGCGCGGACCCCGAAGGGCGCTCCCGTCACGACCTGTCGGGTTACCGGGACGCCAGGTCGCATTCGGGCTAGGTTCCGGACGTCGGGCAGGGACGTCCTGCCGTGCGTCAGCTGCGTGCACGCCAAGGAATCTCGATGCTCCGATCGTTCACCGGACGGCGGCCCGCCCCCCGCGCCCGGCTCGCCCTCACCATTGCCGCCACCCTGGCGCTCGCACCGCTCGCGATGGTCTCGATCCCACCGGCGGCGTCGGCGGCGGCGGCAGGCACGACCTGCATCGTCAACGAGGGCCACCAGACCGACTCGTACACCGTCCCGAACGATGCCGTCGGCGTGCGCGCCTTCGTCGCCGGGCAGGCGGGCACGCAGTACCGCGAGTTCACCGCCTCCGAGCCGAACCGCTTCTCGTACCCCGGCGGCAAGGGTGCGAACATCGTCACGGACATTCCGCTCCCGGGCGGCACCACCGTCGTCATGGGAACCATCGACGGTGGCGCCGGCGGCGCTCACTACTCGGCTTCCGTCTACCTACACGGTCCGCCGAGCAAGGGCGGAGACGCGAGCTACGTGGCGAGGTCCACCAGCCAATGCAACAACCTCCTCGCCCTCGCTGCCGGTGGCGGCGGCGCCGGTGGCGGCGGCGAGAAGGTGGTCAACGACCGCGTGGTCGCCGGGTCTCCGGGCGGAGACGCCGGCCTCGAGGGGGACGGCTCCGGCGCCCAGCAGGGCCGCGACGGCGGCAACAACACCGCCAAGGACGGCGCCGGCGGACTCGGTGCTTCCGCGACGGCCGGCGGGGGCGGCGGAAATCGGGGCACCAACGCCCTCAGCTCCTGCTCGGACGGCAACAACGGCGGGGCGGGCGGCCTGCTCCGTGGCGGCAACGGCGCCACCGGAGCCGACCGGAGCGGCACCAACTGTGAGGGCAGTGGCGGCGGCGGTGGCGGCGGCGCCGGCTACTACGGCGGCGGCGGTGGCGGCAGCGCGTTCAGCGGATGGATCTCCGGCGGTGGCGGCGGCGGTTCGAGCTTCCTCGCTCCAGGCACGACAGTGGTCCGGCACGCCCTCACGACCGACGCAACCACCTCGGCCGCGCCGCGGGTGGTCCCGATCTTCGAACCGACCCTGACGATCACGGCGTCGAGGACGGCCGTGCCGTTCGGGGAGACCACCACCTTCACCGCCCACCTCGTCAACCTGCCCGCGGGGTCCGGCGGCACCGTCACGTTCATGGACGCCGACACCAATCACAACCCGCTACCCGGCAGCTCCACCGTCGACGTGGTCAACCGCACCGCCACGTTCATCACGGACCCGTACACGTTCGTCTACGACAACCACATCAAGGCGTACTACTCGGGTGAGCAGAACGAGACCGCCCAGATCAACCGCCCGGCGGCCACCGAGACGAAGATCCTCGCGGACGGCCACCTCGGCGCGCTCCTGATCCACGTCGAGAACCAGCCGGTCCCGGTCGCCGTCACCGGCACGCAGCCCTATCGGGGGACGCCGACCTTCTCGCGTACCCTGACCACGCCCTACGGAACGACCCTCGGGGGTTCGGTCACCTGCACCACCGCTGACGGCGGTACGCCGCTGGCCGAGCTGGACGCCGGCACCCACACCCTGGACTCGTCGAGCTGCTCCGGCCTGACGCTCAGCGGCACCCGGGCCAGCACCTACGACTTCGTCTACACGAACGGCACCTTCACGGTGACCAGGCCGACGGTGCAGGTCCCGGTGTACGCGTACTCCGACTTCGGCGGAGCCGCGCGCTACTACGTCCCCAACAACATCGGACTGCCGAGCGGCATCAGCGCCGGTGGTGAGCACCTGAGCTGCACGCTGGCCAACGGCAGCACGCCACCGACGAGCCTCGTGCCCGGCTCCTACCGGCTCGGCAACTGCAGCGGAGTGCAGCTGTTCGGGACCGGTGCGTCGAACTTCGACGTCACGGTCGTCTCCGGCTACCTTTCCGTCGGCAGCGCCGACATCCTCGTGATGCCCGCGGGCTCCCGTGTCTACATGGGCGACGTCGACCCGTTCACCTACACCACGAACGACCTCCCGTCCGGCGTGAGCGTCACCGGCACCCTCACCTGCCGGACGGTCGACAGCGGCTTCCCGACCGACGCGATGGACTTCAGCCACCAGCGCTCGGTCGGCCAGAGCTCCATCGACTCGCAATCGTGCTCGGGACTGACCCTCGCCGGGGCCGCCGCCAGCCTTTACGAGGTGCGGTACGTCGGTGGCCCGTTCGCGGTTCGCGCGCACCCCGTGCCCGTGGTCGTCAGCGGATCCCAGGACTTCGGCGGCACCACCAAGACCTTCACCTACCCGTCCACTCCCGCCCCGGACGGCCTCACGGTCGGCGGCACGCCGACCTGCACCAAGGTCACCGGAGGCACCGCGATCACCCCGACGCTCCCGATCGCGGACCCGCCGTACGAGCTCGACGGCTCCAGCTGCTCCGGGATGGGCCTGATCGGATTCCAGGCCCAGAACTACGTGGTGACCTACACCGGGACGTTCACCGTCAACCCCCCGCCGCCCATCACCGTGGTGGTCGGGGCGATGCAGACCTACGGTGGCACCCCGACCTTCGACACCTACAAGGAAATCCCGCTCGGGCTGTCGGTCACCGGATCGGTGACGTGCTCGACCGTCGACGGTGGCGCCGACCTCGAGGCGTCGCTCCCGGCCGGGTTCTACGACATCGACAGCGACAGCTGCTCCGGACTGGCGCTCTCCGGGGCGAACGCGGCGCTGTACTCGATCTCCTACTCCGGTCAGACGCTCATCGTCGACACGGCGACCGTGACGGTCACCGCCATGGATGCCGAGACGACCTACGGCGCCGGCGCCGTGACCATCACGCCGTCCTACGACGGGTTCCTCGTCGGTGAGACCGACGCCGTCCTCACGCAGGAGCCGGACTGCTTCCCCGTCGCGCCAGGCACACCCGGGACTTATCCGAGCGCGGGCAGGTGCTACTCCGCGGAGGCCCCCAACTACAGGTTCGTCTACGTCTACGGCACCGTGACTGTGCACAAGCGCGCGTTGACGATCACGGCGTCCGACGGCACGGCGGAGTACGGCGCACCCCCGCCGACGATCGCGTACAGCGCACAGGGCTTCGCGCCCCTCGAGAGCGCGTACAACGCCTTCGGTTCGTACCCGACCTGCACCGCCGATACGACGGCGACGACGGACGTGGGGGTCTACGAGAACCAGTCGTCCTGCTCCGGGGCCGCCTCGGCCAACTACGAGCTCATCTATGTGAGCGGCACGGTGACGATCACCGGCACCGCCCTCGTCGTCACCGCACCGAGCCCGACGAGGGTCTACGGTGCGGCCCTGCCGACCCTGACGCCGACGTACGACGGATTCGCCGGCGCTGACTCGGAAGAAGTGCTCGCCACGCCGGCGACCTGCTCCACGACGGCGACCGCGTCCAGCCCGGTCGGGACCTACCCGGTCACCTGCAGCGGTGCCGCGATCGGCGGGTACGCGATCTCCTACACCGCTGGCACGTTGACGATCACCAGGGCGCCGCTGACGATCATCGCCACCGACGGCGCGACGACCTACCGGGCCGGCCCCGCCACGGTCACGGCGTCGTACGACGGGTTCGTCGCCGACGACACGGACGCTGCCGTGACGTCGCCCACCTGCTCCTCCAGTGCGCCCGACGCGGCCGGCACCTATCCGGGTGCCGCGACCTGTCAGGGAGCGAGCGCGCACGACTACGACATCAGCTACGTCGCCGGCAAGGTCACGGTCCACAAGCGGCCACTCACGATCACCGCCTCCGGCGGCACCTCGGTGTACGGCGACGCCCTGCCGACGATCACCCCCGGCTACGACGGATTCGCACCCGCGGACACAGTCGAGAACAGCATCAGCACCGAGCCCATTTGCGGTCCGGGGCTGGCCCCGGGGAGCAGTGCGGGCGTCTACTCCGACAGCTCCTCGTGCGTCGGCGCTGCGTCGGACAACTATGCGGTCAGCTACGCCACGGGGACTGTCGTCATCACCAACGCCGCGCCGGCGCTGGCCACGAACGCCTCGTCGGGCGGCCCGGCCGGGACCACCCCCGTGACCGACACCGCGACCATTGCCGGTGGTGTCGCTGCGACCGGGGACGTCACCTTCGCGCTCTACGGCCCCGGCGACGCGGCGTGCGCGGGTCCGGCTGCCTTCACCGACACGAAGACGGTGAGCGGAAACGGTGCCTACACGTCGGCCGCCTTCACGCCGACCAGGGCGGGGACCTACCGCTGGGTCGCCTCCTACTCCGGAGACACCAACAACACCGGAGCCACCGGTGCCTGCGGCGACACCGACGAGGCTGTCGTGATCGCCAAGGCTGGGCCCACGTTCTCCAGCACGGCATCCACCGGTGGTCAGGTCGGGGTCACGCCCGTAAGTGACACTGCGACGATCGCCGATGGCGTGGCGTCGACCGGGGCGGTCACCTTCAAGCTCTACGGCCCCGGCGACGCGACGTGCGCGGGTCCCGCTGCCTTCACCGACACCAGGACGGTGAGCGGAAACGGTGCCTACACGTCGGCGCCCTTCACGCCGATCAGGGCGGGCACCTACCGATGGGTTGCCTCCTACTCCGGCGACATCGACAACACCGCCGCTGCCGGTGCGTGCGGCGACACCGACGGGTCGGTCGTGATCACCAAGGCTGCGCCGACACTCTCCACCACGGCATCCGACGGTGGTCAGGTCGGGATCACGCCGGTAGCTGACACCGCGACCATCGCAGGTGGTTTCGCTGTGAGGGGGGACGTCATCTTCGAGCTCTACGGCCCCGGGAACGCGGCGTGCGCGGGTCCTGCTGTCTTCACCGACACCGGGACGGTGAGCGGGAACGGTGCCTACACGTCGGCGTCCTTCACCCCGACGAAGGCGGGCACCTATCGCTGGGCCGCCTACTACTCCGGTGACACCAACAACACCGGCGTCGCCGGTGCATGTGGTGAGGGGTCCGTCGTGATCACCGAGCCGGCCCCGACGATCGACACGGGCATCGACTCCGGACCCGCAGCTGGCCAGACGACCGGGGGCTCCTCGGTGCGGTTCACCTACTCCGCGACCGGCGCGGCCGCGAAGGGCTTCGAGTGCGCGGTGGACGAGAGTGCCTTCCAGGCCTGTCCGTCCGCGGGCATCACTCTGAGGGACCTGGACGCCGGAGCCCACACGTTCCGCGTCCGGGCCGTCGACGCGGCAGGGCT
>JAOBWJ010000295.1 GCA_025463335.1 Acidimicrobiales bacterium
TGTTCAGTCGCCCAATGATCCGTGCCGTGCGCAGCCTCGTCATTCCACCGCGGCAGAGGCTCTGGGAACGGTCGATCGAAGACCTCGCCGAAGTACCGGGAGTCCCAGATCGCGTTGTGCTTGACCAGGCCGAGCAGGTTGGTCCCCGTCGGGGTCACCGGACGCCGGATGTCGTATTCCGACAGCCCAGTGAGCTTCCACACGAGCGCTTCACGCACCCAACGCAGGTGGTCGTGAAGATGCGCCTTCGCGACTTCGTCGATCATGACGCCAGATTGCCATCTGCCCCGGCCGAGCCGAGGACGCCGGCACCCGGTCGACGGTCCTGTCGCTTCGGGCCACACCAGCTCGCCGGCTGCGAGAGCGGCGCCCATTCAGGGCATCGCCGTGGGGCCAACCCCGCTTGACCCTTCCACGGCCATCCGGGGCAGACCGACCCACCCGAAGGTGTCCCAGAACGCACGTCCGGCCGGCGGGCTGTGGGGGCCGCTCAACGCCGGGTCGGTGGCCTGGCCTACGACGTGCTGCAACGCCGACGCGCGTCGACCACGACCGCCCACGATGGTGCAGCCTGTGGATGTGTTCGAAGAGTTGGAGTTCATCTACTGCCCGAGCTCCGACGTCTCCGCTGAGCTCGCGCACTACGTCGAGGGGCTCGGGGCCGAGGTCGTGTTCGCCATCGAAGCCTTCGACACTCGCGTTGCGATGCTTCGTCTCACCGTCGATGGCCCAAAGCTGCTCCTCGCCCAGCACCTGCACGGTGAGCAGCCGGTGCTCGTCTACCGGGTCCCAGACCTCGACGCGGCCGAGGCGGATCTCGCCCGACGCGGCGTCGGGTTCAGCCCTCGCTTCGAGTTCCCCCATGGCGATGCCACGGAGCTGGACGTCCCCGGCCCACAACGCATCGCCGTCTACCAGCGGACGCGACCCGAACGGGCCGCTGAGATCGAGGGCCGGATGGACTTCTGAGCACAGCCGCTCGGCTGGCCGCTAGGGACGCCGCCTTGGTCGAGAGCCGCCGGAGGGCCCAATGACGGCCTCAAAGGGACATCCCGTGGACCCCCAACATTGGGCCGTCGATCAACACTGCTCCGGATCCATGCTTTTGAGGTGGAGGGGCCTCTCTCGGATGATTTGATCCGGGCTCGCACGCGGCCGGAGTCGCCGCGGTCATGTCTCGTGAGATCTCGTTGATCACGGTCCCCCATGTTGGTTCGCCGGTGGCGCCGGCGCCCTCCCATCCGGAGGACATCGCCACGTCGCGCGTCCGGGTCGACGGCAAGTTCTTTTCGGTCGATGGTCGTCGTTTCCCCTTCCGGGGAGTCAGCTACGGCACCTTCCAGCCGCGCGGTGACAGCGAGCGGTTCCCCGAGCGGGAGCAGATGAAGCTCGATCTGTCGGAGATGGCGGCGAGCGGCTTCACCGTCGTCCGGACGTACACCGAGCCGGGCGGTGACCTGCTCGAGCTCGCCGACGAGTGGGGGCTGAAGCTCTTCGCCGGTATTCACTTCGACGACTGGCGCTACCTGGTCGGGGGGTCCAAACGGCAGCAGCGGAGCCTGCTGCGCAGCGCCCGGCTCGACATCGAGCGAGCCGCGCGGCGCCTGCGCGGAACTCCTACCGTCGCGGCCCTGAGCCTCGCGAACGAGGTACCGGCCGACGTCGTCCGATGGATCGGCACCGATGCCATAGCGAGCGCTCTCGGCGAGCTCGCTGACGCGGTGCACGACATCGACGACGAGACGCTCGTGACGTATGCGAACTACCCGAGCACCGAATACCTGCAGGTAGCGGGGCTGGACTTCGTGACGTTCAACCTCTTCCTCGAGGAGGACGAACCGTTCCGTCGTTACGTCACCCGTCTTCAGCATCTTGCCGGGCACCTCCCGCTTGTCATTGGCGAGCTCGGAATGCATGTCGACGACGACGGTTCGGCACAGGCCGCTGCCCTCGATCGCCATCTCGGCACCCTCGTCGAACGCGGCTGTGCCGGCTATTGCGTGTTCTCCTGGACCGACGAGTGGTGGGTGGGCGATGCAGCCGTCGAAGGGTGGCACTTCGGGCTGACGACCTCGGAACGAGCGCCGCGGCCGGCACTCGAGGCGGTCGCGTCGTGGAACGAGCGAGACGTACGCGACATCGACCTGAAGTGGCCATCGATCAGCGTCGTCATCTGTGCATACAACGCAGTGGCGACGCTCGACGAGTGCCTGCGGCACACCGTCGCGCTCGACTACCCGGAGCTCGAGATCATCGTCGTCGATGACGGGTCGACCGACGCAACCCCATCGATCGCCGCGTCGTATCCGGAGGTGCGCCTTGTCACGATCCCGCACGGTGGGTTGGCGACGGCACGGAACGCGGGAATCCAGGTGGCGCACCACGAGGTCGTCGCCTATCTCGACAGCGACGCGTACCCGACACCCGAGTGGCCATACTTCCTCTCCCTAGGCTTCGATCGGCCGGGCACAGCCGGCTGTGGCGGGCCCAATGTCGGTCCACCGAAGGATGGTTCGGCGGCCGAGCGCGTTTCGCAGGCGCCGGGCGGCCCCGTGCACGTGCTCCTCGACGACGACCGAGCCGAACACATACCTGGCTGCAACATGGCCTTTTGGCGCGACACGTTGGTCGAGCTCGGCGGCTTCGATCCGATCTTCACGACGGCGGGCGACGACGTCGACCTGTGCTGGCGACTTCTGGACCACGGTGGCGAGATCGGGTATCACCCGGCGGCCCTGGTGTGGCACCACCGCCGGGGCAGCATCCGGGCATATCTGCGCCAGCAACGGGGATACGGCCGCAGCGAGGCTCTCGTAGAGACGCGGCACCCGGCCCGGTTCACCCGCTTCGGGTCTGCTCGCTGGCGTGGCGCCATCTACGGCGGCGGCGCCTTGGCCGCTCGCGAGAGCGTGTACCGGGGGGTCCTCGGCGCGGCGGCCTTTCAGTCCATCTACCGGACGGGCCGAACGGCGCTGACGGTCGCCTATCAGATCGGCACGCCGATCGTCGTGTTCACGCTCGCAGCCGCGATAGCCGGCATGTCGATCGGCGACGGCCCGGTGGCCGATGCCGCGCGCGTCGCGGCGGTGCTGTCGGTCGTCTTTCTCATCAGTCTGGCGTTCGATAGTGCTCGTCGAGCTTCGCCGTCGAGGCGGATGCCCTTGTGGCGACGGCTCGGGTTCCGACTCGCGGTCGCGTCGCTGCATCTCACACAACCGCTAGCGCGGTTGACCGGCCGCAGCTTGTCGCATCGCTCCGCTCGGCGTGGGACGCCATACGACCCGACGTTCCTGCCCGGGGCGCCGGTGCAGTGCAGGCACGGGACGATGCTCTTCGCGTTCGACGGTGATCGGAGCGCCACGATGAGAGCCCTGCTCTCCTACGTCAGTCGGAGCGGCATCAAGATGATCCTCGGGTCGAGTTGGGACAGCCATGACGCGCATCTGCTGCCGTCGTTCTTGCTGGGCGCCACGGTCACCTCATCCGCGTATCCAGAGCACTGGTTGCAGGTCCGTGTTCGGCGCTTCATACGGCTGAAGCTGGCGCTCGTCTCCGTCGCCGTCATCACGTTCATGGTCCGCGAGCGGGCCGTCCTGCTCACCGGGGCGGTCGCCACGGTCGTCTTGATCGACGTCATCGTCGGTTGGTGGCGAAGCGGGCCGCACCTTCGGCGCGTCATCCGCTCCGCGCCGGCCTGTCATTCCGAGGTGTCGTGAACACCTGCTTCGTGTACCGGGAGCCGGGCACGACGGCGTGACCTCGACGATCGGCCCTCAAGGCGCGCCCACCTTCGCGAAATGTGCTTTCACCTTCGGGTCACACAGCGTCTCCAGCTCGATGGCGCGCTCGATGCCGTAGTCGTCGGCCTCCGGGTCGGGCCACTCGCCCGGGTGGCAGCTGAGCTCGGTGGCCTCGGGAGGTAGCGAGTCGAGAAGCCGTACGAGGGCGTCGACGGTGATGAGCTCGTGGCAGGTGGCGGCCCCGCCGTACTGCCCATAGAAGTTGCCGCAGAACGCGATGCCCGGTGTCAGTTCGCGGACACGCACGCCGAGGCGTTCACCCCATCCGAGCACGACCGACCGCACCGGCTCGTGTCGGTGGACGTGCTGGTGCGAGTCGAGGTGCGTGGGCGGCCGGCCCATGAGGGCGACGAAGGCATCGATCTGGCTGGCGACCTCCGCCGCCACGGCCCCGGGATCATCGACATCGGCGATCCGGACGACCTCCAACCACTCGCCGTTCCGGTACGCCCAGTCGGTCAGGTCGACGTGCAGGCCGACCTCGAGCCTGGTCAGCGGGCGGCTCAGCTCCACCGCCTGGCCCGCGTGCGCGGCGCGCACCATGAGGCTGGTGCTTCTGACGATGCCGTCGGTGTGGGCGCGGACGATGCCTCGATTGACGGCGGGGGTCCGGCCGAAATCATCGGCGTTCACGATGACCCGTCGCTGCCCGTCGCTCATCGGCCGTAGTCCTCCGCCGCATCGCGCAGCTCGGCGTGCCAGTCGGTTCGGTGCGCGGCCGGCGGGACCCAGTCGTTCGCCCATCCCAACCACTGCGCCGCGTACTGCACCCGAGCCGCGGCGACGACGTGGTGGAGCTCATCGAAGGAACGGTGCTGCCACGTCGTGGACGCCTCTCGGTATGCCGCGACCATGTGAGCGCGATCGGGGCCGGCCCAGCCGGTGACGATGGCGGCCAGGTCGACGGGGCCCGGCGCCACGGCAAGCGTTTCGAAGTCCACGAAGACGGCGTCGTCGGACGTCATGAGAATGTTGGACGCATACAGCTCGCCGTGCACGATCGTGGGAGGCAGCGCGCCGAGTGCGGGTGGAACGCAGTCCCGCAACGTCTCGAGCAGGCCGATGGACGCGCCGCTCTCGTCATCGGTCGATTCGCCTCCGCGTAGGGCCGCGATGGCGCGGTCGTACCACCTCCGGTTGCTCGCCGACGTGGGCCGGTCGAACGGAATCGGCGACCTGCATTCGCCCGCCCGTACGGCGAGGCAATCATGCATGCGCGCTGCGGTGACGGCCGCCTCGCACCATTGGTCGATCGCCCCGAACTCGGCGAGAGGTGTGCCGCCGACTGCGACGGTGACGAGCCAGCGGTACGGACCTTGGTCGAGCACGCCGACGAACCGGGGCACCGGCAGACCCGGGTCATCGAAGAGGTGTTCGTAGGCAGCGATCTCTCGCCGAACGGAGTACACGTCGACAGGGCGCGTGCGGGCCGCAACGGGCAGAAGGCCGGCGGCATCGACGCGCTTGGCGATCAGCAAGATCGACGGCCGTCCCTCGACGTGGACGAGCCAGTCCTCGAGCCGGCGGCTCGATGCGTGCGGATTCGGTGAGCGCTCCACCGCGACGACCCGGCCATCGATGCTCAATCCGTCCTGCAGCATCGGGCCGAGGCGGGCGACGAATGAGGCAGGCGTCATGTCACACCCACGCAGGACAAGAGTGCACCGAGGACGCGATCGGACTCGAGCCAGGTCTCGGCAAACTCTCGCGCCGCGACGCAGTGCCGCTCGTAGTCACCGGCGACCTCGGCAATGGCGGCGGCCGCCGTCTCGACGTCGTCGAACGGCACGATCCCGTGGCCGAGCGGCAGGACCTCCGAGAGCCCGGTGTCCTGCACGACGACAGGTCGGCCCGACGCGAGGTAGCACGCGCTTCGGTCGCTGAACCATCCGCAGCGCGACTGCACGTACCCGCTCTTCGCCAGCCCGACCTCGGCCTTGGAAGACTGGATGAAGGCTCGATAGCTGCCGGGGTCGCACGCGATGGTCGCCGGGTTCACGGGCCGCCACCCGTGACGGTTCAGCAGGTCGAGATCGTTCGTCTCGCCGGCGTCGATGGCGAGGGCGATCTCGATGCGCTCCGCGGTCCTGGTGGGGAGCGACACGAGCTGGCGCACGCTGTGTGCCTTCTGTCCGTAGAAGACGCCGTCGTGAAGGATCGATCCGTAGCCACGCCAGTTCGCGATGGTCGTCCACGCGGCCTCGGCCGCGGGCGGCGCCACCGGCCACTCATCGAGCACGACGGGCGGCCGGGTGTGGATCCACTCGAGCCCGAGCGTGGGCACGACACAGTTCGGCCGGCCCACCTGGAGCCCGACCGTTGCGGCGTGGGTGTGACCGGCCAGGCGCATGTCGACGCCCTCGTAGGCCTGCCACATCTGCGTGAAGCAGGGGTCGAGATCGAGATACACCCGCGCTCGGGCGCGCTCGAACACCTGCTTGTTCGCCAGACCACCGGCGACGTCGAAGATGACATCGGCGGGAGGCGATGCGGGGCCGAGGCTCGGTGCGCCAGGGCCCTCGAGCGCTCCGTCGTCGAGCGCCAGCGCCCACCTGTCGGCGAGCCCGAAGGGTTCGAGAACGGTTTGTAGATAACGGACGTTGTCGGACGACGCGGCGTCGACGCCACGTGGTCGCAACTGCGCCGGCCGCAACGGCTCGACGAACCAGACCTCGTGGCCCAGCCGACGCAACCCGAGGATGTACTGCAGCACGGCCCAGGTCGCGCCACCCTGCGACGGCACGGCGCACATCATGCCGCTCACCACGACCCGGAGGCGCTGGCGCGTCATGGGCTCACCCCGACCCGTTCGAGCAATGGGGTGAGAGCGGCCTCAGGCGAAGCGAACTCCGCGACCCAGGCGCGGGCTGCTCGGCAATGGTGTTCGTAGTCTTGTGCGATCGCTCGGGCTCGCGCGCCTGCCTCATCGAGCGTGCGGAACGTATTCAGACCGGCGCCGGTGGGAACGGCGCGGCCGAGGCCGGTGTCCTGGACGAGGACGGGCCGGCCGGCGGCGAGGTAGCGGAGGCTCCGGTCGCTGATCCAACCGCTCTGCGTCTCCACATACGCACCCTGGGCCACCGACAGTTCGGCACTGGACCCCAGGACGTACGAGCGGAACGCGTCGGGCGAGGCGGCGACGTGGGTCGGATCCACCAGGTGCCAGCCGTGGGCGGCGAGGTTGTCGCGGTCGGCTTCGTCCGCACCGTCAATGTCCAGCGCGACCTCGACGTCCCAGTCGACGTGCCGAGGAAGTTCGACGAAATGGCGGAACTCGTGCGCCTTCTGGCCATACGTCACACCCCGGTGCTCCAGGCGTCCGTACCCCCCGCGGAACGCCGCGATGGTGGTGAAGCGGCCGGGGAGCGATGGGGTGTCGGCGAACGACCAGTCGTCGAGGCACGTGGGTGGCACGATCGGCAGCCACGAGAACCGGCCGGTAGGGATGGTGCACTCGGAGCGGCCGACGCACAGCCCGACGGTGCCGTGTACGTCGTAGTGCTCGAGCATCGACCCGAGGAGGCCCTGCTCGTGCCACATCTGGGTGTAGCCCGGATCGAGATCGACGTACACGCGGCGTCGAGCTCGCTTGAGCACATCGAGATGGCGGACGTTGCCGCTGATGTTGACGAAGAGCTCGGCGGCGTCGGACCAGCCGATGGCCGTAGCGAGGGTGTCATCGGCATCACCGGTGACCAGGACCGCTCGAGCCTCGAGACCGGCCCACTTGACGACGGTGTCGAACCAGGCCCGAGCCGCGGGCGATGCATCGTCCAGCTGCTCGACGAAGCGCACCTCGAAGCCGAGCTGGGCGAGTGCCCGCACCCAGCTGATGCGCACCCAAGCTTCGCCGCCGTTGCGCGGCTTGGCGGCCAGGGCCCCGGCGACGAGGACACACGATGCCATCTACTTCAGCGCCTCGATGTACAGGCTCTCGTGCTCTCGGTTGTCGAGGTCGGTGATTCCGGGCAGCCTCGACGACGACTCGAGATAGTGGCAATGGTGCACCTCTCGAAAGCCCGCCTTTCGAAGCAGCTCCTCGATGAACTCGGCCGTGAACAGCGTGACGGACCAGCCGTACCACAACATGTGGACGATGAATTTGCCGCTCAGCGACGTGACCTCGTCGTCTGGCACGGCGAAGTGACCAGCTCGCCCTTCGACGAGCGCGGCGAGGCCCTTGTCGAGATCTGGGAGGCACAGCCGCAACACCCCGCCGGCCTGCAGCACGCGGTGCAGCTCACACAGCGCGGGCACGAGATCGGGATAGCTGACCATCGGCAGGGCGTGAATGCTGACGACATAGGCGAAGGTCTCGTCGTCAACGGGAAGACCGTCGCGGATGTCGGCGACGATCTCGATGCTCGGGCCCTCTTTCAGGTCGGAATTGACCCAACCCGGTTCTCCCTGGTCACCGCAGCCCCAGTTGAGACGGCAAAGGGGCGGTGTTCTCTCCGTCACGACCGGATTCCGAGACGAGTGAGGAGGGTCTCGAGGACGATGTCGGCGGCGAACACGGTCTCGGCGGCATCGCGGGCACGTTGGCGGAGTCGAGGTGCATCGCGCCGGACCTGAGCGACGAGCTCAACGGCCTCGTCCGGCGAAGAGAAGAGCAGCAGGGCGGCATCGGCGGCGAAATCGGCATCGATGCCGGTGTCCTGCATCAGCACCGGGTGCCCACTCGCGAGGTAGCAAGGGCTGCGGTCGCTGATCCAGCCGGTGCGGGCACGTACGTACATGTTCTTCGCGACGAGGATCTCGGCGCCCGAGCCCTGCACGAAGGTGCGATAGCAATCGAGATCGGCCGCGACATCCTGTGGTGACACGAGCTCCCAGCGCCCGTCGCGCAACCGGGCCGCATCGTCGCCGTCGGCGTCGTCGATGTCGAGCGCCGCCACGAACCGGTCGCCGCACCGGGCGGGAAGGTCGTGATAGGAGCGAAACTCGTGCACGCGCAATCCGTACGTGACGCCATCGTGTTCGACCGGACCGAATGGCCCCCGCCACGACGCCACCGTCGTGAATGGAGCGTCGTCGTCGCAAGACACGTAGGGCCACTGCGAGAGCACGACGGGGGGCAGCGTGGGTATCCATTCGAGCCCGAGGGCCGGCACTGCGCACTCGGGCGCGCCGATCCTCGTGCCCACCGTGACGTACTGGTGGTGGTCCCCAAACACTCTTGCCTGACCGTTCTCCTGCCACATCTGCCCGAAACCCGGGTCGATGTCGAGGAAGACACGATGAGACGCAAGCGCCCCACGGTCGGGGCCGAGATATCCCATGACATCGAGGAGGAGGACCGAACCGCGCAGCGCGTCGTCGACCGTTGCGTCCTCGAGCCCAAGGGTGGTCGATCCACAAGCGAGCGACCACCGGCGGTGGAGATCGACGCGCCTCATGATCCGGTCCAACCACGCGGCTTGGACACTCCGCTCGACCGAACAGGGAAGGTTGGATCGATCGGTGCAGTCGCCAGGTTCGAGCCGGTCGACGAACACGATTTCGTAACCCAACTCGGTGAATCCGAGGAGGTACTGCAGGAACATCCAGGCGTGCCCGGCGATGCCTGGACGCTGCGCAATCGAACCGGCCACCACGATCGTACGCCGCACATGCCTCCTCGCTGGCACTTGACGGCTTCCCGCAACCCTGGCCGTCGCCGGCGCCCAACGGCACCCTCACATGAGGGGCTTACAGACCGCAGCGCGCCCTTCCCGTCCTCCCTCCCGACTGTCCGCTCCGTCGACGGCTGGACCCCCTAGGGGGTCAAGTTGTGGTGGCTGGGCGTGAACCCGCAATCCGCCCGCTTCGCTGGTCCGTACGCGCTCGGTAGACCCCGTCGGGCTCCGCCGGACGTTGGGCCCAACCAGGAGAGCGAAGGAGCGAGCCCGTGAAGAAGTCCCGATTCGCACTAGTGGTCGCCATCGTCAGTGCAGGCGTACTGGGAGTGGGTGCGGTGGCCATCGCCAGCCAAACCGACGGCCAGACCGAGAGGCTCACCGGCTTCGAGGAGGTGCCGGCCCTCTCCACGCCCGGCGTCGGCACCTTCCAAGCGTCCATCAACACCGCCGCCAGCGAGATCCGCTACTCGTTGACCTTCAGCGGCCTGCAGTCGCCGGCCACGCAGGCGCACATCCATTTCGAGAACGCAACCAACAGCGGCCCGATCGTCGTGTTCCTCTGCTCCAATCTCGGCAACGGGCCGGCGGGCACGCAGGCCTGTCCCGCTGGCGGCGGCACCATCCAGGGGACGATCCGGCCCGCTGACATCGGCGCCGGGGCGGCCGATCAGGGCCTCGCCGCCGGTGAGTTCGCCGAGTTCGTCCGGGCCGTGCGCGCCGGGGCGACGTACGTGAACGTCCACAGCACGGGACGGCCGAACGGCGAGATCCGGGCGCAGCTCGGCGACACACGTGCGGCCGCCAGCCACCACCACGACGACTGACCTCGCCTTCCGGGCCTCGGGCCGGCTGTCAACCACCCAAACGTGGCGGGCAGCACACCCGAGGCTCGGTCTGGGCCAGGCGGCTGGGCGCCACGCACGCTGGCAGCCGGAAACAGGCTCAGGCCACGAGAAGGAGACGAGTGATGTCCTACTTCAAGGCGGCGGTCGCCGCGCTGTGCGTCGCGTCGGTGTTGGCGGTGGGGGCGGGGACGGCCAGCGCCGACCCGACGAATGCCAAGAACAGCGAGTTGGTCCACCTCAACTGCGACGTGAACGGACCGCTCACAGCGGTGGTGAACGGCAACGGCGACTGGACGCCGGCCCACGTGACGACGAGCAACCAGATCCTCAAGCCCTACGAGTTCCACATCACCGGAACCTTCACGCCCACGGGTGGAGCTCCCGAAGCCTTCAGCGACGACCTGGTGAAGCGCGCACCGAGGAACGGGCGGCTCGACACCTGCACCTTCAGCGAATCAGGCACGGACGAGACCGGGTCGTTCTCGCTCACGGGTGTCGTCAAGGTCTCGTACACGCCGCAGCACTGACCTGCTGTTCAGACCTCGAACCCGTTCGACCACCGAGGGCGGCTCACCTCGAGCCGTCCTCCGGCGCGTTCCCGCTTCGCTTCCCCGGCCACCGCCGCTAGAAAGGGGAGGGCATGGCCGACCAAGCGCACTTCGCCGAGCAGGCCATGGAGCACATGCCGTCGCTCTACTCGGCGGCGCTCCGCATGACCCGCAACCCGGCCGACGCCGAGGACCTCGTGCAGGAGACGTACCTCCGCGCCTATCGCGGCTACGGGGGGTTCACCGAGGGCACCAACCTCAAGGCCTGGCTGTACCGGATCCTCACCAACACGTTCATCAACCGGTACCGGGCGAAGAAGCGGCGCCCGGAGGAGACCGAGTTCGACGACGTCGAGGACTTCTACCTGTACCGCCGGCTCGGCGGGCTGGAGGAGGCACGGGCCGGGCGCAGCGCCGAGGACGAGCTCATGGACCTCTTCCCCGAGCAGGAGGTCAAGGAGGCCGTCGAGTCCCTCCCCGAGAACTTCCGGCTGGCCGTGCTGCTCGCCGACGTCGAGGGCTTCTCCTACAAGGAGATCGCCGAGATCCTCGACATTCCCATCGGTACGGTCATGAGTCGGCTGCATCGCGGAAGAAAGGCGCTGCAGAAGCGGTTGTACGACTTTGCCGCCGAACGGGGGCTTGCCCCCACGGGGGGCGACCCTGAGCACCGGGAGCCAGCACAACGTGGATGACAGCCACCTCGAGCCGGGCGCAGGAGACTGCGCCGACTCCCTGAAGGAGCTCTACACCTTCTTGGACGGCGAGCTCACCGTCGAACGGCGCACGCACATCCGTCAGCACCTCGACGGCTGCCAGAACTGTTACGAGGCCTTCGACTTCGAGGCCGAGCTGCGCATCGTGGTGTCGGCCAAGTGTCGCGACGAGGTACCCGACGAGCTGCGCGCCCGCGTCGCCGACGCCCTCAACAAGCTCAGGCAGGGCGACGAACCCGTCCTCTGAGAAAGCAGCAAAATCCCTGACCCGGCTTGGTCCGAAGTACCTGCGGGATGGATGCCCACGTACGTGGCGAGCGGATCACCAGCGTCAACGGCCAGACCCCACGGGTGCCCGCCGGGCGGGTGTGCGTGCGGGAGGGCTGTGAAACCCGCCTGTCGATCTACAACGACGGCGATCACTGCGGCCTCCACGCCCCGATGGTCGTGCCCCGCACCCGAGGCCGGAAACACCCGGCGGCCTGAAGTGGGGGACGGCGCAAACCGCCTCTACGATGCCCATCATGCTGCTTGCCGCCAAGGTCTGGCACTACTGGATCGCCGTCCCGCTGGCCGCCGGCGCCGTGTTGGCGCTTCCGGCGCTCGCCGTTGGGTACCTGAGGAAGGTGCATTCCCTCAAGTACCCGAAGCGTTGAGTCGGTGACGGCGGACCCCATCGCCTGGGATCTTGCCGAACGCGTCGCGGCCCGGGTCGGCGGCCGGGAGCCCTTCGGGGACTCGTACCACGTCGACTCGCTGCTCCCCGACTTCGAGGAGCTGACGCGGGAGGCTGAGCAGCTCGTCACCGAGGAGACCGGCCTGGTCTCCGCCAGCGGCCCGGCCCGGGTGCGGGTCACCGATCGTCCTGGCTGGGTCCACGCCAACATCGGCTCGATGCGGCGCATGCTCTCGCCCCTCACCGAGAAGTTCGGCGACAAGCTCGACGGCACATCGGTCCTCGCGCCAGTGGCGAAGGGGCTCACCCGGCGAGTCACCGCGGTCGAGCTCGGCACCCTGCTGGGCTGGATGTCGACCCGCGTCCTCGGCCAATACGACCTGCTCCTCGTCGAGGACGAGAACCCGGAGGACCAGGACCTCGTCTACTACGTGGGCCCCAACGTCCTCGCGCTGGAGAAGCGTTTCGGCTTCCCGCCCCGGGAGTTCCGCCTGTGGCTGGCCCTCCACGAGGTGACCCACCGGGCCCAGTTCACGGGTGTGCCGTGGTTGCGGCCCTACTTCCTCTCCCAGGTCGACGGGATCATCGGCCAGCTCGACCCCGGTCACCTGGCCGAGGGGCTGCGCCGGGCGGTGGCGGAGGTGCGCTCCGGCCGCAACCCGCTCGATGAGGGAGGGTTGCCGGCGCTCTTCGCCACGCCCGAACAGCGCGAGGTGCTCGATCGCATCGGCGGGCTGATGAGCCTGCTCGAGGGCCACGGTGACGTGACCATGGACCGGGCGGGCGCCGACCGCATCCCTTCGGCCGAGCGGTTCTCCCGCGTCCTCCGGGCCCGGCGGGCCAACCGACCGGGACCGGCCAAGTTCCTCCAGAAGTTGGTGGGGTTCGAGGCCAAGCTGAAGCAGTACGAACTGGGCGAACGCTTCATCGCCGAGGTGGAGGCCCAAGGGGGCCCCGAACTGCTGGCCCGGGTGTGGGAAGGCGCCGACCGCTTGCCGACGATGGCCGAGATCCGAAAGCCAGCGGCGTGGTTGCACCGCGTGGCTGGCCTAACCTCCGTCTGATCCTCCATCCCCCGAAGGGGCGTTGATGGCAACCATCCTCGTCGTCGACGACGAGCCCGACATCCGAGCGCTGGTCCAGCTCAACCTCGAGCTGGACGGACATCGCGTCATCACTGCCGCCAACGGGGCCGAGGCCCTCGAGCTCATCGCCGATGAAGTGCCCGACGTGATGCTGCTCGACCTGATGATGCCGGAGGTCGACGGCTGGACGGTGCTGGAGACAATCAAGGCGGCCAGCAACCTCGACGTCAACCGCATCCCGGTTCTCATGCTCACCGCCAATGACGCCGCCGACGCCCGCGTCCGGGGCGGCATCGAGGGCGCCATCCGCTTTCTGACCAAGCCGTTCTCCCCGTCGTCGCTCCGCGACGAGGTGCGCGCCGCCCTCGGCGGCGACCCCGAGCCGACCAAGCGCCGGAAGACGCAACAGGCGGCGCTCGAACAGCTGGCACGCATCGAGAAGGGCTCCGACAGCCAGGACGCGGGCAGCGCCCGCCCGCATCTCACCCGGCTCGAGCACCGTCCGGTCGCCGCCACCGAGCCCAAGCAGCTGGTTGCCGCCCGCGAGAAGCTGTCGACCCTCACCGACAAGCAGCGAGAGCTGCTCGACCGGCTGGCTGAGGCCACGTCGGTCAGCGACGCCGCCATCGACCTGGGCGTCAGTCGCTCCAACGTCTACGCCAGCCTCCGTCGCATCAGCCGCAAGCTCGGTGTGCCGTCGGTGCCCGAGCTGCTCGGCCTCGTCCGCGACCGGACGCTGGCCCCCGGTGACGTCGGCAACCGCTGACGTCGGGCTCCTCGCCCGTTGCACGTTCCCGCCGGCCGGGACCGCGGCCGTCTCCGGCGGGGCCGACTCCACTGCGCTGTTGGTCCTCGCCGTCGAGGCCGGTTGCCAGGTGACCGCCGTGCACGTCGATCACGGGCTACGGCCGGGTTCGGCGGCTGAGGCCGATCACGTGGCCGAGCTGGCCGCCCGACTGGGTGTGCCCTTCCGGGCCGAGCGGGTCGAGGTGACGCCCGGCCCCAACCTCGAGGCCCGTGCCCGCGACGCCCGGCGGAGCGTGCTCGGGCCGGCGGCCATGACGGGCCACACCGCCGACGACCGGGCCGAGACCCTCCTCCTCCAGCTGCTCCGGGGGGCGGGCACCACCGGCCTGGCCGCCATCCGCCCCGGTCCGACCAAGCCCATCCTCGCCCTGCGCCGGTCCGAGACCCGTGCGCTCTGTGTCGAGCGGGGCCTGGCCACGATCGATGACCCGTCCAACCGCGACCCAGCCTTCCGCCGCAACCGGGTGCGGGCCGAGCTCCTCCCGCTGCTCGACGACGTGGCCGGCCGCGACACGACGGTGCTCCTGGCTCGGACCGCCGCCCTCCTCGGCGACGACGACCGCTTCCTCGATGACCTGGCCGCCGACCTCGACCCCACCGACGCCCGGGCCCTCGCCGGTGCCCCGCCGGTGCTGGCCCGCCGGGCCGTGCGCCGGTGGTTGGTCGCCGACCGACCGCCCTACGCCCCCGACCTGGCGGCCGTCGAGCGGGTGCTGGCCGTGGCCCGGGGCGACATCCGGGCCACCGACGTGGGCGGTGGCCGGCGGGTCGAGCGCACCGCAGGCCGCCTGCGCATCGCTGGCTGAGAGGCTGATCTACGCGGGGTCTAAGGTCGCCGACCGTGCCCCCCGTGCCGCCCCCGTACGACATCAACCTCGACCTCGGCGAGCTGGTCGTCCCCGAGGACGTCCTCCAGGCTCGCATCCTCGAGCTCGGCCGCCAGATCACCGAGGACTACCAGGGGCGCCCGCCGCTCCTCGTCGGCGTGCTCAAGGGCGCGTTCGTGTTCATGGCCGACCTGGCCCGAGCCATCGATCTGCCTGTCGAGTTCGACTTCATGGCCGTGTCGTCCTACGGCGCCGCCACCAAGACCAGCGGCGTCGTCCGCATCGTCAAGGACCTCGACCTCGACCTGACCGACCGCCACGTGCTCATCGTCGAGGACATCGTCGACAGCGGCCTCACCCTCAGCTACCTGCGCAAGAACCTGCTGGCCCGCAACCCGGCCAGCCTGGAGATCTGCGCCCTGCTCGTCCGCGAGGGCAACGCGGCGACCGAGGTCGACCTGCGCTACGTCGCCTTCCGCATCCCGCCGGCCTTCGTCGTCGGCTACGGCCTCGATGTCGCCGAGCGATACCGGAACCTGCCCTTCGTCTGCGTCTACAACGAGAAGGTCGCGGGCCACTAATTGGCGGGGATCGGTAGCCTTGAGGCTCCGTCGAACTCTTGAGGAAGCGCGTGGTGCAGAAGCTCGTCCGAAGTGTGGCGTTTTGGGTCGTGGTGGCCCTGGTGGTGCTGCTGGGTGCCAGCCAGCTGCTGGGCGGTGGTACCAGCCGCGAGAAGCTCCGCTACGACGAGTTCGTCGACCAGGTCGATGCCAGCCAGGTGAAGACCGTCACGATCGAGGACAACAGCTCCAAGATCATCGGCACCCTGAAGGACGGCACCAAGTTCCAGACCACGTTCGTGACCCAGGCCGGTGACCGCCTGACCGAGCTGCTCGACCAGCACAAGGTCCCGTACGACGTGACCAAGGGCGGCGAGTCCCTCTGGATCAGCCTGGCGTTGCAGTTCCTTCCCATCCTGCTGCTGGTCGGCGTGTTCTTCTTCTTCATCAACGCCATGCAGGGCGGCGGCAGCCGGGTCATGCAGTTCGGCAAGGCCAAGGCCAAGCAGGTCTCCAAGGACCAGCCCAAGGTCACGTTCTCCGACGTGGCCGGTTGCGACGAGGCCGTCGAGGAGCTCCAGGAGATCAAGGAGTTCCTCGAGTCACCGGCCAAGTTCCAGGCCATCGGGGCCAAGATCCCCAAGGGTGTGCTGCTGTTCGGCCCGCCCGGCACCGGCAAGACCCTGCTGGCCCGGGCCGTGGCCGGCGAGGCCGGCGTGCCGTTCTTCTCCATCTCCGGCTCCGACTTCGTCGAGATGTTCGTCGGCGTGGGCGCCAGCCGGGTGCGCGATCTGTTCGAGCAGGCCAAGCAGTCGAGCCCGGCCATCATCTTCGTCGACGAGATCGACGCCGTCGGCCGCCATCGTGGCGCCGGCCTGGGGGGCGGTCACGACGAGCGGGAGCAGACGCTCAACCAGCTCCTCGTGGAGATGGACGGCTTCGACGTGAAGTCGGGCGTGATCCTCATCGCCGCCACCAATCGCCCCGACATCCTCGATCCGGCGCTGCTGCGCCCCGGTCGGTTCGACCGCCAGATCGTGGTCGACCGCCCCGACCTCGAGGGGCGCAAGGCCATCCTCAACGTGCATGCCAAGGGCAAGCCGTTGGACAAGGACGTCGAGCTCGACGTGCTGGCCCGGCGCACGCCCGGCTTCACCGGCGCCGATCTGGCCAACCTCATGAACGAGGCAGCCCTCCTCACCGCCCGCCACGGTGGCAAGGTCATCGACATGCACGCCATGGAGGAGTCGATCGACCGGGTGATCGCCGGGCCCGAGCGCAAGAGCCGGGTCATGTCCGAGAAGGAGAAGCGGGTCATCGCCTACCACGAGGGCGGCCACGCCCTGGTCGGTCACGTCCTGCCGAACACCGACCCGATCCACAAGGTCTCGATCATCGCCCGGGGCCGAGCCCTGGGCTGGACCCTCGCCCTGCCCACCGAGGACAAGCACATGCAGACCCGCTCCGAGCTGCGCGACGAGCTGGCCATGCTGCTCGGCGGCCGCACGGCCGAGGAGCTGGTGTTCGGGGATCCGACCACCGGCGCCCAGAACGACATCGAACGGGCCACGTCCATCGCCCGGGCCATGGTCACCGAGTTCGGCATGACCGACGCCATCGGCCCGCAGCAGCTCGGCAACCGGGCCAGCGAGCCCTTCCTCGGCCGCGAGATGGGTGGCCAGCGTGATTACTCCGACGAGGTGTCGGCCCAGGTCGACGGCGAGGTTCGCAAATTGATCGACAATGCCCACGACGAGGCTCGCCAGATCCTGCGCCAGCATCGCAAGGTGCTCGACCGCCTGGCCGACGCCCTGTGCGAGCGGGAGACGCTGGACACGCCCGACCTGATGGAGATCTTCGGCGACCTCCCCGTGTGGGAGAGCGTCACCGCCAACGGCAACGGCGCGGCGACCACCCGGCGTCGGCGTACGACCAAGACGGAGACATCGTGACCGCCCTCTCGGCGTCGGACCTGGAGGATGACGAGGCGCTGCCGCCGCCGGCGCCAGTCGACCAGCCGCGCATCGAGGCCGCCGTGCGCGAGATCCTCCTGGCCATCGGCGAGGACCCCGACCGCGACGGGCTCATCGACACGCCGGCGCGCGTGGCCCGCATGTACGCCGAGGTCACCGGTGGGCTCCACGAGGACCCCGACCAGCACCTCCAGGTCACGTTCGACGCGTGCCACGACGAGATGGTCATGGTGCGCGACATCCCGCTGTACTCCCTGTGCGAGCACCACCTGGTGCCGTTCATGGGCCGGGCGCACGTGGCCTACATCCCCGGCGAGGACGGCCGCATCACCGGTCTGTCGAAGCTGGCCCGGCTGGTCGACGCCTACGCCAAGCGGCCCCAGGTGCAGGAGCGGCTCACGGTTCAGGTCGCCGACGAGATCGAGCGGACGCTGAAGCCCCGAGGCGTCCTGGTGGTGATCGAGGCCGAGCACCTCTGCATGTCGATGCGGGGCGTGCGCAAGCCCGGCGCCAGCACCGTGACCTCGGCCGTGCGCGGCCTGTTCCGTGAGAACGCCGCCACCCGGGCCGAGGCCATGGACTTCATCCACCGAGGCCGCTGAACCGGCGTCGGTATGAAAAGTACTGAGAAGCAGTCGGTTTCCGTAACCAGAACGCCGTAACCTGCGCGGCATGGTGCCGGTCGTGATGGGGATCCTGAACGTGACCCCTGATTCGTTCAGCGACGGCGGCCGGTTCCTCGATCCCGATGCTGCCGTCGAGCACGGGCTGCGCCTGATCGCGGAAGGAGCCGGTGTGGTCGACGTGGGCGGGGAGTCCACCCGGCCGGGGGCCGAACCGGTCGACGAGATCGAGGAATGCCGTCGGGTGGTGCCGGTCATCGAAGCCCTGGCGCCGCACACCCGGGTGTCGATCGACACCCGGCACCCCTCGGTGGCCGAGGCTGCCATCGCCGCTGGGGCCACGCTGGTGAATGACGTCTCCGCCGATCTCTGGGAGGTGGCCGCGGCCGCCGGCGTCGGCTGGGTCGCGCTCCACATGCAGGGCGACCCTCGCACCATGCAGGCCCACCCCCGCTACGACGATGTCGTCGGCGAGGTGCGCACCTTCCTCGTCGAGCGGGCCGAGCGGGCCGTCGAGGCCGGTGTGCCCGAGGTGTGGGTCGACCCGGGGATCGGGTTCGGCAAGTCCGTCGACCACAACCTCACGCTGCTGCGCCGTCTCGACGAGCTGGTCGCCGCCGGGCACCCGGTGCTGGTCGGGACCAGCCGGAAGGGCTTCCTCGGGAAGCTCACCGGCGGCGCGCCGGCCGACGATCGACTCGAGGCATCGCTGGCCACCGCCGTGGTGGCCGCCGCCAAAGGGGCCCGGATGATCCGGGCCCACGACGTGCTCCCGACGGTGCACGCCATGCGCATCGTGGGAGAGGAAGTGGCAGTTTGATGAGGGAGCGAAGCGAGCTCCATGAGCATCGCGGCGTGAGCGTCGCGCGACGAGTGGGACTGGTGACCTTGTGAGGGAGCGAAGCGAGCTCCATAGGCATCGCGGCGTGAGTGTCGCTCGACGAGTGGGACTGGTGACCTTGTGAAAGGCAAGTGGGCGCAGGGGATCGTGCCCCGGAACTTCGCGTGGGTGATCAAGGACCAGCTCGCCGTGTCCGAGCGGCTCGGCGGCTACGGCACCAACCATCGCAAGGTGCGGCGCCAGGAGGAGATCATCTGGGTCCGCGAGCAGGGCTTCACGCGGATCATCAGTCTGCTGCCGTCGCCCCACAACCTCCATGCCTACGACGAGCTCGGCGTGGAGTGGCGGCACTTCCCCTACGGCAAGCATGACGACCCGATCACCGCGCTCGAGCCGTTCTGGCGCGACCTGCGCAATCAGCTCGCCAACGGCGACAAGGTGATCGTCCACAACGACGAGCTCGGCGACCGGCTCGAGGGCGCGGTCGGCGGCTACCTGGTCTACGCCGGCCTGGTGCCCGAGCAGCCTCGGGCAGTGGCCATCGTCGAGCACGTGCTCGGCCGCCAGATGGGCCCGTCGGCCCGCGAGATCGTGGCTGCGGCCGTCCGGCTGGTCGCCAAGAGCTCGTGAGCGAGCGCAGCGACCGGATCGAGCTGCGGGGTCTGCGCCTCGTCACGCTCGTCGGTGCCCTGCCCGAGGAGTACGAGCGTCCCCAGCCTCTCGAGCTCGATGTCGACGTGGAGGCCGACCTCAGCGTCGCCGGCGCCAGCGACGTCCTCACCGACACCATCGACTACGGCGCGCTGTGCGACGTGGTCGAGCTGACGGTGATCGACGGCGGCCACGTGGCCCTACTCGAAGCCCTGGCCCACCGGGTGGCGGCCGCCGTGCTGGCCGCCGACGAGCGCATCACGGCCGTCACCGTGGTCGTGCGCAAGGTCCGGCCGCCCGTGCCCCAGGACCTGGCCACCTCGGGGGTGCGCGTCACCCGTCAACGTTGATGGTCTCGCTCCGCAGGCTCCGCTCGACTGCACCTGGTCGCTGGCGCTCCCGACGGTTGCGTTGATGCGGGCGTTCCTCGCCCTTGGCTCCAACCTCGGGGAGCGTGCGGCCCTGCTGCGCCAGGCCGTGGCGTCGATGCCCGACCTGGTCGCCGTCTCCCCGGTGTACGAGACCGACCCGATCGGCGGGCCGGAGCAGGGCGCGTATCTCAACGCCGTGGTCGAGCTCGACACCGAGCGCTCACCGCGTGAGCTGCTCGCCCTGTGCCAGGCGCTCGAAGCCGAGGCCGACCGCGTCCGCATCGAACGCTGGGGTCCCCGGACCCTGGACGTCGACGTGCTCCTGGTGGGCGACCTCTCCGTCGACGAGCCCGACCTCGAGGTACCCCACCCGCGCATGTGGGACCGGCGCTTCGTCCTCACCCCCCTGGCAGACCTCGCCCCCGACCTCGTCCCGCCCGAGCGCCTGGCCGCTGCGTCCGGCGAGGTCCACCGCACCGACCTTTCCCTGCTGGCGTAGATCTGTGGTCTCCACGACCACGGATCTACGCCGAGTCAGAGCTTGTTGAAGTACCTGAGGGCGGCGTCCCTCACCAGGGTCGGGGTGAACGGGGCCGACAGGGAGTTGAGGCGGGCGTCGAGGCCGACGACGTAGCGGGCCCGGGGCACGCGGGCGGTCAGGGCGCCGCCGATGACGTCGGCCACCTGCCCGGCCGAGCTCTGCAGCGGCCGCAGCCACGTGTAGGCCTCATGCTCCGCCGAGCCGGACGGGAACGCGCCCGGCTCGATCAGGGAGACCGAGATCCCGTCGCCCGCCACCTCCATGCGAAGGGCATCGGACACCGCCTCGAGGGCGTGCTTGGCCGCCTGGTACCAGCCCAACATCGGGAACGTCACCAGACCGCTGATCGACGACACCTGCACGATGCGCCCGCCGCCCTGCTCGCGCATGTGCGGCAGGCACAGGCGGGCCAGGCGCATCGGAGCCACGACCAGCGTCTCCAGCTGGTGCCGGGCGTCCTCGTCGCCCACATCTTCGACCCGCCGCTGGTCGACGTAGCCGGCGTTGTTGATGAGCGCCCACGGTCGCAGCTCGTCGATGACCGCTGCGCATCGCGTCGGGTCGTCGACGTCGAGTTGCACGGTCTCCACGTCCACGCCGGCGGCGGCCGCGGCGACGGCGACTTGCTTGGCCTTCTCGGGCGACCGCACCGAGCCCACTGACCGAAAACCCCGGCGGGCCACCTCGAGGGCGCTGGCCAGGCCAAGGCCCGAGTTGGCACCGGTGGTGAGGACGGTCTTCGTCACGCCGGTTCCTTGGACGTCTTGACCAGGATCTCCAGCTCTTCGACGATTCCGTCGGCCAGCTCGAAGGGGTCTTCGATCATCTCCTTGCAGGAGAGGATGCCGAAGTCCATCTGGTCCTTGTAGCTCATGGCGCCGATGAACAGCCCAGCGCCGTCGAGCAGCAACCCCATGGAGAAGAAGGCCTTGATCGGTGCGCCGAGCATGTAGAGCTGGCGGGGTGGGCCGGGCACGTTGGAGATGGGGAGGTTGGTGACCGGGGGGTGGCGCTTCACCAGGTTGGTCGTGGCGTAGAAGCGCAACGCCAGCGAGAGCATCGCCGGTGGCGGCGTCTCGATCAGGTTCATGATCGTCTGGGCGCCCAGCGCCCGCTGCATGTCCTTGGCCGCCATGGCGTTCCTGTGGATGGCCTGCAGCCGCAGCACCGGGTCGTCGATGTCGGTGGCCAACGACACGGGCATGCCGGAGATGGCGTTGCCGGTGGTGACCTCCTCGCCCTTCGGGCCCCGCACGCTCACCGGCACCGAGGCAGCCAACGGGACGTCGGGTAGCTCGCCCCTCGCCTGCAGCCACTTCCGCAGCGACCCGGCCGAGATGGCCAGCACCACGTCGTTGACCTTCACGTCGTAGGTGTTTTTCACCCGCTTCACGTCGTCGAGCGAGATGGAGCAGAAGCCCCACGTCCGGTGCTCGGTGACGGCGTCGTTGAACCGGGTGCGGGGCACGCCCCCGCCGGGGAGCGGCAGGTCACCCGACCGGGCCGAGCGCACCAGCGCGGGCGCGTTCGGAAGCATCCGCCCGACCTCCTTGGCGAGCCGGATCGGCGTGGCCGCGAACGACGGCAGCGAGGAGAGGAACATCCGGGCCCCGCTGGGGAACTCCTCGGGCACCCATTCCTCGACCGGTGGGGTGATGTGCACGCCGCCCGACGGATCCGGGTCGAACATGACCTCTTGGATCGAGGCCCCGGCGATGCCATCGATGCACGCGTGGTGAATCTTCCAGAACACCGCCACGTGCCCGTGCTCGAGGCCCTCGATGACCCACAGCTCCCACATCGGCCGGCGCCGGTCGAGACGGTGGCGGTAGATCTCGGTGCAGACCTCGGACAGCTCGCTTCGGGTGCCAGGCGCGGGCAGGCCGATGCGGCGGATGTGCCAATCGAGGTCGAAGTCGGCGTCCTCGATCCAATGGGGTCGGCCCAGGCTCAGCGGCGGGTCGACCAGGCGCCACCGCAACGGGGGCAGCAGGTGGAGACGATCGGCCAGCGACTGCTTGAACCGGTCGATGTCGTACCCGCCCGGACAATCGGCGGGATCGAAGACGGTGATGCATGCCACATGAGTCGGCCACCGATCCGACTCGACGGCGAGGAACGCTGCATCGAGACCTGATAGCCGCTTCACGAGCTCCCTCGGTTCTACATGACCGGATGTTGCGGTGCGACCGATGCCGTGATGGCGTCGCCGACGAACCGCCGAACTTCACGAGACAGGGCGAAGCCCACATGGGATCCGCCGTACCAACAGATGGACGGCTCGTCCCAGTGCTCCCACAAGCGATGTGCCGCTTCCGGTTTCGCCATCCGATCGGCGACTCCTGCGTAGATGAACCGACGATCTTCGGGAACGAGGCACTCGAAGGCCAGGGGAGACACCACGTGGTGGACCTGGTCGGCGAGCTCGCCGAGGATCCCATGGGCGTCGACCGCCGGCCGGGCCTTCTCGGGGACGTGCTGACGCATGACCCACGCCAGGTCGACGCTCGGCACGCCGGCGATGACGCCACCGAGCCCGGGCTCCAGTCCACTCAGCAGCGCCGCGGTGTAGGCCCCGAGGGAGACGCCGTGGACCACCACCGACGTGGCCCCGTGGCTCCGAGCCCACGCGATGCAGCGCCGCACGTCCCACACCGCCTGGGCCATGCCGTGGACGTTGTTCAGGAAGTCGAGCGTGATGAAGGCATCACCGCTGCGCTTGCCGGCCCGTCGGGGCCCGTGCAGCGGCAGAACCGGGTGGATGACGTTGAAGCCGAGATCCCGGTGGTAGTGGAGCGAATGGAAGGCCTCGAGGTCGGACGGCACGCCCATCGAGAAGCCGTGCAGATGCACGAGCCAGGGCCGGTCCGTGGCGCCGCGGTGGCGCATGACGTAGGCGTGGGTGACCCGGTTGGCCTCCATGGCCCGCCAGCGGTCGGCCCCGGGCATGTCGGGCACCGGCTCGAACCCGCTGTCGAAGGTGAGCTCGTCGTAGCGGATCCGCCCGAACCGCTTGCGCTCGAGCTCGACCTGGGGCGGCGCCGGCGGTGCGATGTGGTAGCCGGTCGGGTCCTCCAGCCAGCCGTGGCGCCGGATGACGTCGACGGCCGCACGAGTCTCCGCCGCGATGCGGCGCAGCTCGTGCTCCGACGGCACCAGCCGGTCGTTGGACATGGTGGCGAGGAGCAGCTCGTCGGCCAGGGCCCCGAGCAGCAGCGCCGGCGTCGTGGGCCGGGTGGGGATGTCGGGGAAGCGAGGGCGGTCGAAGGGCATGGCCCGCCGCAGGGAACGGGCCATGAAGCCGGCCGTGCGGGGCCCGGTCTGGGCCAGCTTGCGGACCGGCACGTCGGGCCATGGCCGCTCGGTTCCGGTGTTGGTGTCGTCTCGCTCGGGAGTGCTCATCACCTGCACCGGCTCGGGTCTCGTGTGGTCAGTGTGTCGGACACTGCGCCCCGAGGGCCACCCCGGGAAACCACAACCTGCCCCGGATGCGGCGGGCGCCATCCTGGCGTCGTGGGTCACCCCGTCCGCTGGGTACGCTCGCCGTGCGAACGGCACCCACTTCGGGGCCGGAACGTGAGAGGAGCGCCTCGTGCCCACGCTGCGCGTGGTCGGACCTGGTCGGGCCGGAACGTCGATGGCGCGCGCCCTCCAAGCGGTCGGCTGGCAGGTCGCCGGGTTCCTCGGTCGGGGCGCGGACGTGTCTTCGGCCGCCGCGGGAGTCGACCTGCTCCTGCTGGCCACGCCCGACGGGGCAGTGGCCGAGGTAGCCGCCGCCGTACGCCCCGTCGACACCACGGTGGTGGCCCACCTGGCCGGCTCATTCGGTCTCGACGCCCTCGCCGGCCACTCCCGCCGGGCGGCCATCCACCCGCTGCGCAGCATCCCGACGCCTGCCACCGACCTGCAGGGCGCCTGGTTCGCAGTGGCCGGCGACCCGCTGGCTGACCGGGTGGTCGACGACCTCGGCGGTCACCGCGTCGCCGTCGCCGACGTCGATCGGGCCGCCTATCACGCCGCCGCGTGCATGGCCTCGAACCACGTGGTGGCCCTGCTCGGTCAGGTCGAGCGGGTGGCGGCCACCGCTGGCGTGCCCCTCGAGGCCTACCTCGACCTCGTTCGCCAGACCGTGGACAACGTCGCCACACTCGGACCGGTCGAGGCCCTCACCGGCCCGGTGCGGCGGGGTGACGAGGCCACCGTCGCCCGCCACCTCCAAGCCATCGACCCGTCGGAGCGCCCCGCCTACGAGGCCCTGGCCGACGCGGCCCGGAGACTGGTCCCGGCATGAAGATGCTCGCGACGGTCGCCGACTTCTCCGCCGCGCTCGATGCCGAGCGGTGTGCCGGCCGGACCGTGGGCCTGGTCCCAACCATGGGCGCCCTCCACGACGGCCACGGCAGCCTGGTGGAACGGGCGGCGGCCGAGTGCGACGTGGTGGCGGTGACGGTCTTCGTGAACCCGCTCCAGTTCGGGGCCGGCGAGGACCTCGACGCCTATCCCCGCACGCTCGATGCCGACGTGAAGCTGGCCGAGCAGGCCGGGGCCACGCTCGTGTTCGCTCCCACCGTGGCCGAGATGTACCGCGACGGCACCGCCACCACGGTGTCCGTGGCCAGCGGCATGACCGCGGTGCTCGAGGGGGCCAGCCGTCCCGGTCACTTCGATGGTGTGGCGACGGTCGTGGCCAAGCTGTTCGCCATGACCGGCCGCAGCCGGGCCTACTTCGGCGAGAAGGACTTCCAGCAGCTCGCGGTGGTCCGCCGCATGGCCCGCGACCTGTCGTTCCCCGTCGAGGTGGTCGGCTGCCCCACCGTCCGGGCCGACGACGGCCTGGCCCTGTCGAGCCGCAACGCCTACCTCTCCGACGAGGAGCGGGCCGCCGCCCCGGTGCTGCACCGGGCGCTGCGGGCCGGGGCCGAGGTGGTCCTTGCCGGTGGGCGCGATGCCGCCGCCGTGCGGGCCGCCATGGAGGCCGTGCTCGCCACCGAATCGCTGGTCGACCCCGACTACGCGGTGGTGGTCGACGCCGCCACCCTGGCGACGCCCGCACCGCTCGACGGCGACTTGCGCCTGTTGGTCGCCGCCCGCCTACCCTCTGCAAGACTCATCGACAACTTGGGCGTGACCGTGGCTGACGGCATGCACCGAAAGGACGATTGATGCGCCGGCGAATGATGAAGTCCAAGATCCACCGCGCCACGGTGACGGGGGCCGACCTGCACTACGTCGGGTCGATCTCGCTCGATCCCGAGCTGATGCGGCTCTCGGACATCCGGGAGCACGAGCAGGTCGCCATCCTCGACATCGACAACGGCGCCCGGTTCGAGACCTACGCCATCCTGGGCGAGCCCGGCGAGGTGTGCCTGAACGGTGCCGCTGCCCGCCTGGTGCAGCCCGGCGACCGGGTGATCGTCATCACGTACGCCGACTACGAGGACGCCGAGCTCGACTCCTACGAGCCCACCGTCGTTCACGTCGACACCGAGAACCGCCCGGTCGACCCGTCGCTCATTCCCCAGAGCCGGGTCTACGTCGAGTTCGAAGCCTGACGCTCTGAATCTCGACCTCCTCGTCCTCGGCAGCGGGGTCGCCGGCCTCTCGGCGGCCGTCCGCGCTGCCGGGCGTCCCGGCCTGCGGGTGGGCGTCCTCACCAAGGCCGACCTCTACCAGTCGGCCACCCGCTGGGCCCAAGGTGGGGTGGCTGCCGTGCTGTCCCCGGACGAGGACTCGACCGACCTGCACCTGGCCGACACGCTCGCGGCCGGTGCCGGCTTGTGTGACGTCGACGCCGTGCGGGTCCTCGTCGACGAGGGCGCGGCGCGAGTCCATGACCTGATCTCGCTCGGCGCGGTGTTCGACCGCGACCCCAGCGGTGCCCTCGACCTGGCCCGGGAGGGCGGTCACAGCCAGGCCCGGGTCGTCCACGCCGGCGGGCTGGCCACCGGAGCCGAGATCGAGCGGGCGCTGGTCGACGCCGTGCACGAGACGGCGGCGGCCGTGCTCGAAGGGTGGTTCGCCCTCGACCTGCTGGTGGAAGGCGGGCGGTGCCGCGGCGTCGTGGCCCTCGATCCCGAGGGTGTCCGCCACGAGGTGCGGGCCACCCACACGTTGCTGGCCACCGGCGGCGCCGGCCAGCTGTTCGCCGTGACCACCAACCCGGCCCAGGCCACCGGTGACGGCATCGCCATGGCCCTGCGGGCCGGCGTTCCGGTGGCCGACGTCGAGTTCATGCAGTTCCACCCGACGGCTCTGCATCACCCTGCCATGCCCCGTCCCCTCCTCTCCGAGGCGCTGCGGGGTCACGGGGCGCTCATCCGCAACTCGGCGGGGGAGCGGTTCGTCGACGAGCTACTGCCCCGCGACAAGGTCAGCCAGGCCATCACCACGCGGATGCTGGAGGAGGGCGTCGAGCACGAGTGGCTCGACGCCACCGGGCTCGAGCGCTTCGACGAGCGGTTCCCGACCATCGCCGCCTCGGTGCGGTCGATCGGTCTCGACCCGGCCACCGACTGGTTGCCGATCGCCCCCGCTGCCCACCACCTGTCGGGTGGCGTGCTCAGCGACCTCGACGGGGCGACCGCGCTGCCCGGCCTGTGGGCGGTGGGCGAGGTGGCCGATGTCGGCGTCCACGGGGCCAACCGGCTGGCGTCGAACTCGTTGCTCGAAGGCATGGTCTTCGGCCCCCGCGTGGTCGACGCCCTGGAGCGGGGCAAGGACGCCCCCGATGCCACCGGCGCCCTGCGGGCCGTCCTCGGCGGTGATGTCGACATCCCCGGCCGGCCGGTGGGCGGCGAGGTCGTCGAGCCCAAGGTGGTGGAAGCCCGACCCGAGGACGTGCGCGAACACCTGCAGCAGGCCATGACCCTCGGCGCCGGCGTGGTCCGCACGGCCGGCTCGTTGGAGCTGGCCCGCCAGACCCTCATGGTCCCGACCGGCGACACGCCCGCAGTCCACGAGGTGCGCAACTTGGTCACGGTCGGTGAGGCCCTGGTGCGGGCGGCTCTGGCCCGAACCGAGAGCCGAGGCAACCACTGGCGGTCCGACCACCCGGCTCAGGACGAAGCCCTCCGCGTCCGGCTGGTACACAGTCGGGCGTGAGCGAGCGGAGCGAGCGAACCATGAGCACAGGTCTTGTGAGGCGCCCCGGCGCCGAACGGCTCACTGGTCCTTCCCGCTCCATGGCGAGTCGGCGTCGTCATCGGACGTGGATCCAGGACCAGTGAGTGCCGTCGACCCGCCGATCACGGCGGTACGTGAGGCGGTCACCCGCGCCCTGATCGAGGACCTCGAGCCGCTGGGCGACGTGACCTCGGCGCTGCTCCCGCCCGGCCAGCAGGCGACGGCGGCCTTCGTGGCCCGGGAGGAGGGCGTGGTGGCGGGCGGCTCGTGCGCGCTGGAGACCTTCCGCCAGGTCGACCCCGACGTCGAGATCCAGTGGCGGGTCGACGACGGCGCCGCCGTCGACCCCGGCACCGAGATCGGGCGGGTCATCGGCAGCCTGGCCTCCATCCTCATCGCCGAGCGCACGGCGCTGAACTTCCTGTGCCACCTGTCCGGCGTGGCCAGCTACACGCGGCGCTTCGTGCGGGCCGCCCACGGCGACGCCCGCATCTGGGACACCCGCAAGACCACCCCCGGCCTGCGGGCGCTCGAGAAGGCGGCGGTGCGCGCCGGCGGCGGCCGCAACCATCGCGGCAACCTCAGCGAGTGGGTCCTGCTCAAGGACAACCACATCGCCGGCATGGGCATCACCGAGGCGGTGGCCCGCGCCCGCGAGCGGTGGCCGGCTCGCACCGTGCAGGTCGAGGCCGACACCCTGGCCCAGGTCGACGAGGCCCTCGCGGCCGACGCCGACATCGTGCTGCTCGACAACATGACGCCCGAGCAGGTGGCGACCGCCGTGCAGAAGCGGGGCGGCGCCCGCCGCCCGTTGCTCGAGGTGTCGGGCGGCGTCACGCTGCAGACCGTGAGCCGCTACGCCGGCACCGGTGTCGACCTCATCTCCGTGGGGGCCCTCACCCACTCGGCCCCAATATTGGACATTGGCCTCGACATCGTCGAGGTGCGCTGATGTTGCTCGCCGTCGACGCCGGCAACTCCGAGACCGTCGTCGGCCTGTTCGAGTTGGGGGACGAGCGGCGCCTGCTCGACACGTGGCGGCTCTCGACCCAGGCCGACCGCACTTCAGACGAGGTGGCCCTGCTCGTGCAGGAGTTCCTCGCGTTCCACGGCTTCAGCTTCGACACCGACATCGCCGGCGTGGTGGTGGCGTCCAACGTCCCCAAGATCACCGCCGCCTTCCGGGAGATGACCGAGCGCTACTTCGGCTTCCCGGCCGTGGTGCTCGAGGCCGGCGTGAAGACTGGCATGCCGATCCTCTACGACAACCCCCGCGAGGTGGGCGCCGACCGCATCGCCAACGCCGTGGGAGCGCTCGAGCTGGCCGCTCCACCGCTGGTGGTCGTCGACTTCTCGGGCACGGCCACCATCCTCGACGCCATCTCCCCGAAGGGCGAGTACCTCGGCGGCGTGATCGTGCCCGGCATCGAGGTCGGCCTCGACGCCCTGGTGGGCAAGGCCGCGCTGCTGCGCGACGTCGAGCTGGTCGAGCCCCGCAGCGTCATCGGCCGCAGCTCGGTCGAGTCGATCCAGTCGGGCGTGGTCCACGGCACCGGGTCGATGGTCGACGGCGTCGTCGAGCGCATCCGGGGCGAGATCGGGCCTGCCGCGGTGGTGGCCACCGGCCGGCTGGCCGAGCTCATGGCCCCGTTCACAACGTCCATCCAGCACGTGGAGCCGTGGCTCACCCTCCAGGGCCTCCGCACGATCTTCGAGAAGAACCAAACCTGATGGCACAGCCCCCCTACCGCTTCGAACCCACGGCCTCGGCCGCCGAGCTCCAGGCCAAGTATCCCGACCTCGAGCCCGGTACCGAGACCGGCGACGTCGTCACCGTGGCCGGGCGGCTCATGCTGCGCCGGGTCCAGGGCAAGCTGGCCTTCGGCACCCTCCAGGACGGCAGCGGCCGCATCCAACTGTTCGGCACGGCCGCCGGCACGCCCGACTTCGAGGGCTTCTCCTCGCTGTCGCTCGGGGACTGGATCGGCGTCACCGGCCAGGTCATGACCACCCGCCGGGGCGAGCTCTCGGTGTCGGTGGACTCCTGGACGCTGCTGGCCGAGGCCAAGCGCCCGTTTCCGGACAAGTGGCACGGGATCAGCGACCCCGACACCCGCTACCGCCAGCGTTACGTCGACCTCTGGGTCTCGGAGGAGGCCCAGGCGCTGCGCACCCGCAGCCGCATCATCAGCCTCACCCGCCGGTGGCTGGAGGACCGCGGCTTCATCGAGGTGGAGACGCCCACCTTCCATCCCATCCCGGGCGGCGCCGCGGCCAAGCCCTTCGTCACCCACCACAACGCCCTCGACATGGACCTCTTCCTGCGCATCGCGCCGGAGCTGTACCTGAAGCGGCTGGTGGTGGGCGGGTTCGAGAAGGTGTTCGAGCTGGCCCGGGTGTTCCGCAACGAGGGGCTCTCGCCTCGGCACAATCCCGAGTTCACGATGCTAGAGCTGTACCAGGCGTACGCCGACTACGGCGACATGATGACGCTCACCGAGGAGCTGGTCTCCTACCTGGCCACCGAGGTGCTGGGCACCACCGTGCTGGAGTACGACGGCAGGGAGCTCGACCTCACGGCTCCGTGGCGGCGGGCGTCGATGACCGACCTCATCGAGGAGCACGCCGGCGTGCGGGTCGACGTGCGCATGCCGATCGACGAGCTGCGCCGCATCTGCGAGGAGCACGGCGTCCCCATGAAGGACGGCTGGGGCCCGGGCAAGCTGATGCTCGAGCTGTACGAGAAGACCACCGAGTCGAACCTCTGGGGGCCGGTGTTCGTCACCGACTACCCCAAGGAGGTGTCGCCCCTCGCCCGCGACCACCGCGAGCTGCCCGACATGGTGGAACGGTTCGAGGCCATCGTCGCCGGGCGCGAGCTGATGAACGCCTTCAGCGAGCTGGTCGACCCCGACGAGCAGCGAGCCCGGTTCGAGGACCAGGCCCGGGCCGGGGCGGCGGGCGACGAGGAGGCCATGGGCGTCGACGACGACTACGTCCGGGCCCTGGAGTACGGGCTGCCGCCGACGGGCGGCCTCGGCATCGGCATCGACCGGTTGGTCATGCTGCTGACCGGCATGACCACCATCCGCGACGTCATCCTGTTCCCGACGTTGCGACCAGAGCAGGGGGAGACGACATGAATCGGTTCGAGGGACGACGGGTGCTGGTCACCGGCGCGGCATCGGGCATCGGGCAGGCCACGGCCATCCGCCTCCACCAGGAAGGCGCCGATGTCATCGCCGCCGACGTGGTCACCGACGGACTGGCGGAGACCGAGAAGTCGTGCGGCACGGAGCGCATCCGGACGGTGCAGCTCGACGTATCGAACGAGGCCCAGGTGAACGAGGTGGTCGGGGCCCTCGACCCCCTCGACGTGCTCGTCAACGCCGCGGGCATCCTGCGGGCCTCCCACACCCACGAGACGTCGCTCGACGTGTGGAACCAGGTGATCGGCATCAACCTCACCGGCACGTTCCTCGTGTGCCGGGCGGCCCTGCCGGCCCTGTGCGCCGGCGGCCGCGGCGTCATCTGCAACTTCTCCTCGACCTCGGCCCGCTTCGCCCACCCCTACATGGCGGCCTACGCCGCCTCCAAGGGCGGCATCGACGCCTTCACCCACACCCTCGCCGCCGAGTACGCGAAGTCGGGCCTGCGGGCGTTCAACGTCCAGCCTGGCGGCATCGAGTCGGGCATCACCGAGACCACCGGCGGGATGCTCCCCACCGACACCGACTGGGGCCTGTTCGCCAAGACGTCGCCGGTGCTGCGGCCCAAGGCCAGCGGCTTCGCCGGCCCCGAGACCATCGCCGGTGTCATCGCCGCCCTGGCCTCCGACGACGGCGCCTGGGTCACCGGCACCGACATCCGCATCGACGGCGGCGCCCACGGTTAGAGGTCCACTGATGCGCGTCGAGCGGCGGTTGCAGGACGGGTTGGCCGATGGGTCCATCACCGTGGCTCTCCGGCGGTGGTCGCGGCCGCAGGTGGTG
This sequence comes from Acidimicrobiales bacterium, assembly GCA_025463335.1. Lineage (GTDB taxonomy): Bacteria > Actinomycetota > Acidimicrobiia > Acidimicrobiales > CADCSY01 > RYN-34. Next base: position 31,600 of record JAOBWJ010000295.1, read on the forward strand.
GCCGGTCGGCGGTACCGCTCGCCCTCCGGCCTGGTCGAGGTGACGCAGGTCGAGGTGGTCGACGTCGTCACGGCCGACCAGGCCCGTGAGGCCGGGTTCGCCTCGGTCGAGGCGGCACTCGGCGACCTCCAGGGCGAGGGGCCGATCTCCGTCGTGCACCTGCACCGGGTCGACGACCCCGACCCGCGCGACGTGCTCTCCCACGACACGCACATCGCCGACCCCGAGAAGCTGAAGCGCCAGGTCGAGCGCTACCGCGGTCATTTCGACCTGATCGCCGCCAACCCCGGCGTGCGGGCACCCGACCTCGCGCCCCAACTCGGCCTCGACACGGTCACGTTCAAGCGACAGGTCCGGCGGCTGAAGGAGCTCGGCCTCACCCACAGCCTGCGGGTCGGCTACCGGCTGTCGCCCCGAGGCGAGGCGTTCCGGAACCTCTAACGTCGATCCAATGCGCATCGGGCTGATCGTGGAGGCCAAGGATCTCGACTCGGCGGTGGCCGGGGTCCGGCAGGCGGCCGACGAGGGCTTCGCCTCGGCGTGGTTCACCCAGATGTTCAGCTTCGACGCCATCGGGGTGTGCACGGTGGCCGGGCGAGAGGTCCCCGGCATCGAGGTGGGCACCGCTGTCGTCCCCACCTTCCCCCGCCACCCGGTGACGCTGGCCATGCAGGCCGTCACCGCCTCGCTGGCCTCCGGCGGTCGCTTCGCCCTGGGCATCGGCCTCTCCCACCAGGTGGTGATCGAGAGCATGCTCGGCCTGTCCTACGAGAAGCCGGCCCGCCACATGCGCGAGTACCTCCAGGTGCTCCAGCCCCTCCTGCACGACGGCAAGGTCGACTTCGAGGGCGAGGTGTTCAAGGTCCACGCCCCGGTCGACTCGATGGGCGCCGCGCCTCCTCCCGTGCTCGTGGCCGCCCTCGGCCCGGCGATGCTGCGGGTCACCGGCGAGCTCGCCGACGGCACGATCACATGGATGACCGGGCCCCGGACGCTGGCCGACCACATCATCCCGTCGGTCACCAAGGCGGCGGCCGGCCGCCCCGCGCCCCGGGTCGTGGCCTGCCTGCGGGTGTGCGTCACCGACCAACCCGACGACGCTCGGGAGCGGGTGGGCAAGGCGGTGGCCTTCTACGGCAACCTGCCCTCGTACCGGGCCATGCTCGACCGGGAGGGGGCGGCCGAGCCGGGCGACGTCTCCATCATCGGGGACGAAGCCCACGTGACATCCGTCGTCCGGGGGCTGGCTGACGTTGGCGTGACCGACTTCGTGGCCGTGCCCGCCGGCACGCCCGACGAGCTGACCCGCACACGCGGGTTGCTCGCCTCGCTCTAGCCGGCGCGTGGCCGACGTTCCTGAGCTCGAGGCGGCCGACGACGCCGGCCTCCACTCGCCCTCCCGCCCCGGCATGGGACGGAGCTGGACGATCCTGCGCGTCGACGCGGGCGCTCAGGTCCGCGTGCTCCTCCGCCTGGTGCGTTGGGCCGTCATCGGCGCCGTCGTCGGCGTGGTGGCCGGCCTGGCCTCAGCCGGCTTCCTGGAGGCCGTGTCCTGGGCCACGCGGACCCGTGCCGCCCATCCCAACCTCCTGTGGGGCCTCCCGCTGCTCGGACTGCTCCTCGGGCTCGCCTACCACTACGTGGGCGGCCGATCGGGTGGAGGGAACTCGCTGATCATCGACGAGATCCACGATCCCCGGACGTGGGTCCCCCGACGGATGGCGCCGCTCACGTTCGTGTTCTCGGTCGCCGGCCACCTGTTCGGCGCGTCGGTCGGGCGGGAGGGCGCCGCCATCCAGATGGTGGCCGGGCTCACCGACACCGGGGCCCGGGCCCTGCGCATCACCGGCCCCGACCGCCGGATCCTGCTGATCGCGGCCATCGCCGGAGGCTTCGGCGCGGTGTTCGGTGTGCCCCTGGCCGGCGCCGTGTTCGGGCTGGAGGTCCTCGCCGTCGGGCGCATCCGCTACGACGCCCTCGTCCCGGCGTTCGCCGCCTCGCTGGTGGGCGCCCAGATCGTCGCCGGGTTCGGCGTGCACGACACGCCGAACCCCACCCTGGCCGCCGTCCACCTCGACCCGCTCCTCCTCGGCAAGTTCGTCCTGGCCGGCATCGCCTTCGGCATGGCCGCGCTGGTCTTCGCCGAGCTGACCCACGGCATCAAGCACCTGTTCTCGGTCCACGTCGGCTGGCCGCCGGCCCGCACGTTCCTCGGCGGTGTGGCCGTGGTGGCCCTGACCTACGCCGTCGGTGACCGGGCCTATCTCGGGCTGTCGGTCCCGCTGATCACCGGCGCCCTGGCTGGTGGCGCCGGGATCGCGGCGGGCGCGTTCGCCCTAAAGCTCCTCTTCACCTCGGTCTCGCTCGGCTCCGGGTTCCAGGGTGGCGAGGTCACGCCCCTGTTCGTCATCGGCGCCACGCTGGGCGTGACCCTCGCCCGGCTCCTCGACGTCCCGATCCCGATGTTGGCCGCTGTCGGCTCCGTCGCCGTGCTCGCCGGGGCCACCAACACCCCGTTGGCGTGCACGGTCCTGGCCATCGAGCTTTTCGGCGCCGGCGTCGCCGTCCCGGCGGCCATCGGCTGCATCGTGTCCTTCGTCGTCTCCGCCGAGCGGGGCATCTACAGCAGCCAGCGCATCGACGCTGACCCCGACGCCACGATCGGCAGCCGCCGCCGGCGTTCGCGCGGAACAGCGGGGTAGCGGGCGTTACCAGGGGCCCCCTCCGCCGAACCCGCGACGGAAAGTCAACGGAACTGTTGACCATTCGTCGCGGGTTCGCTCCGGGGAAGGGGCGTTCCCCTGGGTCCGGCGTGGTCAGGTCCTGGATCGACGCTGGTTGCGTCCGGTCGCTGACGATGCCGCCAAGGCGTCGGCGAGCCCACCGACTCCGTCGTTCACCAGGCCGACCGTCACCCGGATGTGGTCGACGCCCGGCGAGTCCGC
>JAOBWJ010000299.1 GCA_025463335.1 Acidimicrobiales bacterium
TCTACGCCGAGGGGACGGCAGCCGTGGCATGGCGTAGTCCGTGTACCGCTGCGGTACTAGATCTACGCCAGAGGGGAGGGGCCGCACCGAGGTTCGGCACCCGGACTCGCTTCGTCGTCAGTGCGTCCTTGCACTTGGCGCGCCTCAACACCAGGGGCGGTACCAGGGGTTGCCAACGCCGAAGACGCACCCAGAAGACGCAATCAGCGGGGCGCCCACTCGAAGTGCATGCCGTCGGCTCGGGCCCACGTGCCACCCCAGGCGAAGCCCCAGCGTCGGAAGATGGCGACGATCCGGGGATCCATCGACACCCTGCCGCCGAAGGTGTTGTTGGCGGTGTTGACGTCGATGGCGATGCCGAAGCTGTGCCGTGACAAGCTCCCGGCGCTGGTGCCCCGGATGAGGCGGGGGTTGTAGCAACCGCTGAAGCGGCCGAGCCCCCGGGCCAGGCCGGCCTGGGCAACCTCGGCCAGCGCGCCGCGCAGGGCCGGGAAGATGGCCCGGTTGCACGTGACGTTGCCGAGGATCGGCACGCGGTCGGTGGTGATGCCAGCCCGGAACGACGGGTGCAGGGTCACGCTGTCGCCCCGACCGGGGCGGTACGACGGCTCGCCGAGGAGTTGCTTCAGGCGGACGAGGGAGGAGACGTCGTCGGGGTCGTACTGCCAGGTGCGGCTGACGCTCACCCGGACCGGCGAAGGGACGGCGGCGAGGGCCTGCTCGACGCGCGCCCGGGGCGCGCCCCACACCTTGACCGTCGAGGGGTAGCGGAAGCCGATCGACGCAGCCGACGACAGCGAGAGCACGAGCTCACTGGCCCCGGCCCGGGCATCGGGGACGAGAGCCCCGACCCGCAACGTGTGCACCCCGCCGTCCCAGCCGAGCACATCGACGTCATCGCCCACCTGGGCACCGCGCAGCCGGGCGGTGGCCACGCCAAGCACGAGCTCGCCGCCCGCCAGAGCGTCGGCCGCGGTCGCGCCGACCAGCGGGGCCGCCGGACCGGGCTCGAGCGCGGTCGCCGACATCGGGATGCGCCACCCCGCCGGCGCCGCCTGCACGGTGGCACCGCCGCGGCGGACGGCCAGGAGGTCGACGTTGCCCCCGTGGTACACCGTCGCCTGTGCTCCGACCCGGCCGGCGGCGTCGAGCGCCCACCGTTGCGTGGCGGCGGACAGTCCGCCCGGTTGGTAGATGGTGACGACGTCGCGCACGCGTCCCACGGCGAGCCAGTAGCCCCGGCCCGTCGGCGTGGCCGCCATCCCGGTCACCGAGCCGCCGACCGGCCCCGGCTCGCCGGCGGCCACGGCGTCACCTCTGGCATCGACGTGGCCGTCGCCGCCGGCCAGCCAGTAGCCGGCGCCCGACGACGTGGCGACGATGGCCGTCACCGGCGACCGCCCGGCACCGCGGAAGTCGGCATCGCCGAAGGTGAAGACGCCACCGTCGGCGGCGGCCAGCCAGTAACCGCGGCCCGACGGTGTGGCCGCCATGCCGACGACCGGCTGGTTCAGCCGCATCGCCCCCGTCGACCCCACGAACCGGGCGTCACCGAAGCTGAAGATCCCGCCGTCGGACGCCACCAACCAGTAACCGCCACCGGACGGCGTCCGGGCCATCCCCACGATCGGCTGGTTCAGGGCCCGGCCGGCAAGGTCGCCTCGGTGAACGGCGCCGCCGGCCGCCGCGACCGTGCCGTCGGCCGACGCCGCCCACCATCCCAGGCCCTGCGGTGTGGCGGCTACGGCGACGGCATCCTCCGGCGCCCGGGCTGGCAGGGTCGGGGCGTCTCCGTAGCCCAGCACGTCGCCCTCGGTGGGCGTTCCCGCCGCCGCGAGGAAGGCGGGCGTCCGTGCTCGGAGGGACACGCGGGCGAAGTTTCCCGCCTCGGGCGACACCAGCGCGACGAAGCCCACCACGGCGACGAACCGCCACAATCCGGGCATGGGCCCGAACTTGCCCAGCGTGCTCGGTGCGGAACCGCGCCCCTCGAGGGCGCGTTCAGTGCCGGGAACCGGGCCGGGCTACTGGAGCTGGAGCTCCCGGCGACGCAGCAGGGTGTCCAGGCCGGCGGCGTCGAACACGGCCCGAGCCCGACGGCGATGGCTGGCCGCCGCCTCGGGGTTGCCCAACCGGTCGAGGGCCCGGCTCAGGTGCAGGTCGCACCAGGCCACGCCCACCGGGTCACCTTCCGACTGTCGGGTGACGCGGGCTCGCTCCAGGCGCACGACGGCCTCGTCGCTGCGGCCGGCGTCGATGAGCACCGAGCACAAGAGGTCGTCGCACCGATCGCGGTCGCCCTCCATGTCGGCGGCGTCGAACACCGCTCGGGCTGCCTCGACCCGTTCGAACGCCTCGTCCCACCGGCCTTCGTGGCGGGCCACCTCGGCCAGGAGCTGGTCACACCGGGCGACCCAGAGAAGGGCGCCGTCGGCGCGAAGCGCCTTGCGGGCGTCGTCGAGCACGGCCCGGGCCTCGGGGGCGCGGTCCTCGTCGAGCAACAGCTCGCCGGTCTCCATGCGGGCCAGGGCCGCCCGGACCGGCTCGTCGGCGTCGTCGTGCAGCTGGGCGGCGGTGGCCAGGGCGTCCAGGGCGGCGTCGACGTCACCGGCATCGGCCAGCAGGTCGGCGACGGCCCGCCACGACGTCGCCGCCTCGCCCCACCGGAGCGCGGTGCCGTACCCGAGGGCGGCCGCCTGATAGCGCTCGCGCGCCTCGTCAGGGCGACCGTGCTCGGCCAGGATCACCCCGGCGTTGTGGTCCGACCGAGCCATTTCGGCCACCGCACCGAACTCCTCGTAGAGGGTGCGGGCGGCGTCGACCACGGCCAGCGCCTCGCCGTGGCGGCCGCGCTGGATGAGGGCGCCGCCGAGTTGGTCGAGCACCTCGGCCCGTTCCTCACCCTCGCAACGGGCGAGCTGCGCCCAGAGGCTGTCGAGCTCGTTCGCGTCGTCGACGCGATCCTCGTCAGACATGACAGGACCTCCCCTCTCCGCTTTGGTGACTGTACGGAGCGGCCAGGCCACCCAGGGGGATGGTTGCGCCGGTCTGTGTTAGGCGGTCTGCTCGACGGCCACCGACCCGGCGGACCAGGCGGCGTGGAGCTTCACGTAGGTGGGGCAGGTCTCGAGCAGTTCCTCGTGGCGACCGACGCCGGCGATGCCGCCGTGGTCGACGACGACGATGCGGTCGGCCCGCTTGGCGGTGTTGAGCCGGTGGGCGATCAGGATCGCCGTGCGTCCCTCGAGCAGCACGTCGAGCGCCCGCTCGATCATGGCCTCGGTGGCCAGGTCGAGGTTGGAGGTGGCCTCGTCGAGGATCAGCACCCGCGGGTCGGCCATGAGGGCTCGGGCCAGGGCGACGAGCTGGCGCTCGCCGGACGACATGGTGACGCCTCGCTCGTGGGTCGGGGTGTCGAGCCCCTCGGGCAACCGCTCGATGAAGTCGTCGACGCCGATGGCCCGGCAGGCCGCCATGATCTCCTCGTCGGTGGCCCCGGGCCGGCCGAAGCGGATGTTGTCTCGAATGGTCCCGGCGAAGAGGAAGCCCTCCTGGGGGACGATGCCGAGCTGGCTGCGCAGGGAGCCGAGCGTGACGTCGCGCACGTCCTGGCCGTCGACCAGCACGCTCCCCTGCTGGGGGTCGTAGAAGCGGGTCAGGAGCTTGGCGATGGTCGACTTGCCGGCTCCGGTCGGGCCCACGAAGGCGATGGTCTCGCCGGCCGAGAAGTGAAGGTTGGCGCCGGTGAGCACGGGTTTGTCGGGCAGGTACCCGAACGTGACGTCCCGCACCTCGATGTCGCCTCGCAGCGGCGGTAGGTCCTGGGCGTCGGGCCGCTCGACCACGGTGGGCTCGACGGCGAACAGCTCGCGGAGCTTGACCATCGCCGTGCGACCCTGCTGGTACGAGTTGTAGAGCTGGACCAGCTGGGCGATGGGCTGGAAGAAGGCGCTCAGGTAGAGGACGAAGGCGGTGAGCTCACCGATCTCGAGGTCGCCCCGCAGCACCATGCGCCCGCCGAAGAAGAGCAGCACCGCCTGGGCGAACACGCCGAGCGACTCGGTGCCGGGGCCGTAGGTCGCCGCCACCTTGGCCGTGTAGAGGTTGGCGTCGTTGTACTCGCCGACCAGCTGGCGGTGGTGGTCGTAGTTGCGGCGCTGGCGGTTGTAGGCGGTGACGACCCGCATGCCGGCCAGGTTCTCCTGGAGGTTGGCCAGCAGGGCCGCCACCCGGTCGCGGGCCAGCATGTAGCCCCGGTCGGACGCCACCCGGAACCACCAGGTCAGGGCGAACAGGATCGGCACCACGCCGAGGGTGACGATGAGCGCCAGCTGGACGTTCATCGAGAACAGCATCACGGTGACGAACAGCAACGTCAGCAGCTGGATCAGGAGCGAGACGAAGCCCTCTTGGAAGAGGATCTGGAGCGCCTCGACGTCGCTCGTCATGCGGGTCATGACGACCCCGGCCGCCTCCTGCGTGTAGAAGTCGAGGCCCAGCCGCTGGAGGTGGGTGAAGACGGCGACGCGCAGCCGGTAGAGGATGCGCTCCCCCAGCCGGCCCGACCACATGATGCGGGCGGCGCCGGCGCCGACGGCCAGCACCACGCTCAGCAGGTAGAGGGCGACGCACATCTCGACCACGCCGAAGTCGTGCACCTTGACGATGCCGTGGTCGAGGGCGTACTGGACCAGACGGGGCCCGGCCTGCTGCGCGAACGTCTCCAGCACGACCAACACGAAGATGCCGATCATCGCCGGCTTGAAGGCGGCGAGCAGCCCGCGGAACGTGAGCGGTCGCTTCCACGCCTTCTCGGAGTGGACGAACGTGATGTCGACGGGCTTCGGCTCGGGCTCGTGCTCGGTGAGCTTGGCCACCGACGCCGCGAGCTCGGGCGGGATGCCGCCGAAGCCGCCTTCGTTGTTGCCGCCGCGGAACGCCATGCCGCCGCCGAACATCATCCCCATCAGGCGATTCCCTTCGGCACGTCGTCGTCGACCGGCAGCTCGCTCGCCGGCACCGCGGCCAGGTGGTGGTCGTCGGGCACGGCGCCGTCGGGCCCGTGGTGCGGCGTCTCGGCCTGCCGGAGGATCTCGGCGTACTCGGGCACGTCGCGCAGCAGCTGGTCGTGGGTGCCGTCGGCGAGGATGCGCCCGCCGTCGAGGAGGACCACCCGCTGGGCCAGGGCGATCGTCGACAGCCGGTGGGCGATGATCAACGTGGTGCGCCCGGCCATGAGCGTCTTGAGGGCGCCGTGGATCTCGTGCTCGCGGTGGGCGTCGATCGAGCTCGTGCAGTCGTCGAGGATGAGGATCCGGGGGTTGACCAGCAGGGTGCGGGCGATGGCGATGCGCTGGCGCTGCCCGCCCGACAACGTCGAGCCCCGCTCGCCCACGATCGTGTCGTAGCCGTCGGACAGGCGGTCGATGAAGTCCTCGGCCCCGGCGGCGCGGGCCGCGGCCAGCACCTCCTCCTGCGGGGCGTCGGGCCGACCGAAGGAGATGTTCTCGAACACCGTTCCGGAGAAGAGGAACGAGTCGTCGAGGACGAGGCCCACGTTCGCCCGCAGGCTGTGGAGCGTGAGGTCGCGCACGTCGTGGCCGTCGATGACCACGGACCCGTCGCCCACGTCGTAGAAGCGGGGGATCAGGCGGGCGACGGTGGACTTCCCCGAGCCCGTGCGCCCGACCAGGGCGACGGTCTCGCCCGAGCGGAGGTCGAGGTCGAGGCCGGCGAGCACGTCCGTGCCATCGCGATAGCTGAAGCGCACACCGCGGAACTCGACGTCGCCACGGCAGTCGACCAGGTCGACAGCACCGGGCCGGTCGTCGATGTCGGGAACCTCGTCGAGGATCTCGAGGATGCGCTGGGCCGAGGCCGACGCCCGCTGGGCCTGCATGATCAGGAAGCCGAGCATCATGAACGGCAGCTGGATCAGCATCACGTAGGCGGTGAACGAGTACAGGTTGCCGACGGTGATCTGGTTGTCGATGACCAGGTGGCCGCCGTAGAGCAGCAGCAGGGCGAGGCCGACGCGGGGCAGGTTCTGGACGAGCGGGCCGTAACGGGCCCGGATGTCGGCCATGCGCACCGATGCCCACTGGAGGCGCTGGGCGGCCCGGTCGAGCGAGGTGATCTGGGAGGCCTCGGCGGCGAAGGACCGCACGACCTGGGCGCCGCCCACGTTCTCCTCCACGATCGTGGCGATGTCGGCCTGGCGGGCGGACACGACCCACGACACCGGGAACATCCACTTGTGCATCTTCTTGGCCGACGCGAACACCAGCGGCAGGCACAGCAGGGTCACCACGGTGAGCAGGACGTGGATCCGCAGCATCATGAACAGGGCGGCGAGGAACGACACCAGGCTCACGCCGATCATGGGACCGAAGGCCAGGAACATCTGCACCGACCGCACGTCGGAGTTGGCGCGGGAGACGAGCTGGCCGGTCTGGACCTTGTCGTAGAACGAGAACGAGAGCTTGGAGAACTGGCGGAACAGCAGCACCCGCAGCGTGTACTCGATCTCGAACGCCGCCCGTTGGAGCGCGTACCGGAAGGTGATGCCGAACACGAGCACGCCGGCCCCCATGAGGGCGAGCTCGCGGGCGTAGGTGCCGATCGGCTCCTGGTGGTGGATGAGGGCGCGATCGATGGCCCGGCCGCTGACGCTCGGGATCTCGACGCGCAGCCACATGTTGGCGGCGGCCGAGACGAAGCCCACGGTGAGCAGCAGGGCGTAGGGCCGGATGATCGGCATCATCCGGCGCAGCCAGTGCTGCCCGGGCACGGGCGGCGGGATGGGGGCCGGGTCGGCGTAGCGCCCACCCGGCACCTGCTCGTCGAGGAGGAGACTCACGAAGCGGTTCGCAGCTTCTGGATCACGGTGACGCCGTCGCCGAGCGGGAGCAGCACGCACGCCACTCGCTGGTCGGCCAGGACCTTGTCGTTGAACGCCCGGATGGCGACGACCGACTGGTCGTTCGCCTCGGGGTCGGCCACCCGCCCCTGCTGCAGCGTGTTGTCGGCCAGGAGCAGGCCGCCGTCGCGCAGCCGGGGCACGAGCTCGTCGTAGTAGTCGGGGTAGCCGGTCTTGTCGGCGTCGACGAACGCCAGGTCGAACGTGGGCTCGGCCGGCAGCGAGCGCAGGGTGTCGATGGCCGGACCGATGCGCAGCTCGATGCGGTCGGCGACGCCGGCCTCGGCCCAGTGCTGGCGGGCGATCGCCGTCCACTCCTCGCTGACGTCGCAGCACAGCAGTCGACCTTCGGGGCCCATGCCCTTGGCCACCGCGACCGCCGAGGTGCCGGTGAACGTGCCGATCTCGATGGCCCGACGGGCGCCCATGGCGCGGGCCAGGATCTCCATGAAGACGAACTGGTCGTCGCCGATCTGCATCATCGACCACTGCGGGGCGGCGGCCTCGGTGGCGGCCCGGATGTCAGCCACGACGGGATCGGCCGGCGTGGTGTGGGTGGCGATGTACTCGCCGATCCGGGGCTGCACCAGCCAGCTTCGGGTACTCATGCCAGCACCTCCATCTCGGGGACGACCTCGACCGTGGCGCCGTGCTCGACCGTGCCCGCCGAGCGGCGCAGCGGCACTTCCTTGATCGTCCACGTGACGAGGAAGGCGACGACCATGACCGGGGCGGCGAACAGGAACACGTGGGAGACCGACTCGGCGATGGCACCGATGACCGTGGCCTGTTGCCTCGCCGGCAGCCGGCGGATGAGGTCGATGCTCAACGACGAGTCGAGCGGCACCGAGCCCATGCGGCGGGTGAGGCTGCTGGTGAACACGGCCCCGAACGTGGCGATGCCGATGGAGCCGCCGATCTCGCGGAAGAACGTCACGGCGCCCGTGGACGCCCCGAGCTGGCTGACGGGCACGGCGTTCTGGGTGGTGAGGATCATCACCTGCATCACCATGCCGATGCCGGCGCCCAACACGAACATGTAGAGGCTCACCGCGTTGCGGGCGGTGTGGGCGTCGATCGTCGCCAGCAAGGCGAGGCCCACGAACGCGAGGGCCGTGCCCAACACCGGGAACACCTTGTAGTGGCCGGTGCGCGTGATGAGCCGGCCCGAGACGATCGAGGCCACGAGCACCCCGCCCATCATCGGGAACATGGCCAGGCCCGAGCGGGTGGCCGACGACCCGGTGACGGTCTGGAGGTACAGCGGCAGGAAGCCGAGGCTGCCGAACATGGCCAGGCCAACGATGAACGACACCGACGTCGAGACCCGGAAGGCCGCCACCTTGAAGAGGCGCACCGGGAGGATGGGCTCGGTGGCCCGCAGCTCGACGAGCACGAAGGCGGTGAGGACAATGGCGTCGATGGCGATCATGCCGAGCATGAGTGGGGAGCCCCACGCATGCTCGACCCCACCCCAGGTGGTGATCAGCACGAGCAACCCCACCCCGAGGGTCATGAGGGCGGTGCCGGTCACGTCGAAGATCGGCCGCTCGTGGCGCTCGCCGGCCGGGACCACCAACGTGATGACGGCGAGGGCGATGAGCCCGAGCGGCAGGTTCACGTAGAAGACCCAGCGCCACGACAGGTTGTCGGTGATGGTCCCGCCGAGGAGCGGGCCGGCGATGCTGGCCAGGCCGAAGGCGGCCCCGAAGTAGCCCTGGTAGCGACCGCGTTCCCGGGGCGGCACCGTCTCGGCGATGATCGACATGGCCAGCACCATGAGCCCGCCGCCGCCCAGGCCCTGGATGGCGCGGAA
>JAOBWJ010000300.1 GCA_025463335.1 Acidimicrobiales bacterium
TCGACGTACACGGTCGAGGGCGGCGAGGTCGTGGGTCGCCAGCGGTTCCGCATCCTCAAGTTCAAGCCGGGCACCGCAGCATGAGGGCGATCCGGGTGGGCGAGGTGCTGCCCGAGCTGACGATCGAGGTCACGGCGTCGGTGATCGTGGCCGGCGCCATCGCCACGCGGGACTTCATGCCGGTGCACCACGACCGCGACTACGCCAACGCCCAGGGCGCCCCCGACATCTTCATGAACATCCTCTCCGACACCGGCCACACCAGCCGGTTCCTCACCGACTGGGCGGGGCCCGAGGCCATGATCAAGCGGCTGGCGATCCGGCTCGGCGTGCCGGTGTTCCCGGGCCACACCCTCACCTACACCGGCGAGGTCACCTCGGTCGTCGAGGAGGCGGACGAGCAGGTCGTCGAGGTCGCCCTCCGGGCGGTGGACGAGCTCGGCGAGCACGTGTCGGGAACGGCCGTCCTCACCTTGCCCCGCTGAGGCATGCTGCCTGCATGCTGATGGATGTCCACGCCCGCGGCCGGGCGCTCGGCGCCGAGCTCGTCGGCCTCGACTGGTCGCGCCCGCTCACCGACGGCGAGCTCGACGGCGTCGGCAAGGCGCTCCTCGACCACCAGGTGATCTACGCGCGGCAGGTCACGCTGACGCCCGACGAGCACGTCCGACTGGGCGAGCGGCTCGGCGAGGTCGAGGTCCACGCCTTCTTCCCGAACCTCGGCGCCGGCTACGAGCGGGTGAGCCTGCTCGACTCCGAGGACGGCACCCGGGCCAGCATGTGGCACACCGACGAGACGTTCCTCGAACGACCACCGATGGGCACCTTGCTCCACGCACAGGTGATCCCGCCGGTCGGCGGCGACACCTGCTTCGCCAGCATGACGGCGGCCTATGCCGAGCTGTCGGCGCCCATGAAGCGGTACCTCGACGGGCTCACCGCCGAGCACGGGCTCGCCCGCATCGCCGAGATGAAGCACCGGGCCGGCCGCTCGACGGCCGACGAGCTGGCCAACGCCATCGCCGAGGACCGCCGGTGCACGCACCCGGTCGTTCGCACCCACCCAGAGACCGGCGCCCGGTCGCTCTACGTGAACCCCACCTACACCCGCTGGCTCGACGGCGTGCCGGCCGATGAGAGCGAGGCCGTGCTGCGCCTCCTCTTCGCACACGCCACCCACGAGCGGTTCGTGTACCGGCACCGGTGGGAGGTGGGCGACCTCGTCATCTGGGACAACCGCTGCACCATGCACATCGCCCTCGCCGACTTCGACGGTCATCGCCGCATGCACCGGGTGTCGGTGCTGGGCGAGCGGCCCGAGCCGGCCTGAGCCAGGGCCCCGTCGGGCCGGGGACGGCGTTGCCGTCCCCGGCCGACCCACTAACGGTGGCGGCCCGACGCCAGGGCCACTGCGGCCCGGGCATCGACGAGGCCGTGGCCGTAGAAGTTGTTGCGCGTCGGCGTTCCAGTGCATGTGGCGTTCCACGACGCCGGGCGGCCGACGATCGTGTAGTCCACCGTCGGCGGGTTGGGGCAGGCGTGGTCGGCCGCGCTCTGCTCGAGGATGGCCCGCACCACATCGGGGTTTGCCCGCCGGCCCAAGGCCCCAATGACCAGGGCAGCCACCCCCGTGACGTGGGGTGAGGCCATCGAGGTGCCTTGGATGCCCTGGTAGTAGGCGCAGCCCGCCCGCGAACACGACTGGACGACGAAGTCGTTGGTCGGCGCCCCGCCCGGCTCGGTGATGTCACCGCTGGCGAGGGCCACGTCCTGCGGGTACGGCGCCCAGATCAGGTTGGCCGGGCTGCCGTACTGGTCGGTGCCGAAGTGGTCGCGGAAGTACCCACCGGGCGCCGCCACGGTGATCTCCGACATGCCGTAGTTCGAGTAGTCCGCCTTGATGCCGCTGGGCCCGACGGAGGAGACACTGAGCACGTTCGGTCCCTCCGACGGCAGGTCGAGGCAGTCGTCGCTGACGGTTCGGGCGTATGACTCGGTCGGCTCGAGGTTCTCGTCGACCGGGAAGTCGGGGCTGCTTTCGTCGAAGCGGGTCGGCGTGTCCAGGTCGGTCGCCCCGTTGCCGGCCGCGGCCACCATGGTGACGCCGGCGTCGTGGGCCACGGCGAGGGCCTCGTGCATGGCGTCGTAGATGGTCCGCTGCTCGGCCAGCTCCTCGGCCGTCGGCTTGCCCGCCGGGGCGTCGACGTAGTCGCCGGCCGACGGGCAGTTGTAGAGCCAGGGGTCGACGTAGAAGCTCATGTTGACCACGTCGATGCCGGCGTCGGCCGCGTAGGTGAGGGCATCGACCGTGGGGCCCAGGAAGAAGTAGCCGGAGTCCTGGCCGGCCCGGATGTTCACCAGCGTTGCTTCGGGGGCCACGCCGGAGATGCCGGTGGCGTTGAGCGGCGCGGCGATCGTGCCGGCGACGTGGGTGCCGTGGCCGTCGTCGTCGACGTCGGCCGGGTCGACGCAACCGGCGTGCTCGCACGGCCCGTCGAGGGACGGGATGTCGACCGTGAAGTTCCGGCTCAACCGGTTCGAGAAGTTCGGGGCCACGTCGGGGTGGTGGCCGTCGATGCCGGTGTCGATCACGCCGACGAGCACACCCTTGCCCCGCTCGGCCAGCGCCGAACGTCCGTCGGGGGACTGGGTGCCGATCATCTTCATGTCCCACTGGTGGTCGGCGAGCGGCTCGGCACCCTTCGACGGCCCGCCGCCGTGGCCGCCGGGCGGGCGGCGCCGGGCCCGTTCCCCCTCCAGCCGTTCGTCGGAGAACTTGTGGCCCATGCCCGGACGGGAGGTGCCGATCGAGCGGTCGGCGGCGGCGCCCTTCACCGACGACGTAGCCCGGACGTTACCCAGGAAGTCGGGGTTGGTCGAGGTGACCTCGGCCAGACCGATCTTCGGGTTCTCGCTGGTGACCGTGCCGCCGGAGGCGGCCACAGCGTCACGCCCGGAGGCGTTGCTGGCGCCGTCGGCGTAGAGCACGAGGTAGTTCCGTGCCGGGCTCTCGGTGGCGCCGTCCTGTGCGCCGGCGGGCGGGACGAGGGTCCCGAACGCCACCGCACAGACCACGCTCAGGACGAGCAACGTTCGTCGCACGCGCATCCCTCCCTGTCCGCTGGGCCTTGTGCCCCCGTGTGCGGACGAGGGTACTCCTGACTAGCCCGTTCTGACTAGCCCGTTCTGACTAGCCCGTTCGGACTAGTCCGTCAACGTGGGCCCTGAGACGCGATGATCTCGCTGGTCTGGGTCACGGGCGAGATGGTGGTGTAGTTGGCGACGTCGGCCATGACGTCGGCGGTGCCCGGTGTTCCGAGCGCCGCGCCCATCGCCTCCATGGACTCGAACGTGAAGTGGACGGCGGCGACGTACGGCCCGTCGAGCCCCTTGTCGATCTGGGCGCCGTCGAGGCCCCAGGTCTTCACCGCGAGCGGGACGTGGCTGTTGGCGTAGTAGTCGTGGTCGAAGGTGGCGCCCTCCGCCGAGGGGTAGAACACGCTGAAGCGGATCATCGGGGAGCCCTCCAAGAAGTCGAGCCAAGATCACGCCCCGACCGCACCGGTCGCCCGCTTGACCCCCGCCGTGGCCGCGGACGTGGCCATCCCGACCACGGCTTCCGCCCGATCGAGCTTGGGGGCTGCGCCGAAAAGCACAGAACGGTGGGCGATGGCCCACCGTTTGAGTGTCCGAGGGGCGATTGCTCCGTTACGCACACGGATTGAACTCGCCTGAAGAAACCAGGCGCCAGGGACCGCTTCGGGGCCAAGAGATACCGGCGCTCCTCGAGTCCACGATCGGCGCTACTGGTCGCGGGCGTGGCCGAAGTACATCAGCTCCCAGATGGCGTCGTCTTTGTGGGTCTCGACCAGCTCATCACCGCTGTACCGTGCGATCTCGAGGTCACCGGCGAACCGCAGGTAGGCGCCGTCGAAGTGCGCCAGCTTGGCGGCGAGGTGTTTGATCCCCTTGATGTTGTCGATCATTCGGTCTGCTTCCAGGTCCTGGGTGCGGGTGAACGACACCACGTATCGGTCCTCGCCGGCGCGGTACGTGTAGCGGGTCGTCGCCGCGACTGGCTCGCCGGTCGTCTGGTCGGTGTAGACGCCTTCCCGTTCGAACGTGACGTTGGCCGGGTCGTCGCCGACGACGACGTTGTCGCGGGCGAGCATGAAGATCGGAAGCGGCTCGAACCCGTACTTCTCCGCGGAGGTGATGTAGGACGCGATGACCGAATACGGTCCGGCCTGACCGCGAGCCCAGTACCAGTCGTGCACCACCTTCATCAGGCCGACGTTGCCCCAGTTGTGATCGTGGTAGCCGACCCCTGTCGTCTCGTGCCGCTCGCCGTCGACGGAGTACGTGACGTTCACCGCGCCCTGGGGCACCGCGGGAAGCCAGGCGAACTCCAGCGAACGGTCCGCGCCGAACAACATGTACCCGGTCCCCGGGCGCCACGGAGGAACCTCACCGGTCAAGCTGACGTCGACCGAGATCTCCTCGGCGGTCGCTTCGATCCGATAGTGGTGCAGGTCACCGGCGAATCGGTTCCCGCCAAGGCGAACATCGGCATGGTCCTTGGCCGCTGACCATTCGCCCGGTGGATGGTGCACGACCTTCTCGAAATGCCGCCCGTCGGCAAGATCAAGGTTCAGTCGGAGCAGCGGCGCCAAGGGCTTCTCCGGATCGGCGAAGTCCTTGTCCATGAACGTCACGACCAGCTTCGCCTCGTCGGCGAGATGCGCGTCGAAATACCACCACTCATAGGTGCCAGCCGAGGCGTCGGTGCGTGCGCCGTCCTCCCACGGCGCGATCGAGGTTGGCGACAGCCCGAAACGCTCAAAGTCCGCAGGTGCCTTGGCGATCATGGCCAACGTGTCTGCCATGCATCACTCCTTCCGGCTTGTGGTGCGTGCAGCGAGCGCTGCCACCACTCGGATCGGCTAGTGCAAGACCGGT
>JAOBWJ010000318.1 GCA_025463335.1 Acidimicrobiales bacterium
TCAGCGACAGCACCACCACGATCCGGGTGAAGCTCGTCAGCATGATGAGCAGGGCGGGGGCGACCGACAGCAGCGTGAGCAGCAGGATGATGACGATCGACTGGCTGGGGACGCTGCCGTCCTTGGACGCGCCGAGGTCGAGGTT
This sequence comes from Acidimicrobiales bacterium, assembly GCA_025463335.1. Lineage (GTDB taxonomy): Bacteria > Actinomycetota > Acidimicrobiia > Acidimicrobiales > CADCSY01 > RYN-34. Next base: position 146 of record JAOBWJ010000318.1, read on the forward strand.
GATGCTGGTGCTGGCCCGCCCGGTGGCGTCGGCACCGGCAACCGATGGGGTGGGGACGGCGGCAACGGTGACGGGTGGAGCGGTCTGGGCGGCGGCCGGCCGGACGCCGACGGCGCCGACGAGCAGCAGGGCGAGCGCGGCCGCGCCCAGGGCACGGCGGAGCAGGGTGGACATGGACGGCTCCTCGGAGCCGCAGGGAGCTACCGGCGGACGGTGCGCTCCCGAGCGGCATCGATCAATGCCTTCCATGTCCAACTGGGACGGGCAGGCCCGTCCCCGAGGAGCGCCGTCCGTTGGGCTCCCGGTCCATCGTCGTCGAGCAGGCCGAGGTCGTCGGCCTCCCCGAGGAAGTTCACGTTCGTCTCGGTGACGCCGAGCAGCAGCACCTTGCCGCCGGCCCGCACCAGGGCGACCGAGGCGGTGCGCCCCAACCCCTGCCGGGCGATGACCTCGATCGGCGCGACGCGGTTGCGGCGAGCCATGCCCGGCATGGCCTTCTTGCGCAGGGCGCGCCCGGCCAGGCCCATGACCGCCAGGACGACGGCCAGGGAGATGGCAAGCCTCGCGAAGAGGGCGAGCAGGGACACGTCTCCCACTAGGAGTGACCACCCATCGAGACCATCGGCACAGCTAGGCCCTCGCCCGCGGGCGGGTGGCTTCGAGCCCGATGATCTCGGAGATGCGGACGCCGAACTCCTCGTCGATGACGACGACCTCACCGCGGGCGACGAGCGTGCCGTTGACGAGGACGTCGACGGGGCTGCCGGCAGTGCGGTCGAGCTCGACGACCGAGCCGGGCGTCAATGCCAGCAGCTCCCGCACCGTCATCCGGGTGCGACCGAGCTCGGCGGTGACGCCCATCTCCACGTCGGCCAGGAGGTCGAGCGACCGGTTGCCCTCGGGCTCGGGCGCCTGGTTGACCAGCGGCTCGAACTCGTGGAGTGGGCTCAGCGGCTCGAGCGTCTCGTCCTCCTCGATCACCACCTCGCGGATCAGCACGGCAAGGGTGGCGACATGGGCGGTGCCGTCGAGCACGGTGAGGCCGACGAAGGCGGCACCGTCGCCGGGCGAGCCCAGGGCGATGGCGGCATCGAGCTCGTGGAGGGCCTCGAGGCGGAGGGTGCCGCCGATCGCCGGTTCCAGCACGCTCACGGCGTCGGCGAGGGCTTGGGCCACACCGGACACCAGCTCCTGGTTCAGGAGGGGTCCGTGCTCGATGGCCTCGGCCAGCGGGGACGAGACGGCGAGCACGACGGTGCCGCGGAGGGCACCGTCGAGGCCGGCCGAGATGGCGCGGGCTGCCGGCCCGGGTAGGAGGCGATCACGGCCGGCAGCGCCGTCGTCGACCGTACCGGCCACGATGGCGGTGTCGGCCGGGAGCGAGCGGGCCAGGGCGGCGGCCGCCCGCTGGAGGGCCGGGAGCACCCGCGCCTGGGCTGCCTGGAGCGCGGCCGGAGCCGACGAGGTAATGCTCATGCGTTCGTCCTCACGGGGTCGACGATCATCACGGCGAGGCGCTTGCCGCGCTTGCCGGGCGTGGCGCGCAGGAGCGGCTGGCCGACAGCGGTCACGGTCAGCGGCTCCTCGACCTTGTGGTGGAGGGGGAGCACGTCGCCCTCGCGGAGCCCGACGATCTCGGCCGAGGTGAGGGTGACCGACCCGAAGCGGACCGACACCTCCACCGGGACCTGCTCGAGGCGCTCGGTCAGGGCGTGCTTGATCACCACGGGATCGCCGGCCGAACGGTCGGCGAACAGCGAATGGGTCACCGCTCGCTCCAGCACCGGCTGGAGCGAGGAGAACGGAAGGCAGAGGCGGATCATGCCGAGCTCGCCGCCGATGCGAGCCTCGTAGGTCGACACCACCACCATGTCCGACGGCGCTGCGACCTGTGCGAACTGCGGGTTGGACTCGAACTGGACGATCTTGGGCTCGAGCTCGACCAACGACTCGAAGGCGTAGGCGAGCTCGGCCAGCGCCCGGTCGATGATCGTGCGCATCAACGTGCTCTCGATCTCGGTGAGCGGCCGGCTCGGGAACGCGCCCGTACCGCTGCCCCCGAGCATGCGGTCGATGATGGCCATGGCCAGGTGCATGGGCACCTGGAGGATGCCGGCGCCGTTGAGCGGCTCGAGCGAGAGGATGGCCATGACCGTCGGGTTGGGGACCGAGCGCACGAACTCGTCGTAGGTGAGCTGGTCGACCGACGACAGGGTCATGGTCGACACGGCCCGGAGCGTGGTGGAAAGGATCGTCCCCGTCTGGCGGGCGAACGTCTCGTTGACGATCTGCAGGGCGCGGACGTGGTCGCGGCTGAACTTGTTGGGGCGCCGGAAGTCGAAGAGCTGCACCTCGCCGGTGGGGGCGCCCTGCTGGTGCCCGCCGGCCGCGCTCCCGACCGAGGCCGGCTCGGCCACCTCGGCGATCAGGGAGTCGATCTCTTCGAGCGACAGGTCGCTCGCTCCCATCTCGGCCATCGGCCCAAGGGATCGGCAGGCGTCCCGTCGAGTTGAGGGGTCGGGCGCTACGCGATCACGAATTGCGTGAAGTACACGCCGATGACCTTGTCGTGGTACACGAGGGCGACGCGCTTGGAGAGCTTGGCTTTGGCATCGGCGATGCCGCCGGCGGCCGCCAGCTCGTTGCGCGAGTACTGACCGATCACCGAGATGGTCTCGTCCAGGGCGCGGGCGCCGAAGGCCGACGGGTCGGCCGCTTCCGTCTTGGCATCGGTGGAGGCCGCGAGCTGGAGGGCGATGCCGACCTTGAGGATGTCGCCGCTGGCCAGGTTCATGGTGATCGAGTCGAGGGCCACGACCGCGCCTTCGGCCACGGGCGCGGTGGTCGCCGTGCTACTGGCCTGGACGGTCGTGCCGCCGCCGCCACCACGCATGAGGAAGGCGGCGCCCAGCAGGGCGGCGGCCACGACGATGGCGGGCACCGTCATGCCGCGGTTGCGGGGCGCGGCCGGGGGCGGGGGAGGGGGCGCGGCGTCGGTCGGTGCCGCTGCCTGCTTCTTGGCCGCCGGTCGTCCGGGTCGGATCGCTGCCATCAGGGCTCCTTGCGCTGGGTTCCACCGGCGCTCCCACCGGTGCCGCCGTCGGTCGTGCTGGTCGTGCTGGTGATGCTCGCGGGCACCCTGACCACCTGGGTGGGGGCCAGGACGACGATCTCCACCCGCCGGTTCTTGGCCTGGTGCTCGAGCGTGTCGTTCGGGACGAGGGGCTGTTCCTCGCCGTAGCCGGCGGCGCCGATCCGCTTCTTGTCGAGCCCCTTCTGCTCGACGAGGTAGCGGAGCACCGTCGTGGCCCGGAAGGTGGAGAGCTCCCAGTTGCTGGCGAACGGGAAGCCGCTGATCGGCCGGTTGTCGGTGTGGCCCTCGACCGAGAGCTTGTTGGGCACCGTCTTCAGGGCCCCGGCCAGGCCGTCGAGCACCGCTCGACCCTGGGGACGGAGCTCGGCCTTGCCCAGGTCGAACAGCACGTCGTCGGTCACGATCTGGAGCACCAAGCCGCGGTCCTCGAACCGGAACGTGACCTTGTCGCCCAAGCCCTGCCCGGCCAGCGTCTCCTTGACCTTGTCGGCCGTCTCCTGCAGCTGCCTCTGGGCTTCGGCGGCGGCCGCCTGCTGCTCCTGGAGCACCTTGGCCGCGGTCTCGGCGTCGAGCGGGGAGTCGCCGCCGTCGAGCACACCGGTCCCGCCATTGAGGGCCACGTTCTGGGCCGTGCCGAACGAGGCCGCCAGGCCCGAGCTGAGCTGCTGGAACTTCTTCAGGTCGAGCTGCCCGATGGAGAACAGCACGATGAAGAGCACCATGAGCAGCGTGATCATGTCCGCGTAGGTGAGGAGCCAACGCTCCTCGTTCTCGTGCTCTTCCTCGTGGTCCCGTCGGCGGACGCGCTGAGCCATCGGACTAGGCCGCCTGTTCGGCCTCGAGGATGGCCCGCTCCTTGGCGGGGAGGAACGACAGCAGCTTCTGCTCGATCACGCGCGGGTTGGCCCCGGCCTGGATCGACATGATCCCCTCGAGCAGCATGTCCATGCGCCGGAGCTCGACCTCGGCAACCCGCTTCAGCTTCTTCGAGATCGGGAGCCAGAGGGCGTTGGCGCTGAGCACGCCCCACAGCGTGGCCACGAAGGCGCCGGCGATGAGGTGGCCCAGCTTCTCGGGGTCGCTCAGGTTCTCGAGCACGTGGATGAGGCCGAGGACGGTGCCGATGATGCCGAGGGTGGGCGCATAGCCGCCCATGTCGGCGAAGATCTTGATGCCCTGCTGGTGCTCGGCGCGGGTGGCCTGGATGTCGGCCTCGAGGATGTCGCGGAGCTCCTCGGGATCGGTGCCGTCGACGGCGAGCTCGATGCCCTTGCGAAGGAACGGGTCCTCGATCGACCGGGCCGTCTCCTCCAGTGCGAGGAGCCCGTCGCGGCGGGCGCGCTCGGCGAAGCCAACCAGGGTGCGCACGGTGTCGTCGTTGGCCGTCTTCTTGGCGAAGAGAGCCACCTTGATGCGACCGAACCCGGACGTGAAGTCCTTGAGGGTGCCGCCCGACATGGCCGCCCCGACGGTGCCGCCGAACACGATGAGCAGGGCGGGGATCAGGATCACCGCCGTCGGCTTGCCGCCCTCCATGATCAGAGAGACGAACACGGCGACGAACGTGATGATGATCCCGAGGAGGGTTCCCGGATCCATGGGTCAGGCCTCCGGCTCGCCGGGAACGACGTGCAGCGGCCGGGCCGGCGCCGGGGCCGTTTCGATGTGCTGGGCCAGGGCGATGACCGACGCCCGGTACTGGCGGACGGCCTCGATCACCTCTTCCACGGATTCCGCGATGAGGTACTTCGTCCCGTCCACCAGGGTCAGGACGGTGTCCGGCGTGGCGTCGGCGCGCTCGATCAGGTCCGGGTTCAGGGCGAACGGCGGGCCGTTGAGTCGGGTGACGATGATCATGGGCTCCGTCCCTGCATTGCGTCGGCCGTCCTTTGCCGCTCGCCGTACATGAATCGGCAGCGGACGGCTGGATGTGAGTAGTTCGAGGGAGGGATTTCGGACCTGCACCGGGGCGCGACGGAGGTCCCGACCTCCGTCGGGACCGTCCGTCTGGCGCCGTCGGGGCACGCGGACCTACTAGCGCTTCATCTGGACGAGGTCCTGGAGGACCTCGTCGGAAGCGGTGATGACCCGGGTGTTGGCCTGGAAGCCGCGCTGGGCGACGATCAGGTTGGTGAACTCCTGGGCCAGGTCGACGTTCGACATCTCGAGCGTGCCACCGGCAAGGCTGCCCCGGCCGGCGAGGCCGGCCTGCCCGACCGACGCCAGACCCGAGTTGGCCGAGGGTCGGTACATCGAGCCCTCCAGCTTCTCCAGGCCCGACGGGTTGGAGAAGGTGGCGATGGCCATCTGGGCGATGCTCTGCGTCCGGCCATTGGAGAAGACGCCGGTGATGACGCCGTCCTGCGAGATCGTGAACGTCTGGAGGGAGCCAGTGGCCGAACCGTCCTGGTCGGTCGCGGCCAGGCTGTTCACGCCCGAGAACTGCGACAACGGCGTGGTGCCGTCGAAATGGATGTTGATCTGATCCGTGGCAGCGAAGGTCCCGAGCGGTCCGGGGGTCGTCGCCGGGGTGGCCGGAGGCGACACGTTGTACGGATCCTTGCTGAGGAGCAGTGAGGGGTTGATGAGGAAGTCGTTCTTCGTGCCGGACACGAATCCGCCCGTGGTTCCGCTGGCGATGTTGTTCGCGATCTTGCCCGTCGCAAGGTCGAAGTCGACCGTGAGGAAGGCGGGCAGGAGGTCCTCGAGACCGGGGTGGAGCGGATCTTGGTCGGCCTGCAGCATGAGGTTCCAACGTTGGACGGTGGGCGCGGCCGGAAGGGGTGGGGTGTCACCAGTGATGTCGCGCTGGAAGCTGAGGGTGACGTTCTTGGC